>DASTQB010000123.1:0-49374 GCA_035761985.1 Pyrinomonadaceae bacterium
GTTCTCCCTAAACCTCTGACGCTTTGTTATCTCCAACTGCTGATTAGGAATTTCACCTGCACAGAAACCAAGTTATCAAAGACCAACGCGGTGTTGGTCCATGTCCCTAATCCCTGACTCAGCGAGTCATTTCTAGGGAACGGATCGCACGCTCCGCTGCCGCTTCGCCCCTTCGGGTGTGCGTTCGTTATGGCACCCACTCGTGGCCCAATCTCCCTACGAGGGCGAACCACTGTTTTTCTTACTCGAAAACTTACACGCACAGGAGCATCGGGAGGCGGGAAGCGGACACGCGAAAGGCCTTTTGTCGATAAACCAGATCGCATGGGAAGGAGGAACTTTAAGATGGGAATTTTGTAAGGTTCGGTGGTATTGCGCTTGGTCCAAGTTTGCCCCGCAATTGCCCCGCAGTTCTTTACAAACTGAGCACTTCAAGCACAATATGCAACGCATGCACACGCGTTTTTGTTAAGATTTTTCGTAACTGTTGAAAACAAAAGGCTCGTAAATCCGCCTCCTAAGCGGAAGGTCGCGCGTTGGAATCGCGCCGGGGGCACCAATTCAACTAAGGAGCGACCGATTGCCAGGTATGACCGCCATCACTGGTCGAAAGAATAACGTTCGACGGGCCAAACAGAGAAACCGAAAACGGTTGCCCATACCCACCGACAGCCCACCCGTGACGTTCATCCGCAAAACTCACAGACGCTAAGGGTGGCCTTCTAATTAATCCGGAAACGGAACCGTTCTTCCAGGTCAAGCCGCCATCTCGTGTGTAAAGTATTGTGCTTCCCAATCCTACGACCCATCCCGTTTGTTCATTTATGAAGAATATGCAGGTGAGATCGGCGGAAGTGGGCACAGGTTCCTTCGACCATGTAAGACCACCATCGGTCGTTCGGGCAATAAATCCTCGATCACCGGTCACCCATCCTTTTTGATTGTTAACGAAAAATATGTTTCTGATGCTGGATTCTACCGTCAAAACTTTGGTCCAGGTCGTACCGCCATCGCCGGTGCGATAGACTTCACCATCGCGTCGCGCCATCAAGCCAACTTGCTCACTAACAAACCAAAGAGCCGGAATAAAATCGGCTAAGGTGGGAGCAATCCGCATCGCTCTTTGTCGCTCGTTAACACCGCGCGGCGTGGCTGTCAATTCTGTCCAACTGCGACCCCCATCAGTTGTACGGTAGACGATTTCGTTAACAACCCAACCTACTTCAGGTGTGAGAAAGAAAAGTGAACCGGAGGAGCCCCCCGGGTTCCGTCGTTCAGGCAAGGGAAAATGATTGAGCCATGTTGAGCCCCCATCGTCCGTTTTTACGAGCTTGCTAAGATCGAGTTGCACTCCGCTCGCGGGTGTGATGAACTGAATCTGGGTATGGCCGAAACCTATGGATTCAGATGGTAACGTTCCATAACCCTCACTCCGAACCTCCTTCCATGTGCGACCGCCATCCCCGGTTTGCAAAAGGCGAGGGCCCACAATCCAGCCAACATCACGATTTACAAACTGGACTCGAACGTTTGGAAGTTGTCGATCCGAGTTAACACAGAACAAAAAGCCCAGCACCACTGAGCAGGACACCGTCACTGCAATACCGATGCGTAATGGGATAGTCATGAGTTTACCTCACGGGCACACATCTCTCCGGATCAGGCTGTGCAGCTGTCGATAATTCTCGTTGGTCAGTTGTTTACCGTGCTCAAAAGCTACCGCATTCAATGCGAGATCTGCCCAGTGACTCTGCCGAACGGTTTCAGAGTCTCCCGGCTTCACCTTCTCGCGCTCATTCATAATGTGCCGCCCAAGCCTCCCCAACGTGACTTGCGCTTTAAGCGCACCAACGTAGTGTCTGGCCTGATTGTCAGAGGTCGGCTCTGGATCCTGAAATTGCGTTTTGAACCCCGAGCTTCCAAACTCGTCGCTAGCTTGAGATTCACCTTCAGGAGCGAACCTGTTCTCCAACGCTTGCACAAATTCTCCAAAAGTAACATTTCCAAATCCGATTCGCGCAACCTCAGCGGCAAAGCGATCACAGTCCGTAAGTTCCTTTAACGCTCTTATATCCTGCGAATTGCTGCTTTGTGGGATAAGACTGATGGGACGATTTGGTACACCGAGACTGCTAACGACGATATCTGGCAGACTACCTTCTCGTTCCGCGAGTTCATCGAAACGATAATCGAAAACGCTGAATAAGCTAATGAAGACCTGCTAGAGCTGATATAACACCCGAATGGCAACTAATCGACTCGGTATCGATGATTATCGACCATGAGAATTTGGCGGTTGGCGGATCCTTTTGATCACAGGTTTGCTGAGGCATCCTTGCGTGGTGCCTGGGCACCGGTAAATGGTGGGGGGGTGTGTCCTGCGTGCAGTTCCGCGCGCACAAAAAGAGTCGAACCCCTTATTATCGAGTGGGAAGCTGGATCCGTATTCATCGGAGATTTCATTTGGCCAGGCCTGAACAGTTTGGCCGTTACTGAAGCCGTAATGTTCAAGCTTCAGGAACACTTTGGCGGAATTCGATCTGGTCCAGTTCAAATGATTGAAGAACCTAAGGCCACAAAGCCAAGGCGCAATACCTCTCTAACAAAGCCCCGCATTCGGCTGCCATATGAGGGACCGAAGCTTCATGAAGTTTGGGTGGACTCGTTCATTCCCCTAGATAATCATCGTTCGACGGCTCACCTTGTAAGAGAGTGCCAGGTTTGCGGGACCCGTAGCTATGAGATCACTGGCACGGAGGATGAGGAAAGGATATGGAATCCGATCATGAAGGACTTGGTAACTACCAGGGTACCTCGCACTAACGGTCAGGGTCTGTTTGTGAATAACGCCCACTTGAATGGAAAGGACGTTTTTCGTGTTGCCGAGTTTCCGGCCTGGATCATGTGCATCGACCCAGTTAAGGAGTTTATTCAGAATCGTCAATTCACAAACATCACGTTCTTTGAGATGGGAGAGGTTACTTAAGTACGCTGCGGAAGCGCCAATAGGACCATGACTCTTCCCGATCGTGGAATTGCTCTTGAGAAACACTTCCGCTCCTATCAAGAGCTTAAGCTCGAGCAAGCGTGGTATAGCGCCGCAGTTTGTCTGGCTGAGATCTTCCACGCGAGCGCGACGCTTCCCGCAAAGGAACGTGCGGCGTGGGAGTCCCGCCTTAAGGGGGAGTTAAATGAGAAGCTTCTCCACGAAGTAAGAATCGGTCTGGAGCAAAACATCAACCGAATTCGCCGGATATTGTCAGTGGGGAGCGAGTGGACCGGGGAGGAAATCTTGCTTGTCATGCAAATGCGCATCAACATCCAGTTATTGTCTGATTTCGTGGGAAGCGCTGCTGCCGTTGAAGAGTTGGTGTACCTGAAGCAGATTGATGCTCAGCTTTCGACTGTGGCAAAGTCGGGGAATCATACTGATCACTTCAGGTGGGCACAAACGCGAATAAAAAAGACGGCAGTTTTCGATATTGAACGCCTCTGGATCTTTTAGTCTACGGAGAGACCGGTGCTACTCATCTACTCAAGCGCGGGTTACTCTCGCCCAGCGAATTTGCTGGAGGTCCCGAGGAATTACTTAATGAGTTTTGGAGTTGGTCCGGAAGGAGCACGTGCCAGAGAAATCAGCGACCAATCGTTCATTGTTTGTTAGATAAATATCAACGAATTCGGAAAAGGAGCTAGCGATGGGAATGGCTGGTGAATAACCGATAACGTAAACCACGTTTGATTGCTTTTCTTTTTCTGATGACAGCCGAATTCCAAATGCGTGGGACCAAATGCAATAATCCGCGAATAAATACACAGAATGTGCTGCTTCAATGTAGTTTCTGCCGGCATATTCTGGAGCAGCTTCCGAGATTGGTTTCATTTCGCTAAGCATCCAAAATCTAATAAGAGCATCATCGCTTACACCAGGAGTCATGCCGTTTACGGAGAGAAAGTAACTGCGTAAATCTTACCTTTCGAGTGATCGCTCACGCATCTACACCGAGATCACGAAAGCAGTTGCTGACCTGTTAAAACAGGACCATGATAAACGCGTTACTGCGACCAAAACGGTGGTGATAGATCGGCCGGGTGGCGCCCTCAAACTGAACAACGGTCGCGTCGTGCGAGACGAGATACAGATTGATAATCTTGGGAACCGGGAACTCGGCCGGCGGTACCTGGTGTTTGCGCGAGCGATTAATGGCGGAAATGATACCGGCCTGATAAAAAGCTATGAACTAGTGGACGGCAAGGTATTCACCAACGACTCGCGCGCAAGGCGATTGCTGTCTACTCTCGCGGGTGTTCCATCAAGCTGGGCGGATGAAGCAGCATTCTTGAAGGCAGTTCGTGAAGTCAGACCTCAGTAGGACGTTGAAAACCTATGAGCGAGGTGAATTACACGACACTCTTGTTTACCTGTGAATTTGACGAGAGGGCTGAATGGGAGATACAGCAGAAGGGCTGGTTTGAACAGGCGCTCGTGCGCCTACCAGATGGCAGCACGGTACCTGTATGTTTTTGGGATCCTGTTCGGCTGGCACAAGACCTGGAGGCAGATTTAAATGCCGGCAGAACCTGTATCGCCCAGCCTGGAATGATTGTTATCCCTGAGGTAACAGTCAAGAACATGCGAGCTGCGGTGGAAGAACTCTACCACGAAGGATTTTTTGATCGATTTAAATAAATGCGTGTTCAATAGAGCGGTTCGTGTTCTGATGCGCGGTTAGGAATCATGCGCGACAGTATCAGAATTTACGTTGATTTCCATAAGGTCGACGGTGAAGGGCGGCTGATCCTGTCATCCTATGGAACGAGGGAAGACCTGGCCCATAGTGGCATTGAGTTAAAGGATGGACTTGTCCTTACCTTCTACAGTGACGATGCTGATGATGCCGGCAATCCAGACGACCTTATAGTTGAAGGTGTTGTTCGGTACGACGACTCTCTGAAGCAGTGGGTTGCGGTGATCGATTGGAACGCAATCAAACACGTCTCAGACAATGAAGAGCGGCACGCAAATAAGAAGGAGTAAGCTTAACTAGCCGCTTTTCCTTAAGTGGCTGGCGGTTCTTTGACAACTTGCTCGCAGACAAACCCGCTGACCCTGGTAGGTGACAGAGCCATAACTGCGAACATGAGGAATTCATGACGAATCAAATTCACGACTGTAAGGAGATGAAGAGGCAATTGGAAATGACCTGCGATCTACATAGTGATCCGTTCGCGTGCGCTGATCGTCTAGTGTTGTACAACGCGCGCTTTGATGAGTACGGCATAATCATCCATGATGGGGGGAACTCCTATTCCGTGATTCAGTTTTGCCCATGGTGTGGGGAAAAACTTCCGAGTTCCAAACGTGATCTTTGATCGTGCGCAGGAGCGCGCGGGCAGTGGGGGTGCTAATGAAATTTACAGCAAGCTTGCTCGTGGCGGTTGCCTGTGTAGTGCTGGCGGCTCTTGCAAATGGTCAGGCCGGCACGTATTCAGAGGGCGTAAGGCAATCGTGGCAGACCGAAGAATCACAACGCAAAGTTGATCGTGAGATTCTTGCAGAAGAACCTGAATCATCGAACCCCAGGGAGCGTGAAGTCCGCAGGGCTAAGAACACGCGGTATAACACTGGAGGGGCGGATCTTACTGTTGAGCGACCGCAAGACTCGGAAATCTTCTTTGAGCAAGTTTGGTCTGCTGTTGACTTCATTCCTGCCGCAGAGAGTGCGGTTGTAGTAGTTGGCCGGGTGATAAAAGTACAACCTTACCTTTCGAGCGATCGCTCACGCATCTACACCGAGATCACGATCGCAGTTGCTGACCTGTTAAAACAGGATCATGATAAACGCGTTACCGCGACCAAAACGGTGGTGATAGATTGGCCGGGTGGTGCCCTCAAACTGAACAACGGTCGCATTGTGCGAGACGAGACACAGATTGACAACCTGGGGAACCTGGAACTCGGCCGGCGGTACCTGGTGTTTGCGCGAGCGATTAATGGCGGAAATGATACCGGCCTGATAAAAAGCTATGAACTAGTGGACGGCAAGGTATTCACCAATGACTCGCGCGCAAGGCGATTGCTGTCTACTCTAGCGGGTGTTCCATCAACCTGGGCGGATGAAGCAGCATTCTTAAAGGCAGTTCGTGAAGTCACTGTTTCTACTGCTCGTAATGCGAAACACAAGCACAGATCCAATTGACCATATGTTCCTGCTGACGGCGGGTAGTTTGGAGACACGGTCGAAGTTATTTGCGAGCGGCTTTCCTTCAGTTGGCTGTTGGTTCTTTGACAACTTGCACTCGTGCGCGTGCCTGTAGAGCGTTTGAAATATGAACATTCCAAGCCAAGATTAGAAAGACACCAGAATCGGGAATACATGAAGACGGGGCTTGGGTTAAACTGTCTCATCCCCTTTGGGCGAAGAAGAGCGACAACAGAAAAATTCCCGAATTAGTAACGGTGATTTTCGGCGCTTACTAATGACAGGAGGTAAACGCATGGCGGGGTATGCGATCAATATTGAGGACAAGTCACTAAAGAACACACACTTTCGTGAGGTCCTGTTCACTGGGCCGAGCCTGCAACTCGTTGTCATGTCGCTCGAGCCCGGTGAGGAGATTGGCCTGGAGACTCACGACGGTATCGACCAGTTCATCCGTGTGGAGGCAGGGCGCGGGAAAGCCCTGCTCAATGGAAAGGAATACGAGCTGGAGGACGGCTCGGCAGTCGTCATTCCGGCAGGTGTCGAGCACAACATCATCAATACCTCGAACCAGGAGTCTTTGAAACTCTACACCATCTATTCGCCGCCCGAGCACCCCGACGGCACGGTACACAAGAACAAAGCTGAGGCTCTCGCGTACGAGAAAGAGCATCATCAGTAGCCATCGACGGATACCGTAGTGAGGAGCTTAGAAAGGCCGGCAGCCCGACTTAGAAACGCCGCCAGCTGTTCGCGTGGTGCAACTTGCAGTCTTTGCGCACGCGGGATCATGACCACCTATTGAAACCGTCGCAGTAATTGATCCGGCAGTCACATCAGAGACGTTAACTGTGATCGTGGAAGTTCCCTGGCCGCCGCTAATCTTTCCTCCGTTGACCGACCATGTGTAAGTTACCTTCACTGTAGGATCGCCGCCATTAACATGCGCTTGAAATGTCAGTGACTGGTTTGATTTAGCGTCTTCCGGACAGTTCACGAGTATCGTGGGGCAGGGCGATTCTCTTGGTATACAACTCCGACACTGTGCAATCGTGACTGTTGTTGAGGCAGCCGCTGCGAGCGTATTGTCCTTCACCTCAACCGTCGCTATGTAAGTACCTTCCGCGACGCCATTCAAATCCCAGATTACCTTTTGACCTTCACCGCGGATACGACCGGCCGATACAGCCCATCGGAAGAGGAGTTTGGCATCCACCTCTGGACCACCAACACTTGCAGAAAGCTCCACTTCGCGACTGGTCGAGCAGTTATCCTTAGAGTACATCCAGGGAGGGCAGAAATTAATTGATGAGGTAGACGAAGTAATGCGAACGACCGGTGGATCAGAAATCGGCGACACTCGCTTTCTAAACGGACGACTAGCTGTCTTCTTCACCCAGGAAAAGAACCGTCGCACTGGATTCGGTCGCTGTTTCGTCTGCGGTTGAGAGGTGGTCACCGGCGACGGTAACGGTCCACGTTGTGCCGCAGAACGCGTGGAGCTAGTCGCTGCAGGTACCGGTACGATAATCAGAAAGGCACAGCCGAGTATTGTAAGACTCCACAGTCGACGAAGCTTCTCAATGTTCTGTGTCATGACGTAAACACACAAGCTCCGTCCGCCGCTACGAGACGGAGTTCACCTACGGATCTCATCAGGTAAGTTTAGCAACTACTCAGCCTACACAAAATCTCCGCAGCTCAAGAGAATACTCGAGGACGCAGTGCTGAGACACTATCGAATTCCAATGAGCGCGCTTCGAAAGGATTCGTCAGTACACTCGAACTGAAAGGCAAGATAACAGTAGAACTGAAACTGGCTTGGTTCTTCGTTGAGCCGGCGCAGCTAACCCCTGACAACACGAAACAGCCCTACGTCCTGGCTCCTCAGTTCGGTCACGCTCAAACCGCTGAACTACAGTCTCAAGAACCGGATCTCGGACATTGCAACGTCGGATACCGAAGCTTTCACGTCTGCTGCAGCCAGTCGTTCGATCACCGGTTGATTAGTCATTAGGACGTCGACGGGTTCGCCCCGCTCAAGTCGTTTCAGGATCACACCGCTGCTATCGAATGAGACTTTCAGTTTGTGCCCGGTGGCGCGCTCAAACTTCGGCCCAAGATCTAACATCACCTGCCGCATACCGTCGGCGCTGAGCACACGTACTTCACCACGCGCCGCAAAGGTATGCGAAGGTGCAGCGGGAAAATCAGCAAACAGGGTACAAGATAGCGACGAGAGCGAGATGCGGAGGTTATTCTTTAGCATGCACATTCCGTTTTGGACTATTTCCGTCTACGCGTCGTCATCAAAAACAGCGGCCGGGTCAACGAGAATTACAGGCGTTGCGTCAGTGGCGCGTGAGTGGGGATGGTGTAAAGGCCTCGCGACGTGGCTGCTGCTTACGACGCAGGGTTAGACCGTGGGCCAGGAGTAATGAGCAACCTACAAATGCCACGAAGTAGCTGCTGAAACCTACAGCGAGCAGCGTGAAAAAGAGAATCATGCTGATGCCGGTCAGTTGTGCCGGCAGGCTACGCTCGAACTTCTTACCCAGGATGATGAATGAGAGCAGGCTTATGAGCAGCCAGCCTGCAAAGTTGATCAGCGGCACGCCGTAGTAAGCGCCTGAAACTTCCCAGCGCCAGAAGCCCAACTGATTAGCCGCCAGCGGATCTATCAGCAGATCGAGCGCGGTTAGCCATAAAGCCCCGACTAACGTTTCCATCGGCCACGGAAATCCGAGGTGCGCGACGGTTTGTTTGACGTAGGCCGCGAGTGTCATCCATGCGAACGCCATCGCCAGCGGTACGCCGAGCAGCCTGGGGCCGAGCGCGTCCGTGTAGCTGTACGCGCCGAACGGTACGTCGAAGTGCACGCCCACGGCTTCAGCGATGAAACCGAGCAGCGCAACCGCCCCGAGCGACAGACGCTCGCCACGCGAACACGTGCCTACAAGTACGATCAATCCCGCTAGCATCAGGAAGACTGCCGCAACCCAACTCAGTCCGGCAAACGCGCCGCGCCAACCTTGTATGACGCCGCCGATCCATAGCACCGCATACACGCACGTGAGCAACGTGAGTGCGACTCGCCGCGGTTTCGTTGACGTGAAGGTTTTTGGCCGGTGGTCCATCAACCTTCGTACCTCCCGATCAACTCGCAGGTGATCTTTGCTGAGAGTAGTACGGTCGGTGTGCCGCCGCCAGGGTGACTGCTGCCGCCGACGTGATAAAGCCCGCCCAACTTGCTGTCCCGGTTTGGCTGCCGCATGAACGCGCGACGCCAGCCGTGCGAATGCGTGCCGTAGATCGCTCCGCCGGGGCAAGCATATTCGCGCTCGATTCTACGCGGCGTCCATTCGTCGCCGGCTGCGAGGAGTGAATCGATCTGCTGGAATCCGCTCTGTGCGAGACGCGCGAAGACGCGCTCACGCGCTCGCTCGATCTCGTCGATGGACCAGGCCGCATTGTTCGCCGGCGCGTTCGCCATGATGAAGAGTGTCTCGCCGTTTGCGGGCGCGACCGAAGTGTCGCTGCGGCTCGGCGCTGAGACGTAAACGGTCGGATCATCAGGAAATCGCCGCTCGTCGAATAGCTGCGCGAACTCGCGCCGGTAGTCTGCGGAAAAGAAGACTGTGTGATGGGCCAAACCTTCGAGCTTTCTCCTCACGCCGCACAGCAGTACAAAGCCTGAGAGCGATCGCGCACCACGCGGCTCCGGCCTACCGTCGCGCGTGAGCAGCGCGCTTGTCGTCGCCGCGTCACCGTTCATCACGACCACGTCTGCCGGCAGACGTGCACCGTCTGCGAGTCGCACGCCTTTGACCCTGCGCCCTGCGTGTTCGATCTGCTCGACTCGCGCGCACGTGCGCAACTCGACGCCGAGTGAGCGCGCGAGCGCGATGAGACTTTCAACTAATTTGTAGAGTCCGCCGCGGATGTGCCAGCCGCCGTATGCAAGCTCGATGTAAGGAATGACCGCGAGCGTCGCGGGTGAACTGTAAGGCGACGAGCCGACATACGTCGGGTACCGATCGAAGAGTTGCCGCAGGTACGGACTGCGAAAGTGGGCCGCAACGGTCGCGTGGTAGTTGCCCCAGCCGTACCTGAGCGGCAGATGGCGCAGCGATTTAAAAACCTGCAGATCGGGCGGCGCAAATAAAGGGCGGCGCAGGAACGTCTCGCGCGAGAGCGCGAAGAGGCGCGCGCCAAGCTCCATGAATCTGAGAAAACCGTTAACATCACGCGGCTCGAGCTGTCTGATAGTTTCCAGCAATTCGGGCAGGCGAGACGAGTAAGTGAAGCGCGTGCCGTCGGCGAAGATGTAGTCGGCGAGCGGAGTGACGGGCATCAGTTCGACGTGGTCCAACAGTTTCGCGCCGCAACTTTCGAAGAGGTCTTCGAAGACCCGCGGCATCGTGATGAGCGAAGGTCCCGTGTCGAAGCGAAAGCCTTCGCTCTCCAGCACGTTCATCTTGCCGCCGAATCTGCAGCCCTGCTCGCAGACCGTCACGCGCCAGCCCATGCGCGCCAGCCGCAGCGCCGTCGCCAGCCCGCCGAGTCCACCGCCGATGATGATCGCGCGTCGCTGGCCCCACTTCATCACTTCGTGACGCCGACCGCATCGTATTTGGTGCCCTGGGACGAGCGTGGAGCGAAGCCTGGGTGCAACCGAGGCCGCGCGAGTACGAGCGCGAGCACGGCTGCGGCGGCGGAAGCACAAGCCGCAAGAGCTACAGGCGATTGGTTCCCGGCGTTAGCGACAGCAATACCAGCGAACGCCCAGACGAGCGTGCCCGCGTACCACGCGTTGGCACGGCTCGCAAGCACTAGCAGCACGCTCGTGGCGCCGGCGACGATGACGAGCGACGCGGCCCACGTTGTCTCCGTCAGACCGAAGTTGCCGAACCCGTAGCTCTTCAGCACCGAAGCGCTGTTCGCAAAGACGGCTGCCGTTGCCCATCCCGCGTAGATGCCGACGGGCAGTTTCACGAACCAGCGCTCATGCTGTGTAAGCGGCGTGGCGTGACGCGCGACACTAATGAGAGCAGCGACGAGCGGCGTGAAAATCAAGATGATGAAGACCACCGTCAGCCAGTACACTCTGTTCTGTGCAGCGACCACCCACAAAGTCGCGGCAAGGAAGGCCGCAGCGGTGTAAAAGCCTATGCGGCGCAATAAAGCGTTTGAGCGCTCGCGGCGCCGAGCTTGAAAGACAGCGTACGCAAGGCAGGACGGGTAAATGAAGCCCCAGATGATGAAGGCGTAGCCCGCCGGCACGACCGGCGACTCATCTGCACTGCGTGAGTCGAAGTTCGCATTCCCGCCCGTCGCGTAGCCGACGAGGATGATGCCCGCCTGCGCAATGGCGAACGTCACGTTAAGAACTTGCCGCAGCCGGTCGTGGCCTGTGCTTTCGGAATTGTTGTCACTCATATCCACCTCGAATGCTGTTTCTTGGAGTTTTATTCTCACGCCCGCTTCGGGTGGTGAGCATTTGGGCAAAGCCTTCAATGCTTGGTAGCCTCACAACTCTGTCGCCGGCAAAGCCGGCGCAGAGTTGTAGGGCAAGCGACGCTTCATCTCTTCCAGCTGTAACGATTGCGCTCGAAGAACTCCGTTGCGCCTTCGGGCCGCACTTCTTTCCTGATCGAAAAGCTCGACGCGTCGATCAGGTACGTGTAGCGGAAGATCGCTGCGCGGTCGTTATCCGTGCCGCGTCGCTCCGTTACGATCCGCACGGCGCCATGGTCCAGGCTCGTTCGCTCGACTACCTTTTCGTCGTCAATCTGCGTTCCACCATCGCTGAGCGTCACGGTGCGCCGGCTGTTTGCCTTCGGCTCGTCGGGGTACTCGTATTCGAAGACCCACGACGAGCCATCACGAGTCACAACCAGGTTCGCGCGAATCGAAACCTCCTTGTTCGATCCGTAATCTCGATACACGAGCGTCCCGGTCCATCGCGCTCCTGCCAGCACGCGAAAATCATCCGCGCTGATCCGCGGCGTCTGACCGGCGGCGTGTGAAACTAAAAACAGCACGACGAACATCGAAAGAATGAAAAGTCTCATTCATCAACTCCTTTGAGAGCGAAATGACCGTAGCGACGACCCTTCCACTCGACACCGCGCCCTCTTCGATAGTGCAGCCACGACGAGATGCCGAGCGCGAGCAACACTGACTCGCTGAGCGGATGCAGCAACACTGACCACAACGGATGCTTGAAGCGCAGCACCAGCGCGAGCCGCATCAGAAGCACGCATAGCACAGGGAAGATGAACACAGGCGCCAGTGGAAGCAGCAGGAAGGGAAGCAGAAAAACAGAGAAGTGGAGCGCGATGAACAACCAGAAACTCCGCGCGCCTCGAAACGCCGGGAAGAAGTTTTTTTGAAAGCCCCGCCAGATTTCTCCGAACGAGTTATACATGCGCACGCGCAACATGTCCTGACCGTCGAGGCAAAGGCTACGCTCTGCGCACTCGCGCCATACCTGCGCGAGCCGTGTGTCCTCGAAGAGTTCCGCGCGAACCAGCGTGTGCCCGCCTGTGCGCTGATACGCATCGCGACGCGCGAGCATGAACGAACCGTGCGCGAGTCCAAGCGATGCTGTGTTGCGTTTAAGTGCGAGTGGTGCGGGATACAGCGTGAAGACGACAAAGTTCAGAAGTGGCATCAGCGCGCGTTCCCAGAAGCCGCCCATTTCGAGCCTGGGCCAGCATGACAGTAGCGAAACCTCGCGCGCCTCAGCCTCGGCGACTGCACGCGAGACGGAGTTACCACTAAGCAGCGCGTCGGCATCGACGAAGAGCAGCCAGGGCGCGCTCGCCTCCGCAGCGAGTTGTGCACAAGCGAACGTCTTACCGCACCAGCCGGCAGGCAAAGGTTGAGGCGTGAGTAGACGCACGCGCGCGTCATGCTGCGCTCGCTCGGCGACAATCGCCGACGTTGCATCCGTCGAGTGGTCGTCGTAAACAAGAACCTCACTAAGGACGCTTCCTTGCGCGAGCGCGTGGTCCAGGCACGTCGCGATGTTCGCCTCTTCATCGCGCGCCGGAATCAGAATCGAGACCGCACCGGCTGACGCGCGATCTGTGCGAGCTCCAACTCTGGGCGAGCAGAGAACGTTCCAGAGCGTCACTGCGAGCAGGATTAGCGCAGGTATGAAGATGATGACGAATAGTAATGTCATCATCTTTAATCCCCCGCGCTCACGGCCGTTAGCGAGTAGTCTTCTGCCGTAACTAAATCCGGCACTTGATCTATGACGTAATGAGCCGCGTCTGAAAGGAGTTGCACTTCGGCACGCCGCCCGAAATGCGCGGTGAGAGCGTGCGTGCCGCGCTCGGTCAACTCCAGCGCGAGCCTGTACGCGCCGCGTCTTCCGAGTGCACTCACTGCATTGGCACGTCCATGCCTCGCGTCCTGGCCCACCGTTTTGAGCGACGACGAATGGCCATCACGGCACTCGTCCAGCAGGTCGTCGCAGACTTGATAAGCTTTCCCGAAGCACTCACCGAACACACGTAACGCGCGCGTGTCCGCGTCGTCGGCGCCGGTGGCGATCGCGCCCGCAGTCATCATCAGTCGCATTAGCGCAACCGTCTTCAAGTCGCGCCCGGCAAGGCTGCGTGTGTCGCTGCAGTCGGCTTTCAACTCGAGGTCGAGCATCTGGCCGCCGATCATCCCTTCGGCACCGACCGCATACGTCGCCTCCGAGATGAGTCGCTCAACCGCGCCTGCACAAGCGTGAGAGCGCGCGGCTTCTGCGAAGAGCTTGTACGACTGGTTGAGCAGCGCGAGCGCCGCGAGCAGTGCCGTGCCTTCACCGAAGACGAGGTGAAGCGTGTACCGGTTGCGACGCAGGTGTGCGTCGTCCATGCCCGGCAGATCGTCGATGACGATCGAACTGCTATGCAGAAACTCCACCGCGCACGCGATGGTCAGCGCTTCCGCGCGAGGCACTCCGGTGAGCGTTGAGGCGAGCAGAGAGAGCGCGGGGCGTAGTCGCTTGCCGCCGGGAAAGAGCGCGTATTCGAGTGCGTCGTTCAACCGGCTCGCGGCCGGCAAAGAACTAACGGGCAGGCGCGCACGCAATTCGGCTTCGATGTCCCCCCGGTTCGTATTAAGAAAACTATTTAGTCGCTCGCTCAAGCTCACATCATGCCCCCGATCGCACGTGCGGCCTCGTCTGTTTCTGTTCGCGCCGTTTGGTTCTCTTGTGCGGGTGCGAAAACGATCTGCGTGAGTTGCGCAGTCGCTTCCGTCAGCGGCATGTGGCGCGCGCCTTCGAGTCGAAACACGCGCGCATGTGGCAGCGCCGCGTGGAGGGCCGCGACAGATTTTTTGACTGCACCGAATGTCCGCTCGCCATAGACGAGATCAACGTCTGCCCGCAACCCGCGAACTTCCTCGATGCCGTTCATTGCGGCGAAGAGATGCAGGTAGCGGCGCGCGACCTCGTGATTCGTCGCGCTGAACGAAGCCGTCAAGTCAGTCTGCTCTTCACGTCCTGCATTCAGCGCCTTCGCCGTCATCCAACGGCCAAACGAGTTGGCGAAAGTCGCATCGTACGCGCGACGACCGAAGCCGTCGCCGGTGAACAGGCTGAAGTAACGCGGCAGGTAGGCGAACGGATCGATCGCCACCACGCGCTCTATCAACCTGCCTGCGGCGCGCGCGGCGAGCAGACCGAAAACCGCGCCGCCGCAGTGGCCCACGACCGTGACTCGGCCCGGGCCAAACTGACAAACTGTTCCGACAATCTCCGCGACGATATCTTCGATGGTCCAATCATTCGGCGGCGGCGACGCGCCGCAGCCCGGCAAGTCTGCACTGTAAAAAGAGACCTCCAGCGGGACGCGCGCGGCGAGCGGTTGGAAAACTCGCCGATCGCTGCCCCAGCCGTGCAAACCGAGCAAAGTGCGCGAGCCTGTGCCATACCTTTCAACGTACACGGCTCACGATCCTTTCTGCGACTAGTCGCCCGCTCAAAACAACCATGGGCATTCCGGTGCCTGGCGTCGTGCTTGCACCGACGTAGTAGAGACCCTCGATCACGGGCGAAAAATTTTTTGCGCGGAACGGGCCGAGTTGTCTGAGCGAGTGTGCGGCACCGAAGGCTGAGCCGTCGTAGAGTCCGAAGCGGTCGCGCCAGTGGGCGGGCGTGTAAATCTCTTCGACCGTGATGCGCGCCAGATCAAGCTCGACGTTGTGTCGCGCGAGTGTCGCTAGCACGCGCGCTTTGATCTGATGAGTCTCAACGCACCAGTCCGCGCCGCCGATCTCGCTTAGCAGCGGAACGGGTGCGAGCACGAACATCGTTGTGTCCCCCACCGGCGCGAGGTTCGCATCAGTTGCCGAAGGGACGCTCACGTAAAAGGGCAACTCACGCGGCACGCGCTTATGTTTGAAGAGGTCTGCGAAGGCTGCGCTGTAATCGCGCGGCAGGAAGATGGTGTGATGATCCAAACCGGGAACGCGCCCACGCACGCCCCAATAAAAGGTGACGACACCCGGCGTCATCCGCATCCTGGCCGCGCGCCGTTGCAGCGCCTTGGTAAGTCCGTTGCCTGTAGCGAGTAACTCTGTGTCTGTAGTGGGCACGTCGACGTTCGAGACGACAAGTGACGCCGCGCGCGTGCCTCCACCGGCGAGCGCAACGCCGCGAACGCGCCCACCCTCGATCATGATCTGACGCACGCGGCAGTGGGTCTTAATTTCGACGCCGAGTTCGCGAGCGAGTCTTTCGACTCCTGCCACGAGTCCGTAAACACCGCCCTTCGGCAGCCAGAGTCCGTAAGCTAGTTCGCCGTAAGCGAGGATCGTGAAGATCCCGGGGAGACTGAACGGCGAGCCGCCCAGATACATTCCGTACGAGCCGAGCGCCTCGCGTAAGTGACGGCTCTCGAAGTAGCGGCGAAGCTCGCCGTCGAGCGTGCGCCAGATGGCCGTTCGTCGAAGCTCAGAGGCATCGAGTGCGCCGAGCCACGCGGGAAGGGAATCGACGTTACGAGCGACGAGCTTGTCGAATGCGACACGATACTTGGCGGCAGCGTCGCGCAGGAACGCCAGGACAGAAGGCGACGAGCCGGGCTCGAGACGCTCACACTCGCTCAGGAATTTTTGCAGATCAGATGAGAGCGCGAGGTGTGTGCCGTCCTCCCACCGAAAGTTGATTGAAGGATCGACGGGCAGCAGCGTGACGTAGTCAGAGAGTCTTCGTCCCGCGGCCTCGAAGAGTTGCTCGAAGACCCACGGGTAGTTCAGCAGCGATGGTCCAGTGTCGAAACGGAAACCGTCGCGCTCGATGACATTCGCTCGCCCGCCGAGTCGCTCGTTTGCCTCGCAGATTAAAACGTCGAAGCCCGCGAGGCGTAAGTGCACGGCTGCGCTCAGCCCGCCGAGTCCGCCGCCCACAATGATGACCTGTCGCTGTCCGGAACTGCTCAATCGTTAATGCTCGACAATCACAACTTCGTTAGAGTCCGTTAACACGAGCGGCGCGTGCGCACCGCACGAGATGCTCACCTGATGAAATAGGCGAGCGGGATGCGCCAGTATTTGCTTGGCGGCAGCACCTGAAACTTTTCTCTGAGCGGCACGCTCGCGCGCCGGTCAATGCCGCTGCTCGCCGCGATGCGTTCATTCAAGCGCCTGTAAACTTTTATGCAGGCGTGAATCGCAAGGCGGCAGTCGGCGCTGAAGACATCCAGCGCACAGAGCGCGACGGCGTAATACTCGTCGGCAACTGCGGCTAACTGTCGCCGCACGGCGGCGAGCGCGCGTTGCTGTTGCGAATCGTCCGCGTCGAGTACCTCAATGCCCGCGGCGCTCAGGATGTTCTGTGGCAGATAGACGCGACCCCGCCGCTGATCTTCAGCGACGTCGCGCAGGAAATTCGTCAGCTGCAGCGCGATGCCAAGCGCGCGTGCGCTCGCCAGCGCGCGTCCGAACTCTGCGTCTGTGCGCGCGCCGTAAACGTGCGTCAGGAAGTAGCCGACGACGACTGCGCTACCGTAGATGTAGTTCTCGACCAGATCATCGAGCGAAGCGAAGGGACGAGGGCGCGTGTCGTGCCGCATCGCGTCGAGGAACGCGCGATAGTGTTCAGGCGGAATAGCTCGCTCGCGTACGACTCTTGTAAAGGCTGCGAGAAAGCAGGGCACGTTGCTCCGTAAAGCAGCTTCGAGCGACGCGCAACGCAGTCCCGTTTCGTAGTCGGCTTGCCACTGGTCTAAAAGTTCTCCCCGCTCGAAGTCCGTAAGCGGGAACGTATCGACTATCTCGTCCGGGTATCGCACCGCGGCGTAGATGGCCTCGACCTCAGCGCGTTTATGCGGCGGTAAAAAGCGGCTGACGATGAAGAAACTGGTCGTGTAGGCGCGCATCACGCCACGCGCCTCCCTCGTCAACACGCGCCAGGCGGCCTGCTCGTCGCTAGCGTCGAGCGCGCGTGCTCGCGTGCGCTTCTCGAGCGCCGTCCACGTCTCCATGTCCCAAACGACCTGCGTCTTATTCATCTCTCTCTACCACCTTTGCGAAGAGTAACAAAATCGCCCAAAACGGTCAATCTGGTTGTGATATGTCTGTGAATGGCAACATAATAAGATTATTCTAGCTTCTCCAAAACGTACAAAACGTGCAATAATGCGCACAGTAGGTTCAGTCAGCCGGTGTCGCTTCGTCGCATGAGAGACCCCGGCAAAGGCTTTAATCGGGGAACGAGCTATGAGGAGCGAACAACTGATTCTCGTTGATTCGTACGACCGTGAGGTCGGCATAAAAGAGAAGCTGCAAACTCACGTCGAGGGCACGCTGCACAGGGCCGTCTCCGTCTTCGTCTTTGACACGCAGGAGCGCCTGCTTTTACAAAAACGCGCGCGGACGAAATACCACTCCGGCGGCCTCTGGTCCAATACCGCTTGTGGCCACCCGCGCCCCGGTGAGTCGACTTTGCAGGCCGCACACCGGCGACTGCGTGAGGAGATGGGGTTCGATTGCGAGTTGCGTGCGGCGTTCGAGTTTCTTTACCGCGCTGAGCTTGAAGGCGCTCTCATCGAACACGAGTACGATCACGTATTCGTGGGCACTCACGACGGCGTGCCCACGCCCGATCCGGCGGAGGTTGAGGATTGGCGCTGGGTAACGATGGACGACTTGCGTCGGGACCTGCGCGCGGCGCCGCAACACTACAGTTACTGGCTGAAGATTGCAGTCGAAAGCGACTACGGGCGCATGTTCCTTTGACGCCGCAGAGCGTGAAAACCTCAACAATCGCGTAGAATCCAAAACCTCAGAGCAATCCGTATATATAGTGCGTAAAAAACTGCGGAGGCTGTTTTGGCCACTCACTTTTTTTCAGTAAAGTGAGTCGTATTCAAGAAAGGTAAACAATGCACAGGCAGAACGTGATTGCTTTAGTGTCTCTCACAGTTATATCGATCATTATTGTCAGCGCGGGGTTGGCAAAAGGTTGGGGCCCGCTCGGTGTGATCGAACGTGGTGTGGCGCGCGCGATTGGCGCGCCTGAGCCGATGGTTTCAGAAAACAGGCTGGTGCCGGACGCGACGTCTCCGGCGGCTCCGGAGTTCGGAGCAGGAACGTGGATCAACTCGGAACCGTTGAAGCTGAAAGATCTTCGCGGTCGAGTTGTGCTCGTGGAGTTTTGGACGTTTGGGTGTTACAACTGCCGCAACGTTCTTCCGTACGTAAACAAGTGGCACGAACGTTACAAGGATAAAGGTCTGACGATTGTCGGTGTACACTCGCCGGAGTTTGTACGCGAGAACAAAATCGAAACACTGCGCCGGGAGGTTGTGTCGCTCGGTATCAAGTATCCGGTGCTGACCGACAATGATTACGAGACGTGGAATGCGTACCGCGTTAACGCATGGCCCACCATCTTTCTGGTGGATAAACAAGGCCGTGTGCGCTGGATGCACGTCGGCGAAGGCGCGTATGCCGAGACGGAGAAAATAATCCAGAATTTGTTATCGGAGGATCAAGGAGTAATGGAGCAGAAGAAGGAAATGACAGACAAGATTATGAAAACAGACGAGGAATGGCAGCGAGAGCTCTCGCCGGAACAGTTTCGCGTGTTGCGAAAGGCCGGAACTGAACGCGCCTTCACCGGCGAATACTGGGACAATCATGAGAAAGGTACGTACTACTGTGCCGCATGTCGCTTGCCGTTGTTCAGTTCGGAGGCGAAGTTTGAATCGGGCACAGGATGGCCCAGCTTTTATGCACCGGTTGATAAGGCAAATGTCGAGGAAGAGACGGATCGCTCTGCCGGGATGATCCGGACTGAAGTAAGGTGTCACCGGTGTGGCTCACACCTGGGCCATGTTTTCGACGATGGTCCGAGGCCGACGGGCTTGCGCTACTGTATGAACTCAGTCGCCTTGAAATTCGAGAAATCGAATTAAGTTTCGAATTTTGTTTGCCGAAAATGAGAGCTGGCTGGAGCGTCTCCCCTTCAGCCGGCTCAGCTATTTTCGCCCCCGGATTAACTCATCGAAGCCATATCAAGTAAACCGGTCTTCGGTTGCGCTTTGCTTCTCTTGAAATGTTTTCGCCGCCTCACACATTTAGAGCGAACAAGTTGGCGAGCACCGGAAGCTTACACAACTTCAAAAGCCAAACTCGCAAACACTGTGGCGTACTACTGCACGTGTTAGAGATGGGAGTCAGTAAATCTAGTCATGGATCGTTATCTGCCGCCCGCCGCTATCGATGATTTTTCGCTTTCCAGCAATGCCGACAGCTTCGTAAAGACTGGCACAGATATGTTTCCTATGTGCTGTCATCTGTCAGAAATCCGCAGTCTTACGACTTAGCCAGTCCGCTTTTATACGACCAGTTGGCTGACGAGAGCGGAGTGTCCGATGGCCAGCCGCAGGGTGTCCCGTGGAACGGGCTTCCATTCCGCTGGGTGATTCCAACTGGAGGAGCCTTTCTTTTCGCACCTTCCTTGAGTTTCTTCAACCGGTTAAGCACGTAGCGAAATGCTTTCACTTAAATCTTCATATTGATTGCACGAGCGATCTCGCAGCAGTGTGTAGCAGGAAGATCACTCCTTCATGAGGGGGTCCGTCCTGAATACTGTGTGCGGAACTGGTAATGACGTACGAACCTTCGGGAACCCCGATGAGTCACGAAAGGTGATGATGATTATGGAAACAGTAACCCTGAAGCGCGGCCGAGGAAAGGTCAACCTGGTTAAGAGCGAAGACTTAATCGCGATTAGACCAACCTCGCAGGCCGAAGTCGCAGAGGTCTTAGCCTCTACATCCACAGAAACAGCGCAGGTTGACACTGGAACGAGCCTCGGCGGATTCGAAATCGTCAGAGTGAAAAGCACGAAAGACGGTATGGAAAAAACGCTTGATGAATTTCGCCGCCATTATCTGGTTGACGCCGGCTCACATGTCTATCACACGCCAAGCAATTCCGCGCCGATTGTTCCCACAGGCAAAATCAGTTTGAGGTTTACACCCCAATCAACGGAAGATCAGCGCCAGCGGATTTTGGACGAAAACCACCTCGAGATTGTCGACTCGACGATCAAGCAAAGACCAGACGGGACGAAAGTCGAAACATTCATTGTCAGAACTACACCGGACGCGCCGAATCCCTTAAAGGTAGCTGAAAAACTACAGCAGTCAGAAGATGTTGTTGCGCTTGCCGAGCCGGACCTGGCGACACCCGGAAGACTATTCGCATTTCAACTCCCTACAGACACGCTGCTCAAAGAACAATGGCACTTGAAGAACGACGGTATTCAATTCGGGACGTCGTTGGGCTTGAAAGTGGGCGCGGACGCTCGCGTGGTTGCGGCTTGGCAACGAGCGCAAACGTTAGGTTCGCCGGCTTGCATTGTCGCCGTGATTGATGACGGGTTCGATCTAACGCACCCCGATTTGTCAGGTACAAGCAAAGTGGTCGCGCCGTGGGATTTCACGACCAATTCAGATAACCCCGCGCCGAGACGATTCAATCCCGATTCGCGGAGGGGCGATTACCACGGGACGGCCTGCGCCGGCGTCGCCATCGGCAACCTCAACGGCGGCGGAATAATCGGCGCGGCTCCGAATTGTCGTTTCATGCCGGTTAGATGGAACAGTTCAATTGACGACGATACGATCAAAAGGCAGTTCGCCTACGTCGCCGCGCAAGGTGCGTGGGTTGTGAGTTGCAGTTGGGGCGTGGCTGCCGATGAGTTCTATCTCTCAACAGAGATGGACGAAGCCATCACTGAGTGCGCCACACAGGGCCGCAACGGTCTGGGTTGTGTCATCGTATTCGCCGCTGGAAACAGTAATCACGACATCAATGATCCTGAGGGCGGCACAGTTGACGGCTTTGCGACTCACCCTCATGTGATCGCTGTTGCCGCCTGCAACAGCCGCGACGAAAAATCTAATTATTCAAACTTCGGCCGGGAGATTTCCATCTGCGCCCCATCGAGTGGGACGGGCGGTCGAAAGGTCCTGACTTCGGATGTACGGGGGACGTACCAGTTTCAAGGTGTCACATACGAAGCGGGGTATGAGGCCGGCGACTACACCAGAACATTCGGCGGTACTTCGAGCGCGACCCCGCTTGTTGCTGGAATCTGCGCGCTGCTTCTTTCGATCAACCCCTCTCTTACTGCAGCGCAAGTGAAGGAGATTCTCGAGAAAACCGCTAGGCGCATTGGCCCATCGAGCTCTT
The DNA here is from genome assembly GCA_035761985.1 of Pyrinomonadaceae bacterium. GTDB lineage: Bacteria > Acidobacteriota > Blastocatellia > Pyrinomonadales > Pyrinomonadaceae > PSRF01. Next base: position 21,921 of record DASTQB010000123.1, read on the forward strand.
ATATCAACGGGCACTCGATCGAATTCGGCCACGGTTGTGTCAACGCCGATGCAGCAGTGGAAGAAGTTCTTGCGGGTCTTGCACCGGTCGTCGACCCCAGCCCCATTGTCGAGACACCCTACGGCCGTTCACAGGAACCGTTGAACAGAGCGAACACGACTTTGTACGGGTCGGAATTCTGGGGAGTGTCGCGTCACGAACTGATCGCGGGGGCGGCGGCGCAACTGCTCAACGAAAACGCCAGCAGCAGGGTTGAGGAGATTCTTGGTGTCCTTCCGAACGCCACGCTGCAAAACATCGCCGCCTGGGCCGACGAAATCAAAGGCCAGTCGGCCGGTCCCGGCCAGGACCCCGACACAAGACAATTTCTGACTGACTTCCCGAACGACGCGAGCAGAGACTGGCACTACGTCAACCTGCCACTCGGCGTGACGAATTACGGCGAAGCATGGGAACTCGGGTTTGCCAGAAACGACGATGTAGTACAGATGATTGGTGAGTCAGTGCGTGTATTGCAGGGCGACTCGCAAAAGATGAGTGAGTTGAACGCGCTGCGTTGGATAGTCCACCTGGTTGGCGATGTGCACCAGCCGATTCACGTCGGCTGCGGCTTCGTTAACACGTCGGGCAGCGTCCCGCGGTTGGTTAGCGATCCACAACGAATTATTCAGGATAACCTTAGGCACGACAGGGGCGGTAACAACTTGATCTTGCCGGTGAGCGGGAACGTCAGCCTGCACTCTTACTGGGACAGCCGCCTGGCCGGCGACATAGATGAGCTGGACGATGCGGGCCCGGTTGATGCCGTAACTTTCGCGGAGGAGGGGGACGGTTCGACTAATGCCGAACTCAAACAGCGTTTCGTCGTCAAGCTGTTGGGGATGGTGGAACGCGAACGAGCCGCGCGAAGGAACGTGGCGGCTCCGGCGAACAACGTACCGGTCGACCGTTGGGCCGAACAGTGGGCCAATGACTCGCTTGTGGAGGCGCGTAGGGCCTACGAGTCTTTGCGCATCGTTCGGAGGTTAAGCGGAGGCAAGTTCAAAGTTTCGTGGGAGGGCAAAGCCGCCTACGACGCGCGCTGTCGTCCGATCGTACAGCAACAACTGACATTGGCGGCTCAACACCTCGCCGACTTGCTTAACGCAATTTGGGCGTGAGTAGTGATGTCAGCGGCTGCTCTTGAATCTTTCAATTTGCATCGGTCGTCCAGGCTTGATGAATTCGAGCATCACATCGTGTTGCTCAGGGCTCAATCGGGCAGTGTCAGCAACAATAGTTCTGGACGATCGTTTGTCTAGTCTCACCTTGATGGGATAGCCGCGTTTAGCGGCTATCCGAATCAACTGCGCGCTGCCCAGCCGAGGCTAGGAGCGCTTACTTTCACATCATGGGCGCTTGAGGACGGTCGGCCAACGGCGTTTCTGAAGTATCCACCATGCCGGCCAGAGATGTACGAATTTCCCTCGAACACTCAATCAGGCCTCTCATCGGTATGCTTCGGCGAGCTGTCACGCCGGGGAGCTTTATTTTCGTTTCACGAAGCGCAGGTTGCGGTTGCGGTCGTTGCTGTTAACGATGAAGCCGGTTACGCGTCCGTCCGGGTTGCGTTGGAATTCCACCGAACGCATGAACGCGACGTGGGATCCGAAGTCGTCGCGCCAGAGGCGTGTGAGTGGTATCGTGCCGTGCCGGCGGTGATGCATTTCAAGTGAGTCTGTCTTAGACGCGACGCGGTAGGAGGTTGCGAGTTCTGCGCTCTCGTACTCTCCGTCGTACTCGTGCAACTGCGCGGGCTGCGGTTCGTCGACTTTGCGCGCGCGTTTGCCCTGATACTCGAGAGAGTCGATGTTTCCTTTTGCGTCTCGCTGAAAAGTGATCTTCCCACCATTCATCGAAAACTCCCGCTCCGATGTTGCCGACATCTCGATAGGCTTCTCCCGTGTTGCTTCCGCAGTGAGCTTTGTTCCGTCCAGGCGGATTCTTACGTAAGAGCCGGGCGCCAGACGATAGAGACCTACGTAATCACGGAGCACTGAGATCGGCACGTCCACGACTGGTACATCGTGGTCCTGCTGAGTCGCGGCAGGAGCGAGTTCCTTCTCCATGTATATATCTGCGATTTTCATCGCGGCATCGCCGACGTTGATCGAGCTGCTGTTGGCGAGTAATGCGATCCCAAACTTCTGTCCGGGGAAGTACACGACGAGCGAACCGAACCCTGCCCAGGCTCCGTCGTGGTAGAGTATCGGCAATCCCCGGTACTGTCCGTGTATGACACCAAACGCGTAGTCGATCTTTTTCCCGTCATTCAGTGTTCCGCGTGTTTGGGCCAGCGACATCGCCGCGGTGCTCTGGTCCATGTTGATCATCCAGAGAGCGAGATCGTCCACAGTGCTGAACAGCGAGCTTGAGCCAACCGCTGTGAGGCTGTTCGGCATGTGGTGGTATTTACGGTCGGACCCCATCGCGTAGCCCGCGGCGCGATTGCTGATAAGTTCGGTGTAGTATTCGCGGAAATGTGTGTTGGTCATCTTCAACGGGCCGAATAGATCCTCGTCCGTCCACTTGCGTAACGAGCGTCCCGTCACGCGCCGGATCATCTCGGCGAGCAAGTTGTAGTTTGTATTTGAGTAGGAGTGCTCCGCGCCAGGCACGAACATCAGCTCGCTCTGGTTGTACGCGATCGTCAGAACCTGGTTGAACGTGATTGCGTCGTCCAGGCGCCAGCCGCCGACGAGCAGCGCACCGGGCCAGTCGCGAATGCCACTTGTATGATGCACGAGGTGAGCAATCGTCATACGGTGGCCCATGTTGGGAAGTTCGGGGATGTAAGTCCTGATGTCGTCACTCAGCTTGATCTTTCCCTCAGCAGCCAGCGTCGCAACGACAAACCCTGTGAACTGCTTAGCTACTGAAGCGACGTCGAAGACAGTTGCAGGTGTAATCGGTACGCGGTGCTCGATGCTGGCCAGCCCGTATCCTTTGCGCAGGATCACCTTTCCATCACGCACGACTGCCACAGCGAGACCTGGACCAGGCTCGCGAGTGATGTTTGCGAAAAGCGCGTCGACTCGACTGACACGATCATCCGGCACCTGCTGCGCGTGGCAGAGTTTAAAGGTGATTAGTAAGACCGCGAGCGCCAGCGTTGCTCGGCGCGATCTCTTGTTCATCTTGTCTCCTCTTATTCGTAGCGAAGAGCTATGACAGGATCGATCCTGGTGGCGCGGCGCGCAGGGAGATAGCTCGCGAGTGCAGCCGCAGCGATGAGCATGAGCGGGATCGCAACGAACGTGGCCGGATCAGTCGGAGTGACGCCGAAGAGCAAACTCTCCGTCAGGCGACTCAAGACAAAGGCAACTGGCAGCCCGACCAGGACTCCGATCAGCGTGAGCTTCAATGCGTGCCCGACGATCAGGCTTAGCACGTTGCCAGTCCCTGCGCCGAGGGCCATGCGCACGCCGATCTCGTGCGTGCGTTGGGCCACCGTGTAGCTCACGACGCCGTAAATTCCGACTGTCCCAAGGAGCATCGCAACGGCCGCGAAGACGCCGAGCATCAGCATGCTGAACCGCTGGTGCGCGATCGACTCGGCGAAGATCTCGTCCATTGAGCGGACGTCAGAGACAGGCTGATCTTTATCGATCTCCCACACCGCCTGCCGCACCGCGCCGGCCAGGCTCATCGGATCGATATCAGTGCGAACGACAAGATGGCCCGGCACGAAGAACGCCGGCTGCACACTCGGCAGATACATCTGCAGCCTGGGTTCGGCCGTCAACTGAAACTGCCGCACGTCTTCCGCAACGCCGATCACTGCTATCCACGGTTCGTCGGAGTCGGCGCCGCCCGCCTTGAGGCGCTTGCCTAACGGATCTTCATCGGGCCAGAGGCGGCGCGCCGTCGTCTCGCTGATGATCGCCACTGGCGGCGAGTCGACTTTGTCCTGCTGATGATCGAAAGGCCTGCCACGCAGCAGTTGGATACCCATCGTGTTGAGGTAGTCAAAACTAACGACACGCGTTACCACGTCCGGCATGTTCTGCGCGCCCGGATCAGGACGGCCTTCAACGGTGACGCCGAAAGTGTCGCCTTGCAGCGTAAGTGGAATCCAGTTTGTAACAGCCGCCGAGCGCACGCCGGGCACCGCAGTGACGCGCCTCAACAGCTCGTCATGAAAAGCCGTGCGCGTTGCGTGGTCGGGGTACTTCAACTTTGGAAGCGCGATCCTCATGGTTAGCAGGTTGTCTGTGCGGAAGCCCGGATCCACACTGCGCAGCCGCACGAAGCTATGAATCAGCAAGCCCGCACCGATTAGCAGAACGAGCGAGACGGCAACTTCAGCGATGACGAGCAGGCTGCGAATGTGGCTACCATGACCGCCGGCCGAAGAGTCTCTGCCACCTTCTTTCAGCGCCTCGTTCAGATTAAACCGAGAGGCTTGAAGCGCTGGAGCGAGGCCGAAGATCAGTCCTGTTAACAGAGAGACGCCGAGAGTGAACGCGAGCACGTTGGCATCGACGTTGACCGCCGTGACCTGGGAGGTGTTGTCAGGGATAAACGTCTTCAACAGGCTTACGCCGGCGATCGCGAGCAACAACCCGACGACACCGCCCATCGCTGACAGCAGTAGACTCTCGGTCATCAACTGCCGGACTATGCGCCCACGCCTGGCACCGAGTGCGAGACGAAGCGCGATCTCTTTATGCCTCGCGGCCGCGCGCGCGAGCAGAAGATTTGCGACGTTGGCGCACGCGACGAGTAGCACGAAGCCCACTGCGCCGAGCAGGATGAGCAGCGCCGGTTTAATGTCGCCGACGAGTTGTTCGTGCAAGGGGATGACGACACAACCTTTACTCTTAACTACATCCGGATACTGTTGCTGCAAGCGCGCGGCGATGGCGTCCATCTCTGCCTCCGCTTGCTCGCGCGTGACGCCGGGTTTCAGTCGTGCCAGCACCTCGAACGAGTTGTTTCCACGATTAGCCGCCTGTTGGGGCGTGAACGCTATCGGTACCCACAACTGATCGTTGCGACTGGGGAACTGAAACTGCGGCGGCATAACGCCGACGACTTCGTATGTCTCGCCGCTTAACGTAAGGTGCTTTCCGACAATGTCGGGCTGGGCACCAAACCGGCGCTGCCAAAGCGCATGACTCAGCATGACGACGCGGTTCGCGCCTGGACCATCCTCCTCCGCCGAAAACGTTCGGCCCACGTGCGGCTGCACGCCGAGCAGCGGAAACAGGTTTGCAGACACGCGGCGCCCGTCTAACCTTTCCGGCTCACCGGCGCCGGTAAGGTTGAACGTCACACGGCCTATCACGGCGGCGTCGGTAAAGACCTGGTTTTGATCTCGCCAGTCGATGTAGTTTGCGGCGGAAGCTGAATTGATGGGGAACCCGTCGGGAGTGCCTTCTTCCCAGACCATCACGAGTCGATCCGGATCGGTGTAAGGCAGCGGCCGCAGCAGGACGGTGTTGACTACAGAAAAGATCGCGCTGTTAGCACCAATGCCTACAGCCAGTGCGATGACAGCTACGACGGTGAATCCGCGATTTCTCGCGAGCATTCGGAGACCGTAGCGGAGGTCCTGCCACAGCATCTCGATCGTCCTGAATCCCCACACGGAGCGGCTGTCTTCCTGAGACAAAGCGACGTTGCCAAACGCGCGGAGCGCCGCGTAGCGGGCCTCCTCACGTGACATCCCAGCCGCAACGTTCTCTTCGATCTCGAACTCGAGGTGCGCGCGGATCTCTTCGTCCAATTCCTTTTCCGCGCGCCGCCTGTCGATCCTCCGCGCGAGGTACTTCAGCTCCTGCCACCAACGCATAACTCACCCTTCCTCTGGCGCCGGTTTGAGAATGCGGCCGATTGCGCCGGAGAGCCGCTCCCATCTCGAGGTTTCGAGAGCGAGTTGTTTGCGCCCGGCAGCAGTCAGGCGGTAGTACTTTGCGCGACGGTTGTTTTCGGACGTGCCCCACTTGCCCATGATCCATCCATGGCGCTCGAGCCGTTGCAGCGCCGGATAAAGCGAGCCGTGATCGATCCTGAGGACGTCGCCCGAGCTCTGCTGTATGCGGTGTGCGATGCTGTGGCCGTGCGTAGGACCGAAGAGCAACGTGCGCAGGATGAGCAAGTCGAGTGTGCCCTGCAAGAGTTCTATCTGCTCCTGGCCGCCAGGTTCTTTCGTCAAGTTTTGATCCGACCTCTCTTTGGTAGATTGTCTACCAAAGAGTATCCGGCGGCTCAGGTAGAATGTCAAGGGGAAGGTGTGCGGCCTGAAGAACCTTGCAAAAAGCGGGACACAGTTATATAAGCCTGTCGGTCACCAAAGACTCACATAAACTTCTTCCAGCAATCGTTGAGGAGAACACTTTTGACGAAGCAAACTCTAAATCACTTTCTACGATTGGTCTGTTTGTCGCTTATCGCACTGCAGGTAGCGACGGCTCAGTCGTCTGTTAATAAGAGTGACGCGCAGCCGTTGCCAATCGTCGATGTTCACACTCATCAGAAACTTCCCGAGAATGCCGGTGTGATCGGCGCTGTTCGTCACATTGATCTGGATGCGCAAGATTCTGCGGATGTGAAAGAACAAAACGTGGTTTACTGCGCCGGTCTTCGCGATCGAATAGACCTCAAGCGACTAGCAGCCGGTCTTAAATCAAAGCGCTACGGTTGCATCAAGATTTATCTAGGCTATGTCTATCGATATGCCTACGATAAGGAGTATGAGCCTGTTTATGCGTTGGCAAGAGAATACGACGTGCCGGTTGTTTTCCATACCGGCGATACGTATGACAAGAAGGGAAAACTCAAATACGCCGATCCGCTAACGATTGATGAAGTTGCTGTCGATCATCCGGATGTCAGGTTTGTGATCGCTCATTGTGGCAATCCGTGGATCGAATCTGCTGCTGAGGTGGCGTACAAGAATGACAACGTGTACCTGGAATGTTCGGCACTACTGCTTGGCAACCTCGACGAACTGCCAAACGAACAAGTTGAGACCTATGTAGTTCGACCAATCTCCTGGATATTTGGCTATGTCGAAAACCCAACCAAACTGATGTTTGGAACTGACTTTCCATTAACCGACGTCAAGTCGTACGTCAATGCCTATAAGCGTGCTGTTCCAAAAGAGCACTGGAAGGCCGTTTTCCACGATAACGCAGTACGCGTTTTCAAAATTCCTGCGATAAAGGTTGCTCCTTGATTCGGTGCGGTATGCGTAGGGGGTGAATCGAATGCTTTCATTGCTGTTAGTCGCGACTGTGTTTGTGAACGGCGCTGTGTGCCAGCAACCCGTGGGTCACAGCCCGCTTGTACCGTACACGGTTGCAGGCGATGGGTTTTCTGTGAAGCTTTACCAGCGTCCTACGATGACAACCACCAGTGTTTCTCGGAAGGATGGCACAAAGCGAACGAAACGCTCTCTCACGGTAACCACGGATCGCGTGGCTTACACTATCGACATCTTTGAAAATCTTGAACCCCGGCAGCCGCTCGACGAGTTTATCGCTGAAAGCAATGCGAGCTTCAAAAAAGATCCAGCCACCGAACGGAATTTAACTGTCAATGACTTTCCCGGAAAGGAGTATTCATCGCACACCGACACTACCGCTACGATGATGCAGTTTTTCGCTACGGAAGATCGTCTCTTTCGATTTGCGGTAACTGGACCAGCCGCTGCAGCATCTGTGATGAAGGAGTTCTTTTCCTCGATCACATTGGGACCGAACGCAGAGGGAGTTGATGTTCCTTCCGGAGTGTTTGTCAGATTGTACGACGGTGAAAGAGTGTTTTTGGGAAGAGAAGTTGAGGTGAAACCGCGCCTTCTGAAGAAGCCGGATCCGGATTACACAACAGATGCTCTCCGCAATAAAGTTCAGGGAAAGGTTATTCTCATCGTCGTTTTCTCCAAAACAGGACGCGTCGAAAATATCGAGGTGCGTCAGGGTCTTCCATATGGGCTGACGGAAGGATCTATTAAGGCCGCTCGGGAGATTGAATTCGTTCCTGCTATGAAGGATGGAAAGCCAGTTTCAATGTATATGCAACTGGAGTATTCCTTCTCTTTGTAGCTCGGTACTTGTTTCAAATGAAGTGAGGCGAGTTGCAGTCACTGCTAACTTACTTGAGAGGCTTCCTGCCTATAGCTAAAAAGAGTGTCTGAGAGTCCCCCTTGAGATCAACTAATCATGATGGCGCCGTCAATAATTATCTGTCCCGATCACTTTCAGACACTCTTCAAACCGCGTCGCAATTCTAGAAATTGATATCGCCGACGATCGTGATTTCGAACGCTCCGGTGAGCAGGTCAACGTTGACTATGCCAGTGCCCGTGCCGTGTGCGCCGGCGAATCGGCCGGTGCCGCCGAGGAAGCGAACGTCAAATTTATCGGTAGCCGTAGTGCTGCCCGGTGTCAGTTCTAATGCTCCCTTAAGCTCCAGTTGGACCGAATCACCGTCGGCGCCCGTCATTGTTCCTGTTCCATGTGTCAGTAGCCGGCCGGGGTTATTAGGGTCGGGTGTGAACGTGATCGTGCCGACAGTGGTGACCAAACCAAGATGGGTCGCCGTGCCGGAGCTGCTGACGTTGGCGCTGACTGGGTTTCCAGACGAATCCGTGTTAAAGGTCGCTACGCCTCTTGCGTTAAGAGCAAACGGGCGCTCGATAGCCATCACGGAAACAGAGCCAAGCAGAATAAATGCGGTGAGTGTGAGAGCGGTTACATTGAGAATGCGCTTCATGAGAATCTCCTTAAAGGTTACTAACGAGTTTAATTTTCCTTTGGGTATTACATAGAGTCAGTAAGTGTTCCTCTATGCTCCCTTCGCAGCAGGCGGTATCAACAACCGGCGCTGCTTGCTTTCATGCTGGATGACTCATTGTTGTTGTCATCCGGCAATTGAATACGCGAAACTTCGCGACCTTTCGGTTCACCCCTTCATCGCCACGCGAACGCATCCTTTGTCATTCGACGATCAGCTCGCGCTAACCCTGTACCGATTGACTCCGTCGAACTTGCCTCGGCTTGTTGTGATTCGGGACAGCGTGATTGAGCGCGCGACGTTTTGTCATGCAGGTGCTGATCATTGCGGTACAGAACGCCGTCGACTACCGCGAACTCGGCGTGGCAACTTCGAATGCGATCTTATTTCGCTTCATAGGTGGTTCACTTGGCGCCGCGCTGCTTGGTGCAGTGCTCGCAACGCAACTCGACGCCAACGCGAGCGCGAGCACGATGTCGAAGTCAACGAGTTGGGACGAAGAGGAAAAGTTGACGCAAAGATTTTGAAAGACGCGACTGCGGAACTGTTGCACAGATCGTTGATTGCAGCAGGCCCGGTTGCTAATGTGTACGGACTGACCGAAGCGGGCTGTGAGATCTACAACCGGTTGGCAGTGGCACGTCGCGAACACCGCGCGGAGTTATGGCCCGAGTGGTCGCCGAAGAAACGGGAAGAAGTAGCTGAGCTCCTGCGGCATCTCGCGCGCGAGTTGATCCCGGAAGCTGAAGCTGCTTGAAAAATATATGCAAACAAAACAACTTGGTAAGACGGATTTATTTATTACGCCTTTGGGTTTCGGTAGTTGGGCCGTTGGTGGCCCGTGGCAATACGGCTGGGGTGTGCAGGACGATGCAGAGTCAATTGCCGCAATTCAGCGCGCGTTGGACCTTGGTATGAACTGGATCGACACGGCGGCAGCGTATGGCCTGGGCCACTCGGAAGAAGTCGTGAGCAAAGCGATCAAAGGCCGTTCGGAAGCGCCGTACATCTTCACGAAGTGTTCGATCGTGTGGGACGACAAAGGCAACATCGGTCGCAGTCTCAAACGAGATTCGATTCGGAAAGAAGTCGAAGACAGTCTCTCGAGACTGCAAGTTGAAACGATCGATCTTTACCAGATTCACTGGCCCGATCCCGACGAGGAGATCGAAGAGGGTTGGACCACGCTCGCAGAGCTCAAGAGAGAAGGGAAGGTGCGCTACATCGGCGTCTCAAACTTCAACGTGTCGCAAATGAAGCGGGCAATGTCCATCGCTCCGATCGACACCCTTCAGCCGCCGTATTCTCTGGTCCAACCTGAGGTTGAAAACGAGATCCTGCCGTTCTGCGAAGCAAACGGCATCGGCGTCATCGTTTACTCGCCGATGATGTCCGGACTGCTTACCGGAAAAATGACGCGCGAGCGTATAGCAAACCTGCCGGAAGACGACTGGCGCACGAAGAACGCCGAATTCCTGGAGCCGCGCCTGTCGCGTAATCTCGAATTGGCTGAGTTGTTGAAGCAGATCGGCGCGCGCCATGGAAAATCGGCAGGGGAAGTAGCGATAGCATGGACTCTGCGTTTACCTGCTGTAACGGGCGCCATCGTGGGAGGCCGTCGTCCGGATCAGGTCGAAGGCATCATCGGTGCGGCAGAGTTCCGCTTGAGTCAGGATGAAATCACCGAGATCGAAAACTTCGTCCGTGAAAGCCTTTAACAGGATTTTCCAAATGAAACAGGATTTACATGTCAATCAGCATCATCATGTAATCCTGTCTACTTGGTCTGAGGAAGCGGCCCGAAAGGTCACCGGCACTTTCGGCCGTTCCACTGAATGACAACAATCTCGGTGTTTGACGACTCGCTCGCCGAAAAATCATCATTTGTCGGCATCTGCGTTTCTATCTCACCAGCTTCGATCCCCTTCGGTTTTTGGAACCTATATTCACCCCTTCTCAGAGGTGAAGACTCCACGAATTTCAATGGCAGGAAGGAAGACGTGAAAGTGAATGTCACGTTTTCATATGGATAGGTGGTCCAGCTGGCAGGTCCGCCTGTCGCAGTCGCACCGAAGTTTAATTTCGACTTCAATCCGCGCGTGTTTGGAGGGACTATTGAGTTTAAGAGATCCCGCAGTTCGGTGTACTGAAGCATAGCTCCGACGAAGCTTGTGTCGCCGTCGACACGCTTTGGGTAAAGCCGCATGCGACACACCTGCCCATCACTCGCATATTCCGGCGTCATCCAGATATGCTCGCTAACTGAGTAGACGTCCTTCCGCTGACCATACTTCTTTTCAATATCAGTCACACTCTGCGCGTCCGCAGATGTGTAACCAGACAGCAGAATCACCAATAAAAGTTTCCCTCTCATGCTGGACCTCCAAACACACGCGTCGCCATGACTGACTCACACCAACCGCGCCATTGGTCCGAGGAAGCGGCCCGAGAAGGTCAGCGACACCGTCTTAATCGTGCTCAGGTCGAGCCATTCATTGCCCCTGAGATTGAAATCGAGTCGCCATAACGCAAACGGGCTTACACCGATGTACCCCTGACTGTCATCGCCCAGATTTCCACCCGCGGTGTTCGCCGGGTTCTTGTAGTCAATCTTGTAAGGCGCCAGACGCGGCCGGTGGCTGAACACGTGCAGTGCGCCCGCCTTGTCCAGATCGATGTCGCTGTTAAGCACCGCCTCTCCAGTATGCACCACATTCACAAAGAGCACGTGCGAGTTGTCCTTGATCTCCGGGAAGTTCAGCTTGAACTCGCGCGCGATTATGTAGCGCATGTTCTGGAATCCGTCTTCATCGCGAATGTCCAGCCTGAACGTCAGCGCCTTTGATCTGCGCAGGTCTGCGAACTCATTGCGATACTGATCGGCGGAGATGATCACCTCCTGCTTGAAGTTGTTGAATGTCTGACTGTTCTCGCGGAAGGAATCGATGTCCGAGATCAGTTGCTGGTGTGTGGCGGCCAGCGTCGCAATGTTCAGATCATCCGTTCGTAGCTGACGGCTCCTGAGCGCCCAGTACTGGTATGCCCGGTTCTCCTGGTAGATGTTCCGAAGCAGGTTACGCTGGACGTCTTCGTAAGCGTCTTTCAGATAGGCGGTATAGACCGGCAACATGTTGTCCTGGCGACCCGCCATCTCAGCGTTGATGTGCTGGATACTCTGGTACAGCTGATCGTGTTGCGCCTGGATGGTCAGCATCTGTGCCACGAGCGTGGTGTAGTTGTACGCAGCCACGTTTCGCGCCTGGCCCAACTCGACGAAGTAGTCCATGGCCACTCGCAACTCGCCTGCGGAGTCGACCTTATCGAGATACTCCTTCAGCAGCTTGTCGAACGCTTCGCCATCGACGAGGATCTTGGCTGCGTTCTCATTGCCATCGGCGAAGGTTTCCTTGACTGACTTATACGCCTTGCTGATGTTGTCAATCGTGGCCTTGGCCTTCTTGAATACCTCCACCACGTTCTTAATCTGCTTGCTGAACTCTTCGGCCTTCTTCAACGCGTCGATCGCAGTCTTGATACCACCGACGCCTTCCACGACACCGCCGGCGCATCCGATGACTGTGCCCAGCATGTCGAGGAATGTATCGAACGTGAGATCGTTTTGCTCGCGCAGGTATTTGATCAGCTCGTCCTTGAACTTCAGTTGGCCTTGGACCAGCACGGTCCGCTGGCGGCGCAGCGCTTCGGAGTGCTTTTCGACTTCGGTCCAGAGGTTCTCGATCTGCGGTTTCAGCTTGTCGATCTCGGCGTCAAACTGCGTGAGCTTGCGATCGATCTCCTGCTTCGCCTGTGTGAACGCCTGCATGCGCTCTTTGTTGGCGAGGCCCTGGTCCAGGTACCTGTTGAACTGGTCCTCAACGACCTTCCCGAGAGAAATCAGTTCGCCGGTCCTGCTCGTCAGATTGACGAGGTTCAGCACTGGCGTCCAGTTGTGACTGTTGCCGTAATAATCGAGGCCTTGTTGCAGCCGCATCAACGACACCACCGCGCTGTTGTGTATGCGCGCACGGACCTGCTGCTCCGGCATCGAGACCTTCAACGGATCGATCTTGGACGTGGAGTCGGTGAAAGGCTGGTTGATGTTGATCAACCAGACGTAACCGTTGGCCGCGACGGTGCGTTCGTCGTCGTTCTTCGCGTTGAGGAAGTCTTGATCGGCGGCGTTCTGCGTAATCAGCAATTGACTCAGGCTGAGGGCCTGGGCCAGGTCCGTGAATGTTAACGCCGGTACTTGCCCGGTGAAGGGCGCGCCGTTGAATTTCAGCGGATCGCCCGCCGGACCGGCGTTTCCTTTAGTACCGGTGCTCAGAGCGGGATCACCCTGCGGACCTTCGTGGCCGTCGGGCGCCTTCTGATCGTCGACAGTGCGGCCGGTCCTTTGGTTGTACATATGACACCACTGCCCGCTGCCGCCGGCCCCGCCTTGTCCTCGCGCGCCAGGATTTGCTCGCTCGCCGCCGACGCCGCCCGCAGTGCTGTAGATCACAGACATGTCGAGGGGCTGCATCACGTTCAACGCAATCTTCCCGCCCTTGCCGCCGTCGCCGGACGTTCCCGGCGATCCGGCGCGGCCGCCCTTTGATCCATTTTTGCCGTACGCTTCTTCGGGAAAACCAAAGCCGCCGTCCGTTTCCACGCCGAACTTCGAAGTTTGCGCGCCGTTCGGTCCTGCTTCTCCGCGATTGCCCGCGTGGCCGTCTTGTCCGCGGCCGCCTGGTCCACCGCCTGCGAGAATCGTCAGGGCTGCGCCGGCCATCTTGCTGCCGAATGCTTTCATGAGCGTTTCAATTGGGCCGCTGCCGATATGCGCGGCGATCCGGTCGCGGATCGAATTCAGCGCGGCCTGACTCAGCGTTCCGTCAACGTTCTGCAGCGGCAGCTTGAGAGGTGTGTCAGACACCAACGACAGATCGATGCGCAAATCACTGAGTGAGCCATCAGTCTTGAGGGTTGCGCTCGCGTCGAGCTTGCACGCGAACGTCTGCGTCGCGATATTATCCGCGTACTGAGTCTTGCCCCTAATCGTTAACGGGCCGAATGAGAGTCGCAGGACGATCCGGTTACTGGTGCTGTCAACCTTGGCGGATTCCATCGTGACATGGCTGAGGCCTTCAACGCGACCGCTATCGAGGTTGATGGCCACCTCATAGTTGTCAAAGATTTTCATCTTGCCGATTTCTATCGACGGCAGCGAGGCGTTGTTGTCGTGCTTCAGCGGGTGTTCGGCAAGAATCTGGGGGCCGACTGCGTTCAGCTCGGCGACACTTTGCGTTTTAGAACCGGAGGTCTTGTTGACGACGTGATGCGCGTCGATGATGACGGCGCCGGCGTTACCACCGGCGGTGGCGTTTTCGCCGTTCGTGCCGTCGGCGCCGGGTTTGGGATCTTTTTGTGTAGGTACGTCGCCGGGCTTGAAATCCTTATCGGCGAATGCGCCGCCGACATCCAGCGTCGCCGGTTTCTCGATGATGATTTCGCGCGCGTGCAACTCGATGTTGCGACCGGGGTTTTGTAACGCGCTGTCGAGAATGATCTGGTCGGCAAAAACTGCGAAGTGCTTTTCGGATGCCAGTCGTTTTCCGGGCACGAGCTTGTAGGGAAGATTTGCCTGGGTTAGACGAATGTTGTGTGTATGAATAGTGAGTCGATCTGGTTGGTCGTCGATAATTTCACGGTTCAGTGCAGCAGTGAGAGCGGGGGGTGTCGTAGTCATCTCTCCTCCATTTAATTTTTCGGCAGAACAGCCGTAACGAAACGAGATCGGTCCGCGTTGCTCGGGCGGAGCGCGGAGCAAAGTATCACGATCGCCGATTTCCTAGTAGCTGAAAAATTCGAAAGTCGAGGACCACCTGCTTTTGAACCCCCGCACTTAGTGGTCTGCTCGCTGGTCCCTGCCAAAAAAATTTGAACTTCACCGTCTGTACATGTAAAATTCGGCCCGCCTTTCCCAGGCGCGCGAAATTTTTTCCTGTATCCGTTTGCCCAGAACACTTGAATCTTTCTCACTGAAACAACATTCTCCATAAGGAGTTTTATGAACCCCCATCTGCCCGGCAAGCGCGTTTGCGCTCGTGCTGCGATAACGCTCCTGGTTTCGCTTTTCATAGTCATCATCGCCTCCCACCTGCCTGCCTCTCATGCAGCTGTTACGTTCCACGTCACTTCTCTGCTCGACACACCCGATGCCACGCCTGGCGACGGTACCTGCGCGGACGTCAACGGAGCATGCACGTTAAGAGCTGCCATCCAGGAGACAAACAGTTTTCCCGGTGACGACACGATAAACTTCGTCGCCACCGGCACGATCAATCTTACCGGCGCGCTGCCAGTCCTTTCCTCCAACGTCACCATCAATGGACCAGGTTCGGGGCTGTTGACCGTGCGCAGAGATATCGGCGGCAATTACCGCATCTTTCAGTCGAGTGGTACCTCCAGTATTTCCGGACTAACAATTACAAATGGCAGAACACCGGACGCAGTCACTGAAGACGTCGCTCCATTCGGTGGCGGCATCTGGCAAACGGGTGGCTCACTCACGCTGCGAGATGTCGTCGTCACGGGAAACAGAACAGGCAACGGCGGCCCAATGCGATTCAACAGCCCGAACCTTGGAGGCTTTGGCGGTTTTGGAGGCGGCATCTATGCAACGGGCACGTTGACGATGACTGACTGCGTTATCAGCAACAACACAACCGGCAAGGGCGGAGACGGTAACCAGTTTGGCGGTTCAGGTGGCCGCGGCGCCGGCATCTACTTTGGCCCGGGCACGCTGACAATGACGAATGTCGTCGTTACCGGAAATCAAACCGGTACCGGTGGTGGACCACATAGTGGCATTAGTGGAGACGCCGGAGGTATGTGGCTTGGCAACGATGCCTTCCCGAATCAACCAACCGTCGTGAACCTGAATAAAGTGACAGTCACAGACAACACTACAGCGACTGCCCCGGCAAACGGCGATAGCGGTACCGGCGGCGGGATAGTTGTTATTCAGGGAACAGTGAACATGACGGACAGTAGCGTCAGGAACAATCATACCGGTGACGCTACTACAACCTCCGCCGGCCGCGGCGGCGGCATCTTCAACAGCGGCACACTAACTATTCGCAACAGCCTCATCAGTGGTAATTCGACCGGAGACAATTCTTTCGGTTCGAATAATAACGGCGGCGGCATCGCCAGCTTTTCTTCGCTGACACTCGTCAACACGACGGTGAGTGGCAACAGTACTGGAGCTCAAACTGCCGGTATCGGTGGAGGCGTGTTCGTCTTTAATTTTGCGACTTTGATCAACTGCACCGTAACTGGAAACAGCACGCCGGGCGACCATGCGAATGGAGTCGGCGGCTTCGGTAGCGTGATCACGCTCGCAAATACGATTGTTGCCGGTAACGGCGACTCCCCGAACGATAAGGACCTCGAGAATACTTTGTTCTCGGCGCCGACGTTTGTGTCTCAGGGCCATAACCTGATCGGAAATGCTGACGGCGTCACTGCATTCAACGGCGTCGGAGATCAGATCGGCACAACGGCCGCCCCCCTGAATCCACATCTTGGTCCCTTGGCTGACAACGGTGGTCTAACGCTTACACATGCGCTACTCACAAACAGCACCGCTCTCGACGCCGGGAGTAACGCTCTCGCCAAAGATCCAAACATTACTATCGAGACTGACCAGCGCGGTGCAGGACGCTTCGCAGACTCTCTCGATCCTGACTCACTCGCGGTTGTAGATATCGGAGCATTCGAGTTTCACCAAACGTTCGAAGACATCACGAATAAAACTACAAACGAAGATACTCCGATCACTATCACTTTTGGTCTTGGCGACAATGGTCCGGGAGTCACGTCGGTAACGGCGACTTCAAATAATCAGGTGGTAGTGCCTAACCCAAATCTGGTATTGAGCGGCGCAGGCGCCGCGCGCAGCTTGCAAATCACTCCGGCGGCTAATCAGTCAGGATTGGCGATGATTACCGTCACCGTAAACCTCTCCGGCGGCGGAAGCTTGATGGACACGTTTACGCTGACCGTAAATCCTGTTAACGACCGTCCTACATTTTTCGTACTCGGTGCGCCGGCCATTCTGGAAGACTCCGGAGCACAAACTGTTAACCTTGTAACCAACATCAACCCTGGACCACTTGAAGAAGCGCAGTCAGTCTCGTTCACTACTACCGTGAATACTAATCCCGGTCTGTTTTCGGTTGCTCCTGCCGTCAACAGTTCTGGAACCTTGACTTACACACCAGCGCCAAACGCGTTCGGCGATGCGATCGTAACCGTCGTAATGAAAGACAATGGCGGGACAGCAAATGGAGGTGTCGACACTTCTATCGAGCAGGCGTTCACGATCAGCGTCACACCCGTAAACGATGCTCCGACCTTCACTGCCGGGGCTAACCAAACTGTTAACGAGGATGCCGGTTTCCAGTTTGTCAGCAACTGGGCCGCCAATATTAGCCAGGGCCCAAACGAGTCGGACGCATTAAGTTTTCAGGTAACCAACAACACCAATTCAGCTTTGTTCTCCCAACAGCCTGCCGTATTCACTAACGGCTTGTTGACGTATGTACCTGCTTCAAACGCGTCTGGCAGCGCCAGCATCACAATCGTACTTAAAGATACTGGCGGCACAGCCAACGGGGGCGTCGACACCAGCGCGCCGCAAACGTTTACGATCACTGTGGCTCCAGTGAATGACCCTCCACTGATCAACCTGCAGTCTACGTTTGTGCAGACTATTCAACAGACACCACTCGTGTTCTCGGGAGGAAACTTCAACGGCATCGGCCTCAGTGATGTTGACGCGGGATCGGATCCCATTCGCGTTACGCTCACCGCTACTCAAGGCACGCTTACACTCTCTTCTACCGCTGGTCTAACGTTTGTTTCGGGCGACGGTGTCGACGATGAGACGATGACGTTCACAGGATTTATCGGCACGATTAACTCCCGTTTGAATGGCCTCACTTTCACACCTAACAACGGCTTCGCAGGGATCGCGAGTCTTCAAATCGTTGCCAATGATGAAGGACATAACGGAGCGGGCGGCGCGCAAAGCACCACCGGTAATATCACGATCAACGTGCTCTCGGGAGGCAGGTTGTCCTTCAATACAGGCACCTATGGTGTAAACGAGAGCGGAAGCACGGCGACGATCACAGTGCTACGTGCCGGCGGTACCGCAGGTACGACAACCGTTAACTATGCGACGTCGAATGGCACGGCGACATCGGGGGCGAGTTGCACTTCCGGAGTGGATTACATTCCCGCCTCGGGAACATTCACCTGGAACAACGGTGACTTCAGCGTGAGGCAGTTCACCATCACGATTTGCAACGATGGTTCAAACGAAGACGACGAGACAATCAACCTGACACTGAGTAATGCCGGAGGCACTG
This sequence comes from Pyrinomonadaceae bacterium, assembly GCA_035761985.1. Classification (GTDB taxonomy): domain Bacteria; phylum Acidobacteriota; class Blastocatellia; order Pyrinomonadales; family Pyrinomonadaceae; genus PSRF01. Next base: position 40,124 of record DASTQB010000123.1, read on the forward strand.
GCTCTCTGGGAACGCAACCTACAGCGACACTAACGATCGGCAATGACGATGCGCCGGTGCTTCTCACGGAGGAACTCACAGATCATGCGATAGCCCTGGATCTGGTAACTCTGACTCGCGATCCGTTCTCGCTGACGAACCCCTTCAACTTCGGCGACGATCAACGCAGACGAGTGTCATTGTTTGTGTGGCGCCTCGGATTGTTGCCGAGCGACACCGTAGCTTCCGTAGCGGTCGTAGCTCGCGATGACGAAGGCAGAACTTACGAATTGCCGGTCGAAGCTTTGAATCCTGTCGCTCTGGTCCCGGACGTCTCTCAGGTCGTGGTCCGATTACCGGATAACGTAATCGGCGCACCCAGAGACCTACGATTGAAGGTCACGCTGCGAGGCCCGGGCAGCAACGAAGCCTTCATCAAGATCGCCGCGCATTAATTTCAGCGGGAGTGGCCTCCCGCATCGGATGTCGCGGGTTCATCATCATGTAAATCGTGTCCAATCCTGAAAATCCTGTAAACGCCCACTCGAAAGGCATGCTTCACAGGATTAACATGATTATCAGGATTGACATGGTCGTCGCCATCAATCGCACGCGTTCGAAAGTGGGATTTTGAAGTCCCGCAAGCGAAACGCGGCGCGGCACATCCGCAGAGTTTCTCCGATAAATCCACACACCCTCCGTTGGCACGCACTTTGACTCGCCTGCCGTTAATTCCTCAGATCAAGCGGGCAGTGGTTCAGAGTTCAGTAAGCGTGATCCGAAAAACAGAATTGGACCAACAGGATCTTTCCGCGATCAGACCATGGAAACACTATTTCGAGACCTCCGTTACGGTGCACGGATACTGAGTAAGAATCCGGTGTTCACCGCGGTCGCCGTGCTCTCGCTTGCGCTTGGCATCGGCGCCAACACCGCCGTGTTCAGTGTCATCAACGCTGTGCTGCTGAACTCGCTGCCGTTTAAGGATCCGGAGAGTCTCGTCCTCGTGTGGGGTGATGCGAGGGATCAGGATCGATTGAGAGGTCGTAATCAACTCTCTGCAACAGACGTCGCCGACTTTCGCAGTCAGACCACCACGCTGGAAGAGATTTCACCCTACATGGGTTGGAATCCGATTATGTCCGGCGATAGGGAAGCAGAGAGGATTCCCGCGATTCAGGTCGGCGACGGCTTCTTCAAAGTGATGCGTGGTGCTCCCGTGCTGGGACGCACTTTTACTCCCGAAGAACAGGAACCGGGAAAGGACTTCGTCATCGTACTGGGCCACGCGTTGTGGCAACGCCGTTTCAACAGTGATCCCAACATCGCCGGCAAGTCTGTATCGCTGAACAGCCGGACCTACACGATCGTCGGCGTTATGGGTCCTGACTTTCAGCCACTACCTGCGAGCCTTGTTTATCCGCAGGGCCAGTTTTATCGACCGATTGCCGAGCCGTACGACAATGAGCAACGTGATTCACGACACGTCAGGGCCGTTGCTCGTCTAAAACCTGGGGCGACGATCGATCAGGCGCGCGTTGACATCGCTACGATCGCAAGTCGTCTCGAACAGCAACACCCAACCACAAACAAAAATCAGAGTACGAACGTCGTTTCGATAACAGACGACACAGTCGGCGGACTCAAGCATACGTTGTGGCTGGTTTTCGGAGCGGTGGTTTTCGTTCTACTCGTCGCGTGTGCAAACGTGGCCAACCTGTTACTCGCTCGAGCTACGGCGAGATACAAAGAGATCACCATTCGCGCTGCAATCGGTGCCGGACGACGACGGCTGATGCAGCAACTGCTTACTGAAAGCCTGATCCTCGGGTTACTCGGTGGTGCTGTTGGTCTACTCCTCGCCGTCTGGGGCACAAAAGCGATCGGCTCTCTCGCTTCGCGAATCAATCCGGTTTTCGACAACATATCGATCGACACGCGAACAGTTCTGTTCACGCTTTCTGTGTCAGTTCTTACGGGCATCGTTTTTGGTATTGTGCCGGCGTTACAAGTTTCGAAGCCCAACCTTGCCGGATGGTTAAAGGAAGGACGGAGTTCCGCAGGCTCTGCGAGTCGAAATCGTTTTCGTGGCGCACTCGTCGTTGCTGAAGTCGCGTTGACACTCGTGTTACTCGTTTGTGCCGGGCTGCTGATCAGAACTGTGGTCCGTTTGCGAAGTGTCGACGTTGGCTTCAACGCGAAGAATGTCCTCACAATGAACATCGGCCTACCCAGTGCTAAATACCCCAAGCCGGAAAATGTCGTCGCATTCTTCAAGGAGGCCAACGAGCGGATCGCCGCGCTGCCAGGCGTGAAGGCCGCCGGGATAACGAGTGTTCTTCCATTGAGCAGCAACTTCGATGGACGCGGACTGGTGGTTGAAGATCATCCGAAGCCGGAGGGCGAAGAGATCAGTGTGGACCTTTACGTCGTGACTCCCGGATATCTGGCGGCGATGGAGATCCCGCTCAGGCATGGACGAGCCATCGCGGATCACGACACAGACCAATCTCCGAAAGTTGCTCTAATCAATGAGCGAATGGCCAATCAGTTGTGGCCCGATCAGGATCCGGTCGGACGTCGAATCAGGTTTACTGGCAGCGCAAATAATCCGCAGCCGTGGCGCACGATCGTCGGCGTAGTAAGCGATGTTTCGCAGTACTCGCTCGATAAAGAGCCGCCGATGCAGATGTATCTGCCTCACAGTCAGTTTCCGACGTCGTTCGACAACATCGTCGTCAAGACTGAAGGCGATCCTTACAGCGTTCTGAGTGCCGTCCGGCGCGAGATTCTCGCGATCGATAAAGAACAGGCTGTTTACAACGTGGTTACACTCGAGGAGTTGCATAGAGACTCAATTGCATTGAGACGATTCCTGATGCTGTTGTTAATCGTCTTCGCCGGTCTGACACTCACACTCGCGGCAGTCGGGATTTACGGAGTGATGTCGTACGCCGTCACGCAACGCACTCAGGAGATCGGGATACGTATCGCGCTCGGAGCACGCCCGTCTGATGTTTTGAAGTTGGTTGTTAAAGGCGGGATCGTGTTGGCACTGAGCGGCGTGGCGATCGGAGTAGTGATCGCGTTCGGCTTAACGCGTTTGATGGAAGCGGTACTCTTCGGAGTTAAACCGACTGATGCGTTGACATTCGTGATTGGATCGTTGGCTCTCGTAACCGTTGCGGCGCTGGCTTGCTACGTACCCGCACGACGGGCAACGAAAGTGGATCCACTAATCGCAATCAGACAGGATTAATCCTGTCAAAGCAGAAGCAGCGCAAGAAGGAGTCCTGAAATGCAAACGTTACTCCAAGACATCCGCTTCGGCGTACGAATGCTTCTGAAGAAGCCGGGCTTTGCAATCGTTGCCGTCCTCACGCTCTCACTTGGCATCGGTGCGAACACCGCGATCTTCAGTGTTGTCAGCGCGGTGCTGTTGCGCGACCTTCCATTTCCTGACTCGGACCGCATCGTTACTCTCTGGGAAAACAATCTGGTGGATGGGCTCGAGCGCGACGACGTGTCGCCGGCGAACTTTTTAGATTGGCGCGAACGGCAGACGTCGTTTCAGGAGTTCGCGTTTGCGAGTCCCAACAGTCTCGATTACATCGCCGATGGTGAGCCGATCGTCTTCCGTGCTGCTTTCGTTTCGAAAGGATTTTTTGACGTGTTAGGCGCGAACGCTCTGCACGGCCGTGTGTTCGCGCCGGAAGAATACGAGGAAGGGAAGGACAAAGTCGTCGTGCTCGGCCACGGCCTGTGGCAACGCCGGTTCGGTGGAGACGTCAACGTCATCGGCCGGAAGCTGACGTTGGATGACCAGCCGATGACCATTGTTGGAGTGATGGGACCTGAGTTTCGGCTCCACCTCTTCGACGTTGAAGAAGAGATTTATGGACCACAAGTCATAACTGAAAGTTTAAAGACCCAACGCAAAGCGACGTATCTAAAAGTTCTCGGACGATTAAAGCCAGAGGTTACTGTGGACCAGGTGCGCGCCGAGATGAACGCGATCGCGACCAACCTCGCCACTGAACACCCTGCGACGAACACCGGCATCAGCGTCACCACAGTTACGCTTCCCGAGCATTTGAAAGGCAAGTGGCGACCAGCGTTGTTGATCCTTCTCGGTGCAGTCGGTTTCGTTCTTCTGATTGCCTGCACAAACGTAGCGAACCTGCTGCTGGCCCGCGGCGCCGAACGTGAACGCGAATTCGCGATTCGCGCAGCTATGGGAGCAGGACGCGGCCGGCTGCTTCGTCAGTTACTCGTCGAGAGTCTGCTGATCGCAGTCGTAGGTTGCGGAGTTGGTCTACTGCTCGCGCACTGGTGTATTCAACTCATCGTAGCGTTTAATCCGGGTGATATTCCGCGCATTGAGCAGGTCCAACTAGATGCGCTAACGCTGGTGTTCGTGACAGCGGTCGCATTTCTGGCGGCGTTGATCTCCGGCATCGCTCCGGCGCTTCAGTTCTCTGCACCTAATCTGCAACGCTGTCTGAAAGAGTCCGGCCCTACTGTGTCGGCCGGTTGGATACGGCAACGATTGCGCGCCGGCCTGGTCATCACCGAGATCGCACTCGCCGTCGTATTGTTGATAGGCGCAGGCTTGCTGGTGCGCAGCTTTGTCGCCTTGATCAATGTCGATCCGGGCTTCTCACGCGATCGTGTGGCTACGCTTCAGATCTTTATCTGGGGTCGATACAGGACGCCCGAAGCGCGAGCTGCATACGTAAACGAAACGTTGGAACGAATCGAAGCCTTGCCTGATGTTGCGGCCGCGGGAGTGACAACTGCGATTCCGCTACTCGAAAGCAGTGCGACGACATCGGTGCCGCTACAGATCGAAGGACAGCCGCCACTGCCAGCAGGTCAGGAACCTGTGGCCCAAACCAGCGTCGCGACAGGCGGATATTTTCGTGCGATCGGCGCGCGACTTTTGCGCGGGCGCGTTTTCAACCAGTTCGACACGAAAGACTCGCTTAAGGTTGCGGTAATCAACGACACGATGGCTGAACGTTACTGGCCAAACGTCGATCCGGTCGGACGGCGATTCACGTTGCCGAATATCGGCCGCGGTGCACCAGTGACATTGGAGATCGCAGGTGTCGTCAGTGATTCTCGCCAGGACGGGTTGGACAAGAATCCGCGGCCCGAGTTTTTCCGTCCACACTCTCAATCGTCATCAGGTTCGCTGATCTTCGTTGTGCGCGCGCATAACGATGCAGCCGCACTGATCCCCGCATTAAAAGAAAGTATCTGGAAATCGAGTCCCGACCTGCCCTTCTACTCAGTCACGACGATGGACCGGCTCGTGTCGGATTCACTAAAAGCGAGACGTTTTAATCTCGCCTTGCTTGGTGCATTCGCGGCGCTTGCACTCATACTCGCGCTTACCGGTGTTTACGGTGTGATGAGTTTTGTCACGCGGCAACGCACACACGAGATCGGCGTTCGTGTAGCTTTGGGCGCGAAGAACAGCGACGTCGCACGGCTCGTACTCGGTCACGGATTTCGCATCGCAATGATCGGAACACTCATCGGCGCTGTCGCTGCTTTTGCTTTAACGCGATTGATGACGTCGTTGCTGTTCGGCGTTGCTGCGAGTGACCCGGTAACGTTCGTGCTGGTTATTTTGCTACTGCCAGCTGTCGCACTCCTCGCGTGCTACCTGCCGGCACGTCGAGCGATGAGGATCGATCCACTCGTAGCGCTGAGATACGAATAGTGGAAAGACAAATCTGAGCGTGAGGTTGAGTTTTATTATTGACTTTACGTATCCAAATGTAATACAAGCAGCGCCGCTAATTAACCTGGTTCCTCTATAGGGGTTTCCTCCAATGGAATTTAACTCACGTGCTCCTGTCATCTTCTGTTCTCATGCAACACACAAGGGTTGCGCTTACGAAAGCACCTCGTTTCATTGTCTTTCCGGTATCCGACAATAGACTTTCCAGTCTTTAGTCGGAGACCTGTGCGCGTTTTCCCACATCCTCATCAGGAGACGTTAGATGTCCACATATATCAATCAACAATTGAAAGCGACAGGCGTCGCGCAGGTCATAGTGGTCCTCAAATCCGCGCCCGCTGCCAGTGGTGCTGTGGCCGCTGCTACGCTCGGTAGAGCGGCTGCAGTTGGTCCGAGCTTTGCACCGCCGGAGACGCCAGGTCTCGCCGGAATTGAACAGTACTTCACGCAGTCCGAACTGAGTCAGGCGTCGGCCCTGGCTGAAGTCGGTTTGGCTCATGCTTCCACGAAACTCGGCGTAGCAGCGAGATCTCGACGTCGGTCGCCAACACCGCCTGCTTCCAGGTTTTATCCGAACCTCGGCGTCATGTTTGGAACTGTCGACCGAGGCGGACTAAGCGCCCTGCGTTCAGATAACAGAGTTGCGGCCGTTGCCGGTGCTCCGCAAATTAGTCTTATCCATCCGACGCGGAGCGCGGCAGCGAACCTCGCTACCAAGGTGACCTGGGGTTTGGAATTTATGAACGTACCAAGACTTTGGAAGGAAGGACTTACGGGAAAGGGAATCAAAGTTGGTCATCTCGATACCGGTGTGGACGGCAAGCACCCGGCATTGAAAAAGGCAGTGGAAGGATTTGTCGAGTTTGATTTAGAAGGAAACATGGTCAATCCATCACCAGCGCCGCACGACAGCGATGACCATGGAACACATACAGCAGCGACGATTGCGGGACGCCCTGTAAACGGTCGGTCGGTAGGTGTGGCGCGAGAGGCAGAACTTTCGAGCGCTATGGTCATTGAGGGCGGTGTGATGGTAGCTCGTGTGCTCGGCGGTATGGATTGGGCGCTTTCGCAGGGAATTCAAATCTTGAACATGTCTTTGGGTTTCCGCGGCTGGTGGGAAGACTTCATTCCGATCATCGACATTCTGCGAAGTCAGAACGTGCTTCCTGTAATAGCGGTTGGCAATGAGTACGCCGGAACGAGCAGATCACCCGGCAACTATCCGAACGTGTTGTCGGTCGGCGCTCATGACGAGAATAAGCTGGTTGCAGACTTCTCATCGAGTCAGCGATTCAAGCGTGCCGTGGATCCGATTGTTCCCGACATGGTTGCTCCCGGTGTTGGGGTTATCTCGGCGAGTCCCGGTGGTGGTTATAAGTCAAATGACGGAAGTTCCATGGCGACTCCGCACGTTGCGGGACTGTGCGCACTGCTGATGCAAGCTAAGCCAACGGCAACCATTGACGAAATTGAAGATGCAATCCTTCGATCCTGTACGCTTGGGGCCGGCATGTTTGCTTCGCGGGCCAACCGAGGTTATCCCGATGCAATCAAGGCCTTGGCGATCCTCACTGGCCACGACTTGAGTGCTTCCAAGGGCAGTAAAAAAGCTGCGAATAACTCGACGAAGAAGTCAGCCAGTAAGAAGTCTGCCCGGAAGTCGTCCAAGTCCTCTAAGAAGTCGAGTCGCAGTAAAAAAGGGAAGAAAACAACAGCTAAGAAACGGTGAGAGAGTTACCGGAACCGGACGGAGATTTTGAAAAAGGGACTAACGCTTTTTAGCAGACTTCCTGCCGCTCGATTTGGCAGCAGTCACGCCTTTAGGCCGGCTGACGGAAGACTTTGAAGAGCGCCCATTTACAGGTCTGTTTATAGCTGACTCCGAAACGCGATGTTTATTGATAGGTTCGATCTTGCCGCTTTCGGACGATCGGTTTGCCATTGCGGAAAATATTTCCGGTTGCTGGAGAACCTCAGTCATGAACCGCGGCGGAGCGGAAAGGATTATGACGCCTAAGTTGCCGAGCACATTTATACGTCCGGCCTTGCTGCCGACCTTCTTCGAAACACGGTTAACAACTTCGTTAGCAATTTCCTTTGTTCGCTCAGGAGAGTTGGTTTTCTTGGTTGGGTCTTCCGGCCGTATGCGTAAGATTCCCACAACCGGATCTTTCTTATCCTTAGCGGCAGTGATTTGACGCAAGAGTTCAGGATCGGTTTTTGGTGTTTGTTGTCCTCTAACAGCCGTGGCCATTTATCTTTTCCGTATTTCTTTATCGCAAGCTGCGACCAATGCTTAGACGTCGCTTCTTGTTGATTGAGTTTACTCTTCACAACGAGCGCTTTCAACCAAAAGCTTGACTGAGTTCCACCCAGTCAACTCATCAAAGGAGATCTTAACTGTGCCAAAGACCCCCAGAAAACGTTCACAAAAAGCTGCTACCAGCGCTTCGCTCACAGCTTTGACCCAAATACCGCCTCGCGCAGGCCTGCCCGCAAGAGACTCCATCATTGGTATCACTACTCCGGTCGGACCACTCAGCGCGGGAAAGGCAACTCAGTACCGAATCATACATACGCTCGAGATGGACGAGTATGAGAAAGGGGCAACGTCACCAACGCTTGCCGCTAAAGCAGCGGCGGCCGCATTGCCGAAGGGAGATAGCTTTAAGGGCAAGTCTCGCAAAGCTGCCAAGCTGTCGATCTCGAAAGCAAAGATTGAAACATTCGCTGATCTTCAAGACCTGATCGACTCGCTGGCGCCTGAAGAAGATATGGTTCACCACGACCCTCCGATAGGAAAAGATTCAACTTCAAACCGAGTAGAAGAAGAGGAAAGAAACATCCGTGTGGATGCTTTCATTTATGCGGCGAGCCGAGAAGACGACAACGATTTCCATTTAATCCTCGGTCGTGACCCGAACCTTACACCGGAGGTATACATGACCATGGAACTCTCCGGGTTGCCGCCTGCGAGCAAGGCGTCGCACAAGAAATTGAAGGCTGCGCGTGACGCTTTCAAGAAATTCTGGAATGAGAATTTTGACGGCATTCTTCCCGGTCGTGCCTATGATTTTCCGGATCCTCCGGTTCCAGTTCGAGTTGAGGGATCGTTATTCTTTGATATCACGCATGCGACGGGCACGCGACCGGGACCGAAAAGCTTGAAAAGCAGAATGCCTGTCATTTGGGAGGTACACCCGATATCAAAGATGACGTTCGAATCGTGACGTACAGAAGTTGAGGATTACATGGGACGGCCAAAGAAGAAGAAGAGCGAGGACCAGGTTTCTCCAAAAGGTGGAGCACGTAGCCGAGGTATAAATCCCGCGCGTGCAGGTATGCCTGCTCTCGACTCAATAGTTGAAATTAAGGAATTTACGAAAGGTAAAAAGACATACAGATTGATTCGTACGAACGAAGTGGATGAGTACGAACAGCCGCCGGCAAAGGCCAGGCGAAAAAAGTCAAGTTAGCACTTCCGATCCTGTTCTTCGATCACATCTGCGAGCGATCA
>DASTQB010000124.1:0-14158 GCA_035761985.1 Pyrinomonadaceae bacterium
TATGCCATGCCCCAGATGCCGCCGGCGGTGAGCACCGCGGTGATGATTCCCATCGTCTTCTGCGCGTCGTTGCCACCATGGCCCAGGGAGAAAGCTGCAGCCGAGAAAAGCTGCCCACGACGGAAGAAGCCGTCAACTTTCGTCGCCGAAGAGCGCCGGAAGATCCAGTAGACCAACACCATCAACGTGAATCCCAGCAGCATTCCCACGAGCGGCGAGAGCACGATGAACTTCAACGTGCGAAGCCACACTTCCTCTTTAAGCAAACCACTTACACCGCCGTACGCAGCGATGCCCGCACCCGCGTAGCCGCCAAGCAACGCGTGCGAACTCGAAGTCGGCAGTCCGAGATACCACGTGATCAGGTTCCAGATGATCGCTCCAAGCAAGGCGGCAAGAAGCACGTACAGACGAAGGTCCTGCTCGATCAGATCCATGCGAACGCCATCGCCGATCGACTTCGCCACGCGTGTCCCAAACACTGCGAATGCGATGAAGTTAAAGAAGGCGGCCCAGATCACGGCCATTCCCGGCGTGAGAACTCGCGTCGAGACTACAGTCGCGATCGAGTTCGCGGCGTCGTGAAATCCGTTGATGTAATCGAAAACAAGTGCCAGGAAGACGAGGATGATGACGAAGGCAAGCGTTGCAGTCATGTTGGAGCCGTGCCTCTACCCGTGTTTGATGATCACGCTCTCAATGATATTCGCCACGTTCTCACAACGATCGACCGCGGCTTCGAGCTTTTCGTAAACCTCTTTCCACTTCAAAACAGTTAGTGCATCCGGCGGATCGTGGAAGAGTTCGGCGATGGCGGCGTGATAAATATCGTCGCCTTCGTTTTCCAAACGATGAATCTCCACGAGTCGCTGGGTTACGTTCTTCGGGCGCTGCAAAGTCGAAACAATCTCTTTGAGCTGGTCGGCCATGCGCACGATCACGTCGGCAAAATCGCGCGCGTAGTCGGTAATCTCCTGAACGTCGAAGATGATGATCGCACGTGCCGCGTCGTCAATCAGGTCGACGATGTCGTCGAGCGCGCTCGACATCATGTAGATGTCCTCGCGATCGAACGGCGTGATGAACGATTTGTTCAGCCGGGTCGAGATGGTGTGAGTGAGTTCGTCGCACGCGTGCTCGATACCCTTGATTCGTTGCGCGTACTCGGTGTAGTCGTGGTTCTTATCGGCGAGCATCTCCTTCAGTTCACGCGCCGCTGACGAGATGTACAGCGTCATCTGCGTGAACAGATCGAAGTAAACGTCTTCTTTTGGAAGGAGATTCAACAGACCCATAGCAACGACCCACCTTGTTCTGAACTCAATCTGAACGGATTGCCGGACTATAACTTACTCCCTGCCGACTTGCCAAATGTAACGCGCGTCGTATATCAAAGGCGCCAATGACGCAAAACCACCTGTCCGAGATCCAGCAAGTGCTCAAAATCGAGTCGGATGCGATCGCGAAAACGGCGATGCGCCTCGACCATGCGGCCGTCGAGCGCGTGGTTGACTTAATCGCGACGTGCAAGGGTAAGGTTGTGATTCTCGGGGTTGGGAAGTCGGGGATCATCGGCCAGAAAATCGCAGCTACGATGACGAGCGCTGGGACTGCCGCGCTTTATCTGCACCCGTCGGACGCGTTGCACGGCGGCCTGGGAATCGTTCAACCGGATGACGTGGTTATTGTTCTGAGCAACAGCGGTGAGACAGACGAGATCGTCGCGATGTTGCCTTACCTGAAGAACCGCGGCGTGCCGATCGTGGCGATCGTCGGGAATGTAAATTCCACACTTGCACGACGAGCTGATGCAGTGCTCGATGCTTCAGTCGATAAAGAAGCGTGTCCTTTAAATCTTGCTCCGACGACGAGTACGACAGTTGCCCTCGCGATCGGCGATGCCATTGCAATGACTGTAATGAAAGTGAAAGGATTGACGCCCGACGATTTTGCGGTGAATCATCCTGCGGGGCGTTTGGGGAAGAGACTGACGTTGCGAGTCGCGGATTTGATGCACTGCGACGGTGAGAACCCGACGATCGCCATTGGATCATCGTGGGTAGAAGTTGTGCGGGCGATCAGTCAAGGCGGGCTTGGTGCGGTGTGCGTTGTTGAGAGTGATGGACGTTTGGCGGGGATCATTACCGACGGCGATCTGCGACGGGCGATCGAAAAGACGAATCCTGCGGCACTCGCGAGTTTGACTGGCGATGATTTCATGACGCGGAAGCCGGTGGTTGCGACGCGTGAGCTGCTGGCGTTTGACGCGCTGCGGTTGATGGAAGACAGACCGAGGCAGATTTCAGTTTTGCCGGTGGTTGATGAGGGTGGGGTTTGCGTGGGGCTGATCAGGGTTCACGATATTGTGAGGAGCGGGTTATAGGACCGATAGGACCTATAAGACGTATAGGACCTATAAAAAGCTATAGGTCTTATCGGTCCTATAGGTCCTATAGGTCCTATTTCAGCGGCGTAATTGCAGATCCACGATGTCCCACGCGGAGCGCACGCGCAGCAGCTTCGACATCAACCCCGCGTGCATGATGTGGCCGCTGCGCTCCGCGACCACCTTTCCAAGAATCGGCATTCCCAACAACGCAAGATCTCCGATGATGTCGAGGATCTTGTGACGCACAAACTCATCTCGAAACCTCAATCCCGTTTCGTTCAACATTCCTTCCGGCGTCAAGACGATCGCATTGTCGAGTGATCCACCGCGAATGAGGTTCGCCTTCCGCAGTGCCTCGATCTCGTCAGTAAAACCAAACGTTCGCGCCGCAGCGATCTCGCGGCTGAAAGCGCCGTTGTTCAGTTCGACAAAAAGACTCTGCACGCCGATCATCGGATGCGAGAAGTCGATCAGGCAGTCGATCTGGTACGTGTCTGCCGGTTCGACGCTGATCCTCCGGTTGCCCTGCTCAAAAGAGACTTTCTCGCGCACGAGCAACGCGCGTCGCGCGAGTGGTTGTTCAACTATGCCCGCGCGCTCGATGATCTCCGCAAAATCCTCCGCAGACCCGTCCATGATCGGGATCTCGAGATTATCGACTTCGATGAAAACGTTATCGACACCCAGGCCACGCAGCGCGGCGAGTAGATGCTCGACGGTTGAAAGCATGACGCCTGTGCGCATCAGCGTGGTTGCGTAACCACAGTGCGCAACAGACTCAACGTTCGCAGGTATTTCGAACCCGCCGAGATCGGTGCGACGAAAGACGTAACCTGTATCAGGAGGTGCAGGGACAAGCCGGATATGGACCGGAACAGCGGTGTGCAGTCCTATCCCGTGAGTTTCGACAGGAGAGCCGAGCGTAGTCTGCTTGATCAAATGTAAGGACCTTTATCTGAGCGTCTGATCCATACTCCGCCGCTCAGTGAGCAACCCACATGCCGGGCCTATTTCCCCATTTTTGCTCCGGCTGTGTGGCGCACGGGCCACACTCAAAGGTTCTTTGCAGATCATCTGCCACAGTTTTCTGAATCCGAAGTGATAAAAAAATTGAATACACCGAACCACTGGAGTACACTCGCTTCAATTTAACCCGTCGGGACGCCAGAGCTTTTTGGCGTGCGTTTGAGAAACGAGCCCTTTCGTGCCACGACTCAGTGGTTGAAAGAAACGCAGCGCCAGCGCTCCGAGAGCAGAAAGTGAATCCTCAATTCGCTTTCTTGGAGAAACCGCGATGCCAGACCTTGAGATCACGTGTTCGGAGTGCGGCACTTCATTCGCGTTTACTGAACGTGAACAGGAGTACTACAGGGAACGTAACTTAACTCACCCGAAACGCTGCAAGCCATGTAGAGATGCAAGGCGTGCAAACTTCGGTGGTGGTGGTGGTGGTTCGAAGATGCAGGGAGGGGAACGACAGCGATTCGAGATTACATGCGACCAGTGTGGTAAAACGGATTCAGTACCGTTCAAGCCATCCTCGGGTAGACCCGTTTTGTGCAGCGATTGCTTTAGTGCGAGTCGGGCGCAACAACGGTCCTAAATTTTACGCGTTAGCATAAAGGGCGCCTCTTCGGAGTGCGCCGAAGTGTCGGCGCTTCGAATGCGCCGGAACGTGCGAAGCATACGTTAAATGAGTTACGAAACCATCCAACTGGAAATGCGCGATTCGGTTTGCGTGTTGACGCTTAACCGCCCAGACCGTTTGAACGCGCTCAACGTGCAAGTCGCGCACGAGTTCAAAGCCGCGATCAAGGAAGCACTCGAACGCGGTGCGAGAGCGATCGTGCTGACTGGCGCGGGCCGTGCATTTTGCGCCGGTGGAGATCTGCGCGAGATGCAGGAGATGGCAAAGAAGGATGGGCGAGTGGAAGCTTTCTTCGAAGAACCGTTGAGGCTGCTGAACGAAGCGATCCTGATGATTCGCCGCACGCCTGTGCCGTTCATCGCGGCAGTTAACGGAGTTGCTTCCGGAGGTGGATGCAACCTGGCGCTCGCATGCGATCTCGTGATCGCAGCGGAGAGTGCAAAGTTCAACCAGGCGTTCATCAAGATTGGCCTGACACCGGATTGCGGTGCCACGTTTATTCTGCCGCGGCTCGTGGGCTGGAAACGAGCGACGGAGCTGTTGTTTACGGGCGACTTAATCAGTGCGCAAGCCGCAGCCGAAATGGGAATGATCAATTCCGTCGCGCGCGATGAAGAATTGATGAGCGCGGCAATGGCGATGGCGGAGAAGCTGGCCCAGGCGCCGACGGCGGCGATAGCGGAGATCAAGATGTTGTTAGAGGCCAGTGCGGTTAACGATTATGGAAGTCAATTGGATCTTGAAAGGAAGACGCAGATTGAATCAGGCAAGACGAAAGATTTTGTAGAAGGCGTTTCGGCATTTCTTGAAAAGCGGCCACCGCGATTTGTAGGAGGATGACGTTCGAGCAGAACGAGCAGATCGCGAGCCGCCTGAAATTGGGCGGCTTTTTTAGTGGGCAGAATAGGACCTATAGGACCTATAGGACATATAAGACCTATTTAAAACCATGGATTCTCTAACCTACGCACAGCTCCTGCGCCGCAATCGCTCTTTCCGGCGACTGTTCTCAGGCCAGGTGATTTCAGAGCTCGGCAACTGGTTCAACTTCATTGCCGCGCTGGGAATGGTGCGCGTCGTCTCCAATGCAGCGCCGGAAGTGACCACGCTGCTGCTTATCTCCCGTCTCGTACCATACACACTCTTCGGTCCACTCGCCGGAGCGGTCGTCGATCGCTGGTCGCGACGCACAGTGATGATAGTCACGGATCTGCTGCGCGTTGGCATCGCACTTACGTTCTTACTCGTCGATGGTCCCGAAGATCTCTGGATCGCTTACGTCGCGACCGCGCTGCTCTCGATCTTCTCCGTGTTTTTCGAGGCAGCAAAGAATGCCGCCGTACCCAACATCACCGGCGAACAAGATCTACTTGCCGGAAACGCATTGATGTTCTCCTCGCGGTTTCTTTTCATGTCGCTCGGCGCAGCGCTTGGCGGCTGGACCGCGGACTGGGTTGGCTACAACGCAGCATTTGTCATCAATGCTGTTTCGTTCTTCGCGTCCGCGTATTCCGTATGGCTGATCTCTGATCGCGAGATGCAGCAGCATCCAACTGCCGTCACTGAGAAGCAGCCACTAAACGTCTACAGCGGTTACTGGACCTCGATCCGTGAAGGATGGCGCTACATCGTCGCGCACGGCGCGGTCGCGTTGATCCTAGCTACGAACATCATCTGGGCCATCGGCGGCGGTGCGGCCAATCTCATTGCCGATCGACTCGGCGCGCTCGTCTTTGCCGGCGAGAACGGCGTCAGTGCTGATTCGGCCGTTGCTGCACTCTACTTCGCGAGCGGCATCGGACTGTTCCTGGGAATGATGATCGCGCGTCGTGTCGGCATCTACTTCGAAGTCAAAGGACGCACACTCGGCTTCATCGGCTGGAGTCTGGTGGCTCAGGGAATTGCATTTGCGCTGATCGGCGTCATGCCGTCGCTGGTGTGGGCGTGCGTGATGATGTGCGTGTCACGACTGATCATCGGAGCCGAGTTTGCCGTGCAGGAAACGCTGCTGATGCGTTTAGTCCCCGACAAACTGCGTGGCCGCGTGTCGACGACGGATCGTGCTGCGGAAATGATGATCTGGGCGTTCTCGACTGCCGCTGCCGGATGGTCGCTGCAACTCATTTCCGAAAGGACCTTGACAGTTGTCGCCGGCCTGCTTTCGGGAGTGGCCGGAGTGATGTGGCTGATCCTCACTCGCCGCGGATTACCGGAATGATTGCGGATTCTTGTTAGAATGAGCCATGCGCGTTAGGCCACATCGTCGCAAGTCAGTCGCATTCTTCATCACGCTCGGCGCGTCGCTCGTAGTTCTCGCCGTCGCGTTGAACGTCGGTTGGGTGATTCTCAACCTGCGCGAAGTGGTGCTGCTTGTGCTCGGGATCGTGTTTTTCCTGGTCCTGATCTTCGGACTGGTCCTGAACACGACTTTTCTGATACGTGAGATACGCCGCAACGAGCAACACGACGCGTTCATCAACGCAGTCACACACGAACTCAAAACGCCAATCGCCTCGATTCGTCTGTATCTCGAAACCTTGAAGACGCGAGAGGTGGATGAAGCGCAACGACGGGAGTTTTACAACATCATGCTCGCCGATAGCGATCGACTGCTGGCCACGGTCGAGCAGGTGTTGCGCGCCGGACGCGCCAGACACAAACGCCGTCGCATCACGAACTCAGTCATCAACCTGAGCGAGATCGTCCAGGAGTGTCTGGAACTAACACGGGTTCGGTACGGGCTGAATGAAACACACCTGATCTACAACGAGTCGCCGGAAGCGAAGAATGCGAAGGTTTCTGGCGACATCGATGAATTGCGTGCTGCGTTTTCAAACCTGCTCGACAACGCGGTGAAGTATTCGGACAAGGAAGTGCAGGTGTCGGTGTCGCTGTCTACTCTGGACGACAAACGTGTCGCGGTGCGAGTTGCCGATAAGGGTATCGGCATTCCGAGCGCGCAGCTAAAACGTATTTTCAAACGTTTCTATCGAGTGCCCGGCCGGTTCATGGCGCGCGTGAAGGGAACTGGTCTTGGTTTGTTTATCGTCCACTCAGTGGTGAAGAAGCACGGCGGTCGAGTTTTTGCAGAGAGCCCGGGCCTGGGCCATGGAAGCACGTTCACAGTTCATCTGCCGAAAGTTTAATCAGCGGGTTTCTGCGGAGCTTCGCGGATGAATTTGTAGCCGACACCTCTCACCGTCAACAGATGCTGCGGCCGTGACGGTTCATCCTCGATGTACTTGCGCAGGCGCACGATGAAGTTGTCGATGGCGCGCGTGTCAGTGTCCTCACGCAATCCCCAAACGTCTTCGAGAATCGCACTGCGCGACACGATCTTTCCTTCGTGATTGATGAGGTAACGAAGCAGGTCGGCTTCCATCAGAGTGAGGTTCACGATCTGACTGCCCGAGCGCAGTTCGAGCTCCTCGAAGTCGATGACCTTGCCGCTGAATTCAAAGGTTTTCGAATCGCCGTTTTGAGAGCGGTTGCGATCTTTATTCAACCATTCTCGACGTCGCAGCAGCGCGTTGATCCGCGCCATCAAAACGGCGAGGTCAAACGGTTTCGGAAGATAATCATCGGCGCCGGCTTCGAAACCTCTCAACACGTCCTGGGCCTGTCCACGCGCCGTTAACATGAGGATCGGAACGAAGTGCCCCTGCTCGCGCAATGTCGCGGCGAGTGAGAAACCATCGAGGCCGGGCAACATCACGTCGAGCACGACCACGTCGAAAGTCCTGTTGCCACCGAGAAGTAGAGCGAGAGCTTCTTCGCCGCTTCCGGTCGTTTCAACCTCGAAACCTTCCGCATTCAGGTTGTAACGCAAACCATCGGCGAGATGTTTTTCGTCCTCGACAATAAGAACAGAACTCATGATGTTGCGACGATCACTGACGCCTTCACGCCGAGCATGTCGGAGAAGTCTTTCGAATAAATTGAGCTGACGCGCCTGACTCTTCCAATCTTCTCCACCAGTTCTTCATTCGAAACGAATCCGTTCTCGGTATGGGCGATGGCCCATTCGGGAATGTGCGAGGCAGTGCGAAGCAGATCTTCGACAAATCCGAGATACTGCTGTTTGCTTTGCACTCTCGAACCGAGTCGTGCATCGCGCAAGCGTTCGAGATCGACCCAGAAGTCGTCGCCGCCACGCAGCCATTCTTCGCGCCACGTCACGATCGGATCTCGGGCGGTCGTTGTCTGTAACACGGGAACGGGCAGTCGCAAAAATAAGAGATCCGTGTGATGGCGTTCGGCGACGAAGTTACGAACGTCCTGGTTCGTGCTCTTGTTGCGCATCGAGTTGTCGTGTGGCTGCGGCAGGCAGTCGAGCATGCGGCGGAAAGTGTCGGAGAGGGAGAACGGCTTACGAAGCGTGCGTGTGTCTTCATTGAAAGAGAGCACGTAGTCGCCGGTCATCATTCCCGCAGTCAACGCGAGTGCGCGCTTGTAAGGATCGAGATGCTCGGCGTTGACGCGCAGGTTATCAAACCACCACGCGTCAGTTTCGTTGAACCATTTGAGCAGCGCCGGGTTCTCGAGTACGTCGCGAGGGACGTAAGCGTCGTCGAGTAACATTTCGAGATCGTAGTCGTCGAGCTGGTCGGTGTTGTTTTCGATCAGTGCCAAAGCTTTCGTGTACGACCAGATCATCGGATCGTTCGCCGCGACGCGAACTTTCCAGTTCTTCAGATGGACGCAGATCTCCGGCTCTCCGGTAAAGGGCAGTGCAACTGAAGCAAACTTCAATCGCCGGAGCACGCCGAGTTCAAATGCCAGCCAACCGTTCGGAAATTGCATAACTATTTCGAAAACGAGCCGAATAAATCCCAGGCACGACTTTGTTTCTCCGGTTCCGCGGGTGGTTGCTCTTCTTCCGTTTTCGCAAACGAGTCCAACTCGGGAAACGAATCGAGAGATAGAAATACGTTGACGACTGCGGGATCGAATTCGATTCCAGCGCCGTCGATCAACAACGCTCGCGCTGCTGCTACGGTCATGGCCTTGCGGAACGGGCGAGCGTCGGTGAGTGCGGCGTATGAATCTGCGAGGCGAAGTATTCTCGCGGCGAGTGGAATCTCTTCGCGTCTGAGCGCGTCGGGATAGCCTGCGCCGTTCCACCATTCATGATGCCAGCGAACGAGGAGTTGGGCCGCGCGATCTGCGCCGGCGCGCGACGCTTCGCGTTCGCCGATTACCGGGTGGCGCGTGAGATCGAGCCGTTCCTCGTTTGAGAGTGAGCCGGTAGCCTGGATGTAGTCGCGTTCCATTGCCACTTCGCCGAGATCGTGCAACAGGGCGGCGGCGTACAGCGAGCCGCGATCGTGACGTGCGAGATGAAATGCCTGCGCGATCTCGTCGGCGATGATTGCGATGCGTTGCGCGTGCGGGTTGTCGTAGCGCTCGAATTTGTCGGTGGTCTTTGCGAGCTGGATGAAGGCCTCAGCCGCCGCGCGCTCGATTAAGTCTGTCGTTTGGACTGCTACCATCGGTGGCTCATTTCAACACAGGACGTGAAAAGCTGGCAAACAGAGGGAGGATTGGAGCGGATCTAAATAGGTCGTATAGGACATATAGGACGTATAGGACCGATATTTTTAGCTTAGCGCGCGGAGAAGGTCGCGAGCCTTGCGATTGTTTGGATCGGCCGCAACCGCGCGCTCGGCTTCGCCTTTTGCGCGCAGCTTTAATCCGAGGTCCCGATAAAGTTCCGCCAGCATGATTCTGTATTCCGCGTTCGTGGGGGCCAGTTTGATCGCCTCGAGCAACTCAGTCTCAGCTGCCCGTCGCGTACGTTCGTCACGCGCTAACTGTTGACCGTACGCCGCACGATAACGTGGCTCGTTTCGCACCGCCCGCGACGCAGAAGCGAAGAAACCGAGTGCGACTTTGTGTTGGCCCAACTCAAGCGCGGCCAGGCCTTCTTTGAAAAGTGCTTCTGCGCGCTCGGCTGCGGGGATCACCGGTTCAGAAACATTGTCCGTGACGGGCTCGGCAGCCGGCGCCGCCGTTTTCGGGGCCGAGTCAGCAGCCAACTGTTCCGCTTTTCTTCGCGCCTGAAGCTTTGAGTTGTAACTCGATCGGAGTCCGTCATCTCGCAACGTTTCGTACGCCTGCGTGATGCGCGCAAACGCCGACTCAACACGCGCGAGCAACGAAGCGTCCGATCGACGAAAGCGATCCGGATGATAACGCCGCGCCAGCTGATAATAGGCGGCTTTCAAACCTGCCGGTGACGCTTCAACGTCGACACCCAGCACCTCGTAATAACTTCTCGCGGTTTTGATTCTTTGCAAAAAGCCTTCGATGTCGTCTTCCTCTTCGGCCTTTTTAGGCGGCTCTTCTTCCACAACCGGCGCGGGCTTTTCCGGCGGTGGCGGTGGCGGCGCAGGTCGAGAACCACTAAACGCGCTCGGCCAATGTTCACGATTGATCACGCCCGTCAGCGCGAGTGAATAGATGAGAACCAACGTCTCCGCTTCGCCGAGTCCACTCACCGCCACGAGTTCACGAAGAGGCATGGGTCGATCGAGACGCGAGATCAGGAACACTTCCGCTGGCTGAAGGTTCTCGTATTCCATCGGCACCCCGGGCGGGCTAATCAGTTCGGCCTCGTCCTGAAAACGCGATGCGATGAAGTCAGGCGGGAAACGCCGGCTCGCTTCGAGAAGCAGCGCAGTCGTATCGACCTTGAAATCCGGTGCTTCACTCAGTCGCGATCGGGGATCAAACTCCCACGAACCCTCAGTCCACAAAAGCGCCAGCCGGAGAACGTCCTCAACCTGCCGCACCTGCACCTGCTCGGCCGCCGCCGCAGATAGCAGCTTCTGCGCGCACAACACTCTAATCAGATCCGTATCCGAGACGCGTTCGTTAAACTGCACCAGGTCCGGCTCGGACACGAGTTTGCTTTTCAACAAATACTCGCGCAATCGTAGCGTTCGCACGTTCGCAGCGGCATAAACGAAGTTGCCGTTGTCGAAATATGCGACCACTTTCATGCGGTCGTGCTCGACGCGCAACCGGCCGCCGAGTGACTTTGCGGAGATTTCACGAATGAGTTCCACGAGCGGCTGCTCGCTCAGTTGGCCGTTCATCCCGAAGCATAATTAACCACAAAGCTTCGGAGTCACAAAACATTTTACGCGTTTGTAGTTGATTTTCTTAGACTTAGGCTTTGACAGGTTCGAGAGCGAATCCTATATTGATGCCACACAAAGACCCTGATTGCCCCCACGTAGAGCAACTGCGAGCAGGTTGAGATCCATATGAGCGAAATAGCACGCGAGAGTCTCGACAGGGACAATACCACGACCGCGAATGGCGCCGCTTCCGGCGCGACAACTGCAGAAGATTCGCAGCAGCGCGTCGAGCTGCTGATCGCCGAACTGCGAAAACGTACCGCCGAACTCGAAGAAGCAAACCGCGAACTGCGACGAGTTTCGCATTACCGTTCGTTGTTTCTGGCGCGAATGTCGCACGAGCTGCGCACGCCTCTGACTTCGATCCTCGGCTTCAGCGAGATCCTCCTCGACCAGGAAGAACTCACGGATACGCAACGGCGGTTTTGTCAAAAGGTCCAGGACTCGGGCTTTCAACTTCAGGCGAGTTTGAATCAACTCGTCGATCTGTCGCGCATCGAAGCCGGGCAGACGGAAGTCTTTTTCCAGGAGTTTTCATTACGCGAGACAATGCGAGAGTCGTGCGCCGCGGCCGCGCGCATGGCCCAGAAACAGCAAGTAAAGATCGACTACGAGATCGCGCCTGAAATCACGACCATCGTCACCGATCAGGGTAAGTTGCGGCAGACGCTTTTCAACTTCATCGCGTGGGCCGTCAGCCGCAGTCCTGCCGGTGAATCGGTTCAAGTCACTGTCGATCTGGACGATCAGGGACTGCTCGCGATCAGGGTCATCGACAACGGCGAAACGCGCGCTGACACGGAAAACATTTTCGATCCGGAGCATGGCGCGCCAAATCACGAACCCAACATCAACGAACTCGGAATTATTATCGGTCGTAAACTGCTCGAATTAATCGGTGGGAAAGTAAGTTTGGAAAATCGCACGCCGCGCGGTCTCGTTGCAACGATTCAGATACCGGCGCGTCCAGTGAAGGGATAACTTTGCGGATGGAAGAGTTCACGATTCGTGAGTGTACGACGATTGAAGAATTTGATGTATGTGTTCAGTTGCAGCGCGAAGCATTTGGACTTCCCGATCTCGAAGTGACGCCACGCCGTCACCTGATCGTCTCCCGCCACGCAGGCGGCTGGACGCTCGGTGCTTTCGCGGGCGAGCGCCTCGTGGGGTTTGTTCATCAGCTTGCTGCCGTGCGTAATAACGTGATCTTTGGTTACTCGCACATGATGGCTGTCGCCAGGGATTATCAGAACAAGGGCGTCGGTGCGCGCTTGAAGTGGGCGCAGAGAGAACGCGCGCTCAGCGAGGGCAGAAGTTTTCTCAAGTGGACGTGGGATCCGATGCAGGGCCGCAACGCTCATTTCAATCTTAACCGGCTGGGTGCGATCGTCGATGCTTACGCCGAAAGCTTTTACGGTGTCGATTACAGCACGGATCCGGAAACCAACGAGCTGCCGCAATTGCCAAGCGATCGACTTGTTGCGACCTGGCATTTGAACTCTCCGCGTGTGAACGCGTTAGCCTCCGGATCGGCGGCGCCGCTTGAAGCAAAGCCGGCTGCGACGGTTGCGATACCGGCGGAGTGGGCGCCTTTTTTCAAAAAAGATCCGGCGCGTGCACGTGACGAGCACGCTCGTGTGCGAAAAGAATTTAACGAAGCGTTTCAACGAGGATTGATCTGTGCTGGATTCGAGCGCGGCGCGGAAGAGTCGAGATACCTGTTATTCGAACCGTCATTTGACAGGATTTCAGGATAGACATGATTTGCAGGATTTATCGGCAATGAACGATGCCGTTTACTAAGTTTGACAGCTATGTAGACCGACACGCACGCAGCTTCACGGAGCGTTTGCAGCAACTCTGCCGGATGCCGTCCGTTGCTGCGCGCGGCACCGGCATGCGCGCGATTGCCGAAACGGTCGAACAGTTGATGCAGCGCGTTGGTATCGGGACGCGAGCGTTTCGTGTCGGTTCTGGATATCCGATCATCTACGGCGAGTGTGGTAGTGGTCCAAAAACGTTCGTCATCTACGGCCACTACGATGTTCAGCCCGTGGGCCAACTCACCGACTGGTCTTCAGGTCCTTTCGCTGCGACCATCGCCGACGGAAAGTTGTACGCGCGCGGCGCTGCAAACAGCAAAGGAGATCTCATCGCGCGCCTCGCCGCAGTCGAAGCCTATCAAAAGACGTTTGGTAAACTTCCCGTAACTCTGCGATTCATCGTTGAAGGCGAAGACGGGCTTGGAAGTCCGAGCCTCTATCGCTTCACGGCTGAAAATGCCGATCTCGTGAAGGCTGACGGCTGTCTGTGGGACGAAGGTTCATTCGACACGAGAGAGACGCCGGTCGTCAGTCTCGGCTTCAAAGGCATCACTTTTCTCGAACTGCGCGCGTTTGGACCACGTTCGGATCTTCACTCGAAGTGGGGCACGATTGTTCCCAATCCGGCGTGGCGTTTAGTGCAGGCACTCGCGACCATAACTTCGCCGAAAGGCGTGATCACGATCGACGGGTTTACGTCGCACATCGCACCAATCAGTGATGAAGATTCGGAAGTGTTGCGCGCGATCGAGTTGGACGAAGCAGGGCTGAAACGTGAGTTTCGTATCGGTGGCTGGGTTAGATCGATGAACGGTCACACCCTCGTCAAGGAACATATCTTTGGTCCAACCTGTACGATCTGCGGTATTCACACGGGCCACACTGAGGCCGGCGCGAAAACTGTCCTGCCGAGCACGGCCATGGCGCGTCTTGATTTTAGACTTGTTCCGGATCTGACGTCGGAGCTTGTCGTCAGGTTGTTGCGCGAACATCTCGACGTGCGAGGGTTCAAAGACATCGAGATCATCGAACTCGGAAGCGCGCCGCTTGCGAAGTCGTCGGCCAAGTCGCCGGTAGCTCAGGCAGTGATCGAGTCTGCAAGTGTAGTTTACGGCAAGCCGCCGCTGATTTATCCGATGGATCCTTCGAGTGG
>DASTQB010000125.1:0-32867 GCA_035761985.1 Pyrinomonadaceae bacterium
TGCTGATAGTAACCGGGATAAGGGGCAGTGAATTGAAGAAACTTCAGTAGCAGCGTCTTCGGGCGCTGGTTAGCGTCAGCATAGAACCAGTCGATGGATTTGCGTTCTGCTGGGGGATCCTTTCTTTGTTCCTGACCTGACGCGATTGCCGCGACGAACAGGACGACGAAAAATATCGATGCAACGCGAACCTTCATCATTCATCCGTGTACAACCAGGTCGAAGTGTAACAAACACGCTACAGTCTTGCGGTGGCGGCTAAGGGATTGGGCGGGTTAGCGGTCATACCTGTATCAAACAGATCAGCGTCAGTCAGCATTGTGAGTTCGCCGTGCGAATAGATGTCTCCATGGCTGACGCGATAAGCCACGGGGCCGTGAAGGTCCCACTTTGCCTGCGTGAAGAGGAAGGCGAGCTCTTCTGAGCGCTTCACCAGCACTAACGTTTGACCCTGAAGTTTGTAGATGCCGAGGTTCCGCAGGGGTTTATTTGGGGGTAACTTCATTGGTACTGCCTCGAACGAAATTCCCGGCGAGTATACCACTATGTCAGCTAGATTACATAAAATGATCTCTAATTCTTACATTGTCAGGGATTCTTGGCCGGGCTTGCTTTCTGGAGTGCTTCCGTCGTCATCAAGTAACGGATGCTTCCGTCGGGTTCTATGCGATAGACGAAAAGCTTTGTAGCGATCCACTGAGGCACCGAAGGTTTCCTTGCCAGGACATGAAACACGTCGGTGTCTTCAGGGATCTGATCGAGCACCGCAGTGTGATAGCCGGATCTAACGTTTTCGGACGTTGCAAACTCGATGATCGCTTTATGCATCTGGCGCTTCTCGACCACCTTCAAGCCGTCTGCGGAAACGAGATATCTCACGTCGCCGCCGAGAGGATAAACTCCGTCCTTTGTCTGTGCCGGTACAACGTAGACGTAAAGCTGATCTGAAGGCGCTGGCAACACGGCGACGTTGTAAGGTCTCTCCTCACCTTTGAAAAGTGCCAATGATGTATCAATCGCTCGTGCGGCAAAAAGGAAAAATCCGGCGTCCTCTTTGACCGGCGTAAGCTTTGATCCCTTGAACTCCGTCGGCGTGCTTCCCTGTACTGCTTCGTACGCGATGAGAAACTTGTCACGTGCTTCATTCAGGCGCCCGAACGCGACGGTCCAACGATCACCGGTTCGTTTCGCAATGTAGCGAACGACGCTACCTTCCTCAGGCTTCAACGCCAGGACTGCGTCAGTCGCATGCCATGCGGCGACGTCGTATGCGGCGAGATTTCTCCCGCGTTCAGTTATCTGGGCCAACTCCGCCTCCGTACCGGGAGTTGTTCTCGGTGTCTGGGCGAAAGTGGTGACTGAAGCGAGCAGCAGGACGAGGATGGTGCATATTTTCATGGACTGGTCCTATTCGTGCGAAAGCTACTGGACGAAGCCGGAGTTAGAACGAGCGGACGGTATTCTCGTTGCGCATGAAAGTCAATATTTCTCGCGTATCCGCTCCTTTCATCCGTGCAATCCGCGTCCCAATTGTTCCCGCTGCCGAGATTGTGACGTATACCTAGGAGCCGATGCCCGACTCAATATTGTGGAAAACTATTTGCTTTTTGGGCAGCCGCTGCTTCAGAGGCGACATCTGTGCAGACCTGTTGCAATGAGAGCGGATGTAGTCGGCTCACGTCGTGGACTGGGCCTGTTTGCGTTAACTGTCCTCCACAGAACCGACCGGGTCTTACTACTTGTAGCGATCCTGCTGGCGCGTGTCAGAGAACGTCTTTTGATTACATTGAGTGCTTTACAGGAAAAGGGGAACCTTACGCTTGTCAGACGATACTGGGTTTGGTTTGTGTCCTACGATGGGGGCAAAACATGGCAGGCGACGGGCCAGGTAGAATACGCGGGATGTCTGTATCTATATTAAATCGTACGCAGCCTTGTGTCCGGTTGATTCTTACCGGCTCCAGTAGGTTTTGATGCGTTCGGCCAGGAGGGGGAAGGGGACGTAGTCGGCGCTGCGGCCGGCGCGGCGTAACTCACCGACCATGCGCATTGCACCGTCTGCATTGCGCGTGTGCACGAGGATGGTCGAGGCGCGCTGGAGCTCTGGGTTTGAGCAGAGCCAGCGGGCGACGGCGTAGCCGGTGCGTTCGTCGTCAGTTGAATCGGCGTGGTAGTGCTCGGGATGCAGATCGTGATCGAGAAAGATCGCGTCGTAAGAGGATGCGCTCAACAACTCGCACGCTTCCTTCACGTTGTGCGCGATGTCAACGTAGTCGCCTTTGAAGCGCGTGGTAAACCAGCGATGTCGCCGCTTGTCGTCGTCAAGAAGAAAAACCCGAATGGGATGACGCTCGGCCCGCGTGGAGTTTAGACCAAGTTTTCTAAGTAACGATTGCCACAGACTCATATTCTCAAGAGAAAAGCGCCGCTTAATCGTAAAACCGGATCGTCGATTACTGCCAGCGGCATTATAAGGTATTATCGGGTTTACCTTTTCCTTCTCAGGTGAACCAGGTGATAGACGCCGGCGAACTCCGCCAGACAGAAACTACAGAGGTTTGCACCGAATGCTTTGGTACCGGGACAAAAATCGATCCGGTAAAAGGTGCGATGCCCTGTCACTGCCGGCGAACCGAACGTCTGAAACGCTTGCTGGCCGGCGCACGCATTCCGCGCCGCTACTCTGACTGTTCATTCGCGAATTTCAAGTGTCCGCCCGGGAGTTCACCGGATCGCGCGCTCATTCTGGCGCAGAAATTCGTTAACGAGTTTCCCGCAGTCGATCGTGGTCTGCTGTTCATGGGCCCCGCGGGTGTTGGGAAAACCCATCTCGCCGTTTCGATAATCAAAAAGCTGACAGAAAAAGGATTCGCCAGCGTCTTTTGCGAGTTTGGCGCACTGCTCAAGCAGATTCAGGATTCGTATAACCCGATCTCTAAGTCGTCAGAGCTCAGAGTGCTTGCCCCCATTTATGAAAGCGACGTGATCGTGCTGGACGAACTCGGCGCGAGCATTCCCACGGACTGGGTGCGCGACACGATGTACCAGATTATCAACAGGCGATACAACGATAACAAGTTGACGATATTCACAACTAACTACTCCGACGATCGCGCGACAGACAAGGAGCAGGTGCTTGAAGATCGAATAGGGACGCGACTGCGAAGCCGTCTTTACGAGATGTGTACGAAGGTTGTAATCGAAGGTGGAGACTATCGCCGGTTTGGTTTACCAAACAGCGCCGGCCGGCGATAGGATTTGGCCGCAGATTTACGCGGATTAACGCAGATCTGCGTTAATCCGCGTAAATCTGCGGCTAACTCAAAAGAGGCGCCTATTAAAATGCCGAAACGCACTGATATTCACAAAATACTAATCATCGGATCGGGGCCGATCGTGATCGGCCAGGCGTGCGAGTTTGACTATTCCGGAACGCAGGCGTGCAAAGCACTGCGCCAGGAAGGTTATGAGATCGTGCTGGTCAACTCGAACCCGGCGACGATCATGACCGATCCTGAGACCGCCGACATCACGTACATCGAACCACTCAACGTCGCGTCAATCACAGAGATCATTCGTCGCGAAAAACCTGATGCGCTGTTGCCGACAGTCGGTGGACAGACGGCGCTGAACCTCGCAATCGCGCTCGAGGATGCGGGCGTGCTCGCAGAGTACGGCGTGGAGATGATCGGCGCCAATCGCGATGCGATCAAAGTCGCGGAGAATCGTTTGCTCTTCAAAGAGGCGATGGACCAGGAAGGCCTCGAGATGCCGCGCGGCGGTTTTGCAAAGACGTGGGAAGAAGCGAAGGAGATCGTTACTCAAACCGGTTATCCGGCGATCATTCGCCCGTCGTTCACACTTGGCGGCACCGGCGGCGGCACTGCTTACAACCCCGAAGAGTTTGAAGAGATCATCCGCGGCGGACTCGCTGCGTCGCCGATTCACGAAGTGTTGATCGAGGAATCGATTCTCGGCTGGAAAGAGTTTGAGCTCGAGGTGATGCGCGATCTCGCCGACAACGTCGTCATCATTTGCTCGATCGAAAACTTCGATCCGATGGGCGTGCACACTGGTGATTCGATCACGGTTGCGCCCGCGCAGACGCTTACGGATCGCGAGTATCAGACACTGCGCGACATGGCTATCCGCATTATTCGAAAAGTCGGCGTCGAAACCGGCGGTTCAAACATTCAATTCGGCGTGAATCCTGAAAACGGCGACATTCGGATTATCGAGATGAACCCGCGTGTTTCGCGTTCATCCGCGCTTGCTTCCAAGGCCACGGGTTTCCCGATCGCGAAGATCGCAGCGAAACTCGCCGTCGGTTACACGCTCGACGAGATTCCCAACGACATCACGCGCAAGACACCCGCGTCGTTTGAACCAACGATCGACTACGTCGTCGCAAAGATTCCAAAGTGGGACTTTGAAAAGTTTCGCGAAGCTGAAGACGTGCTGGGAACGCAGATGAAGTCGGTCGGCGAAGTGATGGCCATCGGCCGCACGTTCAAGGAAGCACTCTTCAAAGGTTTGCGTTCGCTCGAAGCAGTGAAGCCGTTACGGCTCGAAGACATTTCGAACGACGAGCTGCAACGCAAACTCGCGCGCCCGAATTCGCAACGTTTCTCCTACATCACGTACGCGCTTCAACACGACTGGCCCATCTCCGAGATCTATCGCCTCTCGCGCATCGACCCGTGGTTCCTGGACCAGCTTAAACAAGTGATGGACATTCAAACCTCCATCGAAGGCGTGAAGCTCGAAGATATTCCGGCTGACGAGTTGCGAGCGTTCAAGGAAGTCGCACTGTCGGATCGGCGCCTGGCTTACCTGACGGAGCGTTCTGAAGATGAAGTGCGCGAGTATCGAAAGAAGCTGGGAATCGTTCCGGTTTACAAACGCGTCGACACATGCGGCGCGGAGTTTGAGTCGTACACTCCGTATCTCTACTCCACTTACGAGACGGAAGACGAAGCAGCGCCGACCGATCGACGCAAGATCATGATCCTCGGTTCTGGTCCAAACCGCATCGGGCAGGGAATCGAGTTTGATTACTGCTGTTGCCACGCGTCGTTCGCGCTTCACGAAGCGGGATTCGAGACGATCATGGTCAACTGCAATCCAGAAACAGTCTCGACCGATTACGACACTTCCGATCGACTCTACTTCGAGCCACTCACGTTTGAAGACGTGATGAACATTGTCGACGTGGAAAAGCCGGAGGGCGTGATCGTGCAGTTTGGAGGGCAGACGCCTCTCAATCTCGCGATGCGATTGCACAAGGCGGGGGTGAACATCATCGGCACGTCGCCGGATTCGATCGATCTTGCAGAAGATCGCAAACGCTTTGGTTCGTTGCTGAAAGAGCTTGGTATTCCGCAGCCCGATAACGGCATGGCTGCGTCGGTGGAAGAGGCGCGCGATGTTGCGGCGCGCATCGGTTATCCGGTGCTGGTGCGACCGAGTTATGTGCTTGGCGGGCGCGCGATGGCGATCGTTTACGATCAGGAAGCGCTCGAGACCTACGTTCGTAACGCAGTTGGTTTCACTCCCGACCGGCCGGTGCTGATCGACAAGTTTCTCGAGCAGGCGGCGGAGTTCGATGTCGACGCGCTGGCTGATGAGACTGCGTGCGTGATCGCCGGCATTCAGGAGCACATCGAGGAAGCGGGCATTCACTCCGGCGACTCGTCATGCGTGTTGCCGCCGGTGCGCATCGATCCCGAGCACCTGGAGACGATGCGGCACTACACGAAAAAGCTGGCCCAGGCGTTGTCGGTGCGCGGGCTGATGAACATTCAGTTTGCGATCAAAAATCATCGCGTGTACGTGCTTGAAGTTAATCCGCGTGCGTCGCGAACGGTTCCGTTTGTGTCGAAGGCGACAGGCGTTCCGATTGCGCGTATTGCAGCACTCGTCATGGCGGGTCAAAAACTCGAAACGTTCGGATTGCCCGAAGAGCTGACGGTGAAACGTTTCTTCATCAAGTCGCCGGTGTTTCCGTTTGCAAAGTTTCCCGGCGTGGATCCGATACTGAGCCCCGAGATGCATTCGACCGGAGAAGTTATGGGCATCGGTAAAACGTTCGGCGAGGCTTACGGTAAAGCGATGATGGGCGCGGGACTGGGGTTGCCGTCAGCGGGCAAAGCGTTTCTCAGCGTCAACGATGCGGACAAAGGCTCGGCGGTCTTGCTTGCGCGAAGGCTCGCGCGTTTGGGTTTCGATATCGTGGCGACGGTTGGTACCGCGGCGCGGCTGCTTGAAGTCGGAATGGACGTCGAGTCGGTGTTCAAGGTCAACGAAGGACGGCCGAACATCGTGGACCACATCAAGCGTGGTGACATTTCCCTCGTAATCAATACGCCCCTTGGTCGAGCTTCGCACTACGACGAACAGGCGATTCGTCGTGCGGCGCTGCAGTACGGCGTGCCGTGCGTGACGACGATGACGGGTGCGCAGGCGCTTGTCGAAGCCATCGCCGCGCGCGACGCGCAGAGCACTCCGGATGTGCATTCGCTGCAGGATCTGCACGCGATGCACGTCACTGCCAAGTAATCGTGTAAATCCTGTAAATCTTGTAAATCATGTCTAACATTCGGGCGGTAGTGATCACGGCGAGTGATGCTTGTGCGCGTGGCGAACGTGAAGACACGTCAGGCGCGGCACTGGTCGATCTACTGACGCGGATGGGCGCGGAGGTCGTTGAAAGCCGGATTCTTTCCGACGACCTCGAGCCCCTCGTTCAGGCGCTGCGCGAGTTTGCCGAACGCGATGACGTGAATCTGATCATCACCACGGGCGGGACAGGCCTCGGACCCCGTGACAATACTCCCGAAGCAACGCAGCGTGTGATCGAACGTGAAGCTCCAGGTATCGCCGAGGCGATTCGCGCCGAGTCGCTCAAAGCAACGCCGATGGCAATGATTTCGCGAGGTGTTTGTGGCGTCTGCTCCGGCACCTTGATTGTGAATCTTCCCGGCTCGCCGAAAGCAGTGCGCGAAAGTTTCGCCGTGATCGCGCCGGTGCTTCCACACGCGCTCGATCTTCTCGCAGGAAAAACTGCGCATCAGCAATAATGAAAACGCTGTACCTGCTACGACACGCCAAATCGAGTTGGAACGATTCATCGTTGCGCGACTTCGATCGTCCTCTCAACGAACGCGGCAAGGCCGACGCGCCCGTGATCGGCAAGCATCTCGCTTCCGAAAACCTCAGCCATCCTTTAGTTATCTGTTCTCCCGCCGTGCGCACACGCGAAACCGCAGAGCTTGTTTTAACTAACGCGAACCTGCACGTTGAGCCACGCTTCGACGATCGTATTTACGAAGCTTCTCTGCGCGACCTGTTGCAAGTGGTCTCTGATCTTGATGACGAGAAGCAGACGGCGATCCTGATCGGTCACAATCCGGGTTTCGAAGAGTTGTTGTCGTTTCTAACGGGTGAAACCCGGCCGATGCCAACATGTGCGTTGGCGAAGGTCGTGTTTGATGTGGTGAGTTGGAAAGATATCAAAGCGAATGATGGGACGCTCGAATCGTTCGTCACGCCGAAGAATCACTAAAGGCTACCGATCGCTCACGTACTCGCCATACGCCGTGTTCTTCTGCGCGTGCAGATGGTTTGTCATGATCTGATAGAAGCATTTCAAACACACACCTTCAGCTTCTTCCTGCTTGTCGTCGCGAATTGTTTCTCCACACCAGATACACTGGACCACAAAGTTCGTTTCTCGTTCTTGTCTATTGTTCATGCCGCTCACCTTACTCACTCCAGGTTAAATGCCGGTTAATTTCTCCACATCACCGGCAGAATTCAGGCGATAGTCAGGCGGCATTCAGCTCGCGCGCAAAATAAAACTTTTCTGTACTCACGCAGTTAACATTTTGGTAACATGCGCCCCACACGCCACCCCCAAATGGCGTCCATGAAAGTCTGAACCGACGCACGCCAACAACGACTACGCCGGTGATTGTCTGGGAGGAGATTCAATGCGCCCCAGAATCAACAGGAAATATTTTTCTCTCAAAACACTCCAGGTGTGCGTGGTCCTTCTCTTTGGCGCTTCTCCGATCTTCGCTACAGGCACCCACAACTTCATAGTTCGTCAAAACGTGTCGAACTCCAATCGTGAAGAACTCGCGGGTCGAATGCGAACGATCACCGGCTGGACCAACCTGACGTTTGACGCAGACGGCGCACTGAAGATTGGCAACGCAGCCGTGCGAGGCGGCTCGACGAGTGCCCGCGATCTGCTTCTGAAAACGATCTCCGGAAATCGCGTGATCCTGATAGAGGATGCAAGCTCGCGAAAGGATGTAGTGTTTTGTCGTGTAGTGCTGGGCCGACTCGACCGCGATCCGTCTTCAGAAGTTTACGTTGTGCTGATCGACTTCGACGACTTCCAGCAGGTCAGCGGAGACAAACAGGCACGTGCGGCTTTCGACGTTGGTTGGGCCGTACTTCACGAGGTAGACCACGTCGTGCAGGATTCTGAAGATCCCAAGGAAGACATCCCCGGCGACTGTGAAGGACACATCAATCGAATGAGGCGTGAGTTGGGCCTGCCCGTCAGGAACAGTTACTTCTTCAGTTTTTTACCTATCAGGAATGACAACAATCTGATCAGCAGGTTCGTTCGTCTTGGCTTTGAGGAAGATCGCGGCTCTTCCAAACCAAAACGCTACTGGCTGATCTGGGATGCTGCTGTGGTCGGGGGCCTGGCAGATCCATCTGAACTCGCCGGGCAATTCAATCAGCAGAAATAGCTCTCGCTAATCCTCTGTCTTTCGAGCGCTCATCACGAGCGGCCTCTTCTGACATTTCCTGGAGCGTTGTGTGTACGCGCAGGATCACGTCTTTCAAGCGGTCCAGCTCCTGCGGAGTTTTCTTTTCAACCAGAATTGCGGCAGCAATCTCGCTGCTGAGTTCGTTAGAAATAGCCATAATTCGATGGGTTCTCTATTCCGTCGAGGCTGTTTTGGATGACTCGTCATACTAGATCCGACGTGTTACGCGCATGTTAAATCGAAGTTAACTACCCTCATAAAACACTTCAGGTCCAATTCCACTTAACAAACATTTAAGGCCATATTCACTGCTCTTTAACCTCCGGTCGATAACGTGGCGCTTCGAATTTAACAACCACGCTTCAACTCATCGACAGGAGAAATCAGATGAATCTTTACGCCGTCGTCCGGCCACGTTCTATTTTTTCGATTCTGCTTACAGTCTCAATTTTTTGTCTGTTCCAACTCGCAATCGTTGCGCAGTCGGGAACAGCCGGCACGCTGACGGGAGTTGTAAAAGATCCCAACGGTGCAAATCTTCCCGGCGTCAGCGTGGTTGTTAAGAACCTGGCAACCGGGGCCACGCGAACCGCGATCAGTGGCGAGGACGGACATTGGACCATGCCCGCGTTGCCGATTGGAACTTACGAAGTGTCGTATGAGAGCACCGGCTTCAAGCGACTGGTCCGCGATCGAGTTGAGGTTGAAGCGAGTGTGCCGCGCACGCTTGAAGACAAACTCGAGGTCGGTGAGATCGGAGCAGTCATCAACATCACCGAAGGCGCCGCGCTCATCACTCCCGAAACGTCAGCCGTAGCGCGACAGCTCTCAGCGGAGCAGCTCGTCGAAGTGCCAACCTCGACCCGAAGTTTCACTCAACTGTTATCGACCGAGGCCGGAGTGAACACTGAGCTCTCGCCCGTGCTCACGAACGGCAACGGCAACCAGTCGCCATCGGTGAACGGCACGCGCACGACGAGCACGAGTCTCTTCTTCAACGGCGTCGATGCAACCAACATCACGACGAACGAAGGTTCGTTGAACGACAACATCGCGCCCGCGCCCGAGACGTTGCAGGAAGTGAAACTGCAGACGAGCATGTACGACGCTTCAACCGGGCGATCCGGCGGCGGCAATTTTCAGCTCGTCACCAAAACAGGCGGCAACAAGTTTAGCGGCAACGTCTACTACTACCTGCAAAACGAAAAGCTCAACGCCAACGATTTCATGTTCAACAAGGAAGGGATCGACCGGCCGAAGGCACGGCGTAACGAAGGCGGATTCACAGTCGGTGGTCCAATCGTTAAAGACCGGTTCTTCTTCTTCGGCGGTTACCAGTACACAAATGCGATTACAGGTTTTGTGCCGACTGCGCGCAGCACGTCGGTAACACCGCTGGCCCTCACACTGCTCGGCTCTGATCGTTCACCACTTGCCATTGCAAATGCATTCAATCAAGCACGCGATCAGTTCCGCATCTCACAGGGGTTGCCCGCTGTATGCGCCGGCAACCCCGTTCCCGCCGGTTGTTTGACTGCAAACGACATCGCTCCTGTTGCGGTGCAGTTGCTGAACCTGCGTAATCCTGCGACAGGCGACTTCATCTGGGCCGCGCCGCGTGCGGGTGGCCGCATTCTTCCTTTCGATCGTGCGAACAGAACATCTTCCGGATTGATTACGACGCGCGCGTTCCAGTTTGGCAATGCGCCGGTAGCGACGCGCAACTTGTTTGAAGACAATCCGCTCGTGCAGCAACTCAATGTGCGACCGTCTGAGTTTGAGCAACACCAGTTCACTACGCGTCTCGACGGCCGGCTTACGAAGAACAACACCCTGACCGGTACGTTCTTCTTCAGCAATTTCCCGGCGCTCGATTCATTCCCGGATCCGTCAAGCTTGATCTCTCCGTTCGTCTTGCGCCGCGCGGATCGCAATCGCACGCTTGCGATTTCGGATCAGCACGTGTTTTCGCCAACGTTGATTAACGAAGCGGTCTTCGGCTTCTTCTCGCTCAATAACACACGCACGCTCGACGATGCTTACCTGACGCCGGAGTTGTCGAACCAGGCAGTCGGCATCATCAACCCGGCGTTGCTCTTTGACGATTCGCCGGGAACGCGTCGCCTGGGCCATTTCATCGGGCGACCGGGCACGAATCTTTCGCAGTTCTCTTTCGGTGGTCCAAACGATTCGTTCAACCAGCGGGACCAGAAGACGTTCAGTTTCTCTGACAACGTCACGTGGATTAGAGATAAGCACACGTTCCGTTTCGGCGGCGACTTCAAACGTCACCAGTACGACTCGAGCTTGCCCGAAGAGCAGGCGACTGAGTTTGAGAAGTTCGACAGCATCACGCAAATCCTGACCGGCAACGCGACTGAAGCCGATACACAGTTTGGAATCACCGAGAAGAGTTTCCGCTTCCGCGACTACAGCGCGTACATCGCCGATGATTGGAAAGTTTCTCCAAAGCTCACGCTCAACCTCGGAATGCGCTACGAGTTGTTCATGTGGCCCACCGAGAAGCAGGGTCGCATCGGTAATTTCGATTTCGAAGGATTCGAGTCGTGCCTCTCGCAGAATGGCGGCTCGTTGTCAGTCTGCGACAATCCTTCGCCGGGCTTTCTCGTTCCGGCGAATGTTCAAAACACCGGGCTCGGGAACGTCGACGGCGCGATCGCAGCAACTACCCGCGCCGGAAACAATCACACGCTTCGCGGACAGGACCTAAACAACTTCGCCCCACGCATCGGAGTCGCTTACTCGCCTACCGACAAACTGGTGGTTCGCGGCGGTTATGGTGTTTTCTACGATCGCCCGTCAGCAGCGTTCATCAACACGGTTTTCAGTAACTATCCGTTCCTGCGTGAAATCGAGATCACTGTTCCTTCGGGCAACGTTCCGATTACGACAGCGTTCTCGCAGCAATTGCCGAATCTGCCGCTCAGCTCATGGCTGCCTTTCAGAGTAATGCGCACAGCCGGCGGCGGTGGCTCTTACGTGATTCGCGACAACACAGGCATTACACGCGATCCGCGTCTCAACGTAACTCCAGCGGGCAACATCGCCGAGACCTTTGAGTTCCGTGCAATCGATCGCGATTTGAGAACGCCTTACGTGCACCAGTTGAATCTCGGTGTTCAGTATGAACTGACGAAGAACCTGATGGTTGAGGCGCGTTACGTTCACACAAGAGGCGAGAACCTGCTTCAGGCGCTCGCGTTCAACCAGGGATTCGATCTGAACGATCCGGCGACCCCGGACCACATCTTCGAACGGTTCAACCAGGCTTACGTCGCTGCGGGTGCGCCGAATGGTCCATTGAACGCAGGTTCAACTGCACGTGAGCGCGGTCTGGGGCGCGCGTTTGGTTTCGCGAATCCTTATCGCGCTGGTGGGTCAGCGACTTGCGCCGGTGGTGTTCTCGGCGGTGTTTCAGGTGCGCCGCGCGATCTGAATCTCGCGAATCCGATTACCTGTTCCGGAAGCACGTTGGGTGGCGGGCAGGTGATCAACTTCGAGGCGCGTGTGCCGATTCTCGGATTCAACGTTCCCGAAGCTCTGATCCTTCGTTCGAATGGTGAGTCGACTTATCACGGCGCGCAGTTTGGATTGACGCAACGCTTGTCGCGTGGCTTGCACTTCAACGCGTCATACACGTGGGCCAAGTCGCTCGATACGAGCTCGAGTGATCCGGGCAGCACTGCTGGTTCCGGTAAGCCTGACGTGCCGAACACGGGTTTCGTGGTCCAGGGTGATCTGCGCAACCTCGAAGCGAATCGTGCGGTTTCCGACTTCGACCGCACGCATCGTTTCAGTCTGAGTTTTGTTTACGACATTCCGAGCTTTGGTTCCACCAGCAAGTTCTTAACGGGCTGGCAGATGTCGGGCTTCTTCCAGGCGCAGACGGGAACGCCGTACAGCATCTTTGCTCCCGAGCCGGAAATAGGCACGGCGCCGCAGTACGCGGATCTAGTGCGTGGTTCTGGTGGTTTGTACCGGCTGGGTTTTGGCCGGCCGGGTTTGTGCGGAACGCTCGACGAGCTTCGACAGACCGGCGCCGACATCACGGAAGATGCATTCAACAGCGGCGTGCTCTGCACGGCGTTTGGTCAGAACGGAAGCCTTGGAAGAAACGTGTTGCGCGCTCCGTCGCAGTCGCGGTTCGACTTCGGGATCTTGAAGAGCACGAAGCTCAGCGAGACGACGAGCCTGGAGTTTGGTTGGGACATCTTCAACGTCTTCAACCGCGCCAACTTTGCGGCTCCTGATTTCGAATTGGGTAGTCCGGATTTTGGTCGGATCACGAGCACGGTGGGTGGTCCACGCGTGATGCAGTTCCGGGCGAAGTTTAAGTTTTAGCCGCGGATGGACGCGGATGACGCGGATCGGAGGGATTATGGCAGTCCAAGAGATGATGATTACCGATGTTTATGACGACGGTTATCTTCGCGTCGAGCATCGCAACTACTACGTTGCGTGCAACGGCGTTTCGCTGAAACTTCCGCGCACGGAGTTTCTGATCTTTTCGCGGCTTGTGCACACGCCAAACCGCATCGTCACTTCCGACGAGCTTTGGAGCTCCGTTTGGGGCTCCAACAAACCACTGAATTCCGAAAGCCTCCACGTTTACATCTATCGCCTTCGTACGAAGCTCGCCGATTTCGGTCTGCAAATCGAAACGATGGTTAACGTGGGCTATCGGCTGGTCACAAATACACCTGAATTGGGCCGGGGTTAACACACTGTTCAGGTCGAGTTTAGACGGATGTAACACCCGTCACCTACGATTTCGGCGGAAAAATAGCCAAAGGCAGGAGAGAATCGAATGTCGCCTACTCTCAAAGTAGCGGTTGTGCTGGTTGCGTTCTGTGTGGCCCTGAGCGCGTGTGGCGGAGGCCCGGGCGGTAATCCGGGCACCTCGGGCGAAGCGGCGGTGATCAAGGTCGACGGATCCAGCACCGTCTTCCCGATCACTGAAGCTGTCGCGGAAGAATTTCAGCGAGAGAAGCAGGGAGCGGCCCACGTCACGGTCGGAATTTCCGGCACCGGCGGCGGCTTCAAAAAATTTGTGCGCGGCGAGATCGACATCGCCGATGCGTCGCGGCCCATACTCCAGGAAGAGATGGCCCAGGCGAAAGCAAACGGCATCGAGTATATCGAGTTGCCGATTGCTTTCGACGCGCTTACAGTCGTTGTAAATCCACAGAACGACTGGGTCACTTCGATGACCGTTGCGGAACTGAAAAAGGTTTGGGAGCCGGCAGCGCAGGGAAAGATCACCCGATGGAACCAGATTCGTCCCGAATGGCCCAATCAAGAGATCGCACTCTTCGGTGCGGGAGCTGATTCGGGTACGTTCGACTACTTCACTGAAGCTATCGTCGGGAAGTCGAAATCGAGTCGCGGCGACTACACGGCAAGTGAAGACGACAACGTGCTGGTCCAGGGTGTCGAAGGAAACAAGTACGCGTTGGGTTATATCCCGTACGCGTATTTTGCTCCGCACAGCAGCAGGATGAAGGCGGTCGCGATCGAGTGGGACAAGAACAAGGTCCAGGGTGCGATCATGCCGACGCCGGAGAACGTTCTGGCTGGAACGTACAATCCACTCTCACGCCCGCTGTTTATTTATGTGAGTCGGAAATCGTATGACAAGCCGGCGGTGAAAGAGTTTGTCGACTTTTATCTGAAGACTGTTCCGGCGCTCGCGAAGGAAGTTAAGTACCTGCCGTTGCCTGACACTGCTTATCAAATGGCGACTGAGCGAGTGCGAACGTTGCAAACGGGATCGGGGTTTGGCGGTATTCCGGAGGTTGGATTGCCGGTGGAAGAGATTCTCAGGCGGCCGCCGAAGGCGTGAAATTAGTTGGGCCGCGGATGGACGCGGATAGAATATGAAAGATCTTCCACTGATTCAGCAGCCAACTGCTGTTGCTGCCGACCTCTCAGGGCCATCCGCAAGCGGCGCGTCCGCGCGCCGCTTGGGGCGTGTTAAGGAGCGCGTTATTGAAGCGATCCTGTTTTTGGCCGCGTTTTCCTCGGTTGCGATCACGTTGGGAATCGTAGGCATTCTGCTTTACGAGTCGTCGACTTTCTTTGCCCACGTTTCCCTTCGAGAGTTCCTCACGGACACGCTTTGGACTCCACTGTTCGCGTCGCCGCGTTTTGGCATCCTGCCGCTAGTCTCTGGAACCGTCGTCACGACTGCGGTTGCGTTGGCAGTGGCGCTGCCAATCGGAACTATCGTGGCAATCTATTTGAGCGAGTTTGCTCCGAGTGCGGTTCGTGAAGTGATCAAGCCTGCTCTCGAACTTCTTAGCGCCGTGCCGACAGTGGTCTACGGCTACTTCGCTTTGCAGTTCATGTCGCCGCTTCTGCAAAAGCTCATCCCGGGTCTACCGACATTCAACATGCTGAGCGCAGGCGTTGTGATGGGAATCATGATCATTCCCTACGTGAGTTCGCTCAGCGAAGACGCGATGCGCGCCGTGCCGATGGCGCTGCGTGAAGGCGCGTACGCGATGGGTGCGAACCGGATCATCACCGCGCTGCGAGTTGTCTACCCGGCCGCGTTGTCAGGCATCGTCGCTTCTTACATCCTCGCGATTTCACGCGCGATCGGTGAAACGATGATCGTGGCGATTGCCGCCGGCATGCAGCCGAACCTGACACTCGATCCGCGCGAGCCTGCGGCGACGATCACGGCATTCATCGTTCAGGTGAGTCTTGGCGACTTGCCACACGGAAGTATCGGTTACCAGTCGATCTTTGCTGCCGGAATCACGTTGTTCATCATGACTCTCGCGTTCAACATCCTCGGCTACATTCTGCGAAAGCGATTCAGAGAGGCATACTAGGTGAGCGACTTCAAGCACATCATCGCGAAGCGGAAACGCCAGGACGTGATCTTCAACGTGATCGGGATCATCTGCACGCTCGTGGGAATCGTCACGCTTGGAGCCCTTCTGGTCGATCTGCTAATCGATGGCGTCGCTCGCTTGAACTTCGGCTTTCTGTCATCGTTCCCATCGCGCTTTGCTGAACGAGCGGGAATTTTGTCGGCGTGGGTCGGCACGCTTCTGATCATGATCGTGACTGCTTCTACGGCAGTCCCGCTTGGTGTTGCGGCTGGTGTTTATCTTGAGGAGTACGCGCCGAAGAACTGGCTGACCAACCTGATCGAGATCAACATCGCGAACCTTGCAGGCGTGCCGTCGATCATATACGGCCTGATGGCGCTGGGCCTGCTGGTCTACCAGTTTCGACTCGGCCAGAGTATTTTGACCGGCGGATTGACACTCGCGTTTCTGATCCTGCCGATCGTGATCGTGGCCACACGCGAGGCGTTGCGAACGATTCCACAGGGCATTCGCGAATCCGCGTACGCGCTTGGATCAACGAAATGGCAGGTTGTTCGGCATCATCTTTTGCCTTACTCCGTTGGCGGCACGATGACCGGAATCATCATCGCTTTGTCGAGGGCCATCGGCGAGACAGCGCCGCTGATAACGATCGGCGCGCTCACGTTCATTGCGTTTCTGCCTCCGCCGCCGGTGCAGGCACAACCGCCGTTCATCTCGTTGGCGTGGTTGTGGTCGCCGTTTGCAGTGCTCCCGATTCAGATGTTCAACTGGGTATCGCGTCCGGACCAGGCGTTTGTTGTTAACGCCGCAGGAGCAGGTTTAGTGCTGATCGTCGTGACGCTCTCGTTGAATGCGATCGCGATAATCATCCGTTACAGGGTTAGAAAGAGAATCAAGTGGTAGCAGCTGTCGACATGCAAAAACAGCGTCAGAACGGCGCCCAAAAACCGGTCAAAGCTGAAGTCAGCCAGTTGAACTTTTTCTACGGCAAGGTGCAGGCGCTCAACAACATCAACCTGACGTTTCATACGAATGACGTCACAGCGCTGATTGGACCATCCGGTTGCGGGAAATCCACGCTCCTGCGCTGCTTCAACCGCATTCACGATCTCTACCCCGAAACCCGTTACGAAGGAAAAATCATTCTTCAGCCGAGCGGGATCAACCTGATTGGACCGGAAACCGATCCACTCGAAATGCGCATGCGCATGAGCATGGTTTTTCAGAAGCCCAATGCGTTTCCGAAGTCGGTGTTTGAAAACGTCGCGTTTGGTTTGAGACTCAGGGGAGTGAAAGGCAAGGAACTTCAGGAGCAGGTTGAACGCTCGCTGCGGCTTGCAGCGTTGTGGGAAGAAGTGAAGGATCGTCTGAATCAATCTGCCTACACACTGTCGGGCGGCCAGCAGCAGCGGCTTTGTATCGCACGTGCGCTTGCGACGGATCCGGAGATGCTTTTGTTTGACGAACCGACGTCGGCACTCGATCCGATTGCGACGCAGAAGATCGAAGATCTGATTTTCGATTTGAAGAGCCGTGTCACTGTCGTAATCGTCACACACAACATGCAACAGGCGGCGCGTGTTTCTGACGTGACGGCGTTTATGTATCTCGGAGAACTGATCGAAGTGTCGCCGACGAAACAGATTTTTGAAAAACCCACAAACAAGTTGACGGAGGATTACATCACCGGCCACTTCGGTTGAGCGTATGTCTGCACAAGCGACAGAATTGAAGCCAGTGAACCCTGCGATCGTCCATCGCGGTCCGGACGGCGCACCGCGGCCGGTGAAGATCAGCGTGCGCAACCTGGATTTTTTCTATGGCAACTCGCAGGCGCTTTACGACATATCGATGGACATTCAGGAGCGCGTAGTCACCGCGTTTATTGGTCCATCGGGTTGCGGTAAATCGACGTTCATTCGCACGCTCAATCGCATGAACGATGTGATTGCCGGCACTCGCGTAAAAGGGCAGGTGATGCTCGACGGACGCGACATTTACGCTCCGGGAACCGACGTGGTTGAGTTGCGGCGGCGTGTCGGAATGGTCTTTCAGAAGTCGAACCCGTTTCCAAAATCGATCTTCGACAACATTGCGTACGGTTTGCGAATCAATCGCTTGACGAATAGTAAGTCGGAACTCGGAGACCGGGTCGAGCAGGCTTTGAAAGACGCTGCCTTGTGGAATGAAGTTAAGGATCGTCTGAAGACTTCGGCGTTCGGTCTTTCCGGAGGACAGCAGCAACGCCTGTGCATCGCGCGTGCACTCGCGATTCAGCCCGAAGTGCTGCTAATGGACGAGCCTGCATCGGCGCTCGACCCGATCGCGACCGCCAAGATTGAAGAGTTGATCTTTACGTTGAAATCGCAGTACACAATCGTCATCGTCACGCACAACATGCAGCAGGCGGCGCGCGTGTCAGACACGACATGTTTCTTCCTCCTTGGGAAGTTGATCGAGGTAAATACAACTGAGAGGATGTTTGTGGCGCCTAACGAAAAGGTGACTGAGGACTACATTACTGGAAGGTTTGGATAGGTATGGATACTCACCGTCATCTTGATGACGAATTAAGTTCACTGCGCGATCGCGTGCTCCTGCTTGGCGGCGAGGCTGAACAAGCGCTCGAACGATCGATGCGTGCATTGACCGCGCGCGATAGCGACCTCGCGCGGGAAGTGCTCGAACACGACGATAAAATCGATCGCCTCGAGGTCGAGATCGATCGCCAGTGCATCGACATTATCGCACTGCGACAGCCGGCCGCGCGCGATCTGCGTTTCGTGATCTCGGTTGCAAAAATGGCTCCCGTGCTCGAGCGCATCGCAGATCACGCGTGCAATATCGCCCGCGCATCGATCGACTTGAACAACGAACCCGAGCTCAAGCCGGTGCTCGACTTGAGTCGTATGGCCGACCACGCTTTGAAAATGTTGCGTGCGTCGCTCGATGCGTTTACTTCCAACGATGCGATCGCGGCGCGCGAAGTGATCAAGAGCGATAGCGAGATCAATAATCTCTATAACCATACGTTCCACGATCTGATCGAGCTGATGGTTGAAGAGCCGGCCACCGCAACGCGCGATGCGCGACTGCTGTTCGTGGCGAAGCACCTGGAACGAATCGGCGACTACGTGACTGACATCTGTGAACTGACTGTCTACATGGCTGAGGCTGCATTCATCAAACACACGAATTAGTTATGACTCGTCCAATCCTGATCATCGAGGATGATGCCGACATCTCTGAGAGTTTGAAGTACAACTTCGAGCGTGAAGGATTTCCGGCTGTAACGGCTCCCACCGGAGAAGCAGGTCTGACAGCGGCGCTAAACGAGCGCGAATCACCGCGATTGATCATTCTCGATTTGATGTTGCCGGGAATGAGCGGGATCGAGTTGTGTCGCAGGTTGCGGCGTGAGCCTGCTACGCGACGCACGCCGATCATCATGCTCACTGCAAAGACTTCCGAATCAGATCGCGTTGCGGGACTGGATCTCGGCGCCGACGATTACATCACCAAGCCTTTCTCGATACGAGAGTTACTGGCGCGCGTGCGCGCGGTGATGCGTCGCGCAGACGAGACGATGGGCAAGACTTACGAGGATGATCACCTGTCGATCGACTTCGACGATATTAGAGTCGCATGCAACGGCGCGAAGATAAAACTGACGAACAAGGAGTTCACGCTTCTGTCAGTGCTGGCGCGAAGCGCCGATCGCGTGGTGACGCGACAGCAGTTGCTGGATAGCGTTTGGGGTTACAGTTACTATGGCG
The DNA here is from genome assembly GCA_035761985.1 of Pyrinomonadaceae bacterium. Lineage (GTDB taxonomy): Bacteria > Acidobacteriota > Blastocatellia > Pyrinomonadales > Pyrinomonadaceae > PSRF01. The sequence goes on from DASTQB010000125.1 coordinate 19,432, forward strand.
ACGCACGCACGCTCGACGTTCACATTCGCCGGCTGCGACAGAAGCTCGATAAATGCGGCGACTGCATCGAGACTGTCGTCGGCGTCGGCTACCGCTTTATAGGTTGCGCGAGCCAGGCCGCCGCGACCAGTCAAAGCAATTGAAGCGAATCGATATAGGTCCTATCTGTCCTATTGGTCCTATCCGTCCTATATGACCTATAGGTCCTATAGGACCTATTCGAAGGATCCAAACTTCTTGTGCACAAGCGACAGTTCTTACTGCTAGTCTCCTGCATTCTTCTGACAGCGCTTGCCCTTGTTGTTCCGTCATTCGCAGTTCGTCTCTTTTTAGCCGGCCTACTCGTTCTGACAGTTGTCGTTTTCGCGATACTCGCACGCCGCGAGGCCCAGAACGCGAACCTATCCGCGGCTCAGATCGAGCAAACTCAGTCGCCTGAAAGCCTTGCAGTCAGTTCGTTGCTCGAAGCGACGATGAGCGGCATGCGCGAAGGTCTACTCGTGGTGAACAGAGACATGCGTGTCGTCGCTTCAAACCCTGCGGCACATAAACTCTTCAATCCGTCTGTGCCGGCGTTGAAATCGCAACGCCTGACCGAGCTCACACGCAACCCCGCGATCTACAGCGCGTTTCTCGATGGGCTGAAAGGTATCGAACGAAGCGGCGTCAAAGTTGAAACCCATGGACCAGAACGCCAGGTGTTCGATCTGCGAGTAGTGCCGATCGGCAACACGAACGGAAAAGGCGCGGAAGCGGCACTCGGGGTTTTCTTCGACATCACGCGCATCGAACGTCTCGAACTCGTCCGACAGGAGTTTCTCTCGAACGTCTCGCACGAACTGCGCACGCCTTTGACTGCGATCATCGCGTTTGTCGAAACACTCGAGACGAGCGCTACGGAGGATCCGGAAAGCTTTCAACGCTTCCTGTCGATCATTCGCAGGAACGCTTCACGCATGCAGGGGCTCATCGACGACATCTCCGAACTCAATGCGATCGAAGGCGGGAATGTTCAACTGAAAGCGGCGCCTGTAGATCTCTATGGCTTGGTTGATGAAGTTTGCGCCTCACTCGCGGCGAAAGCTTCCGCGCAAAACGTGACGCTTCGGAATGATGTGTCTCCCGACGTTGTCGTCAACGCGGATGAACGCAGACTGGAACAGATGATCACAAACCTGGTCGACAACGGGATCAAGTTTAGCGGCGAGAACGGAACGGTCACGATCAGCCACGAAGGCGGCCGGCGCGATCGGATTCTCGTGCAGGACGACGGCGACGGGATTCCGTCTCAGCACCTGGAACGGCTGTTTGAACGTTTCTACCGCGTTGATCGGGCAAGATCGAGAGATATGGGCGGCACCGGCCTCGGTCTGGCCATCGTGAAACACCTCGCCCTCCTGCACGGCGGGGAAGTGACCGTCGCCTCAGAACTCGGAAAAGGCACCACCTTCACCATTCACCTGCCAAAATGACCTAACAGTGCATAACACTGTTGTCACCCTGGGTTGAGTCTGCCATAATGAGCGCACCCGACAGCCCCAAGAGGTTGCCCCGGTTGCTCACCAGAAATGCTTAACCGATACGGCGTTTGGGGGGTCAAATATGCGAAGAATTCGACGATTCCTTCGTTCCGCTTCGACGTTCCTGAATAATCTGCTTGGCGCTCTTTTGAAAGCTGTGGTCACCAGCATGGCCCTGGGACTCGTGGTCGTTTCAATTATGAAGTACATGGGCGTGCCAGTGCCTAGCGCCAGCGACCTGATTGGAGGGATCTCGAGACTGGCGAACGTGCTCTCCTGAGGAAAAAATTGAGTTTAGACCAGAGTAAGGCCTACGAACTGCTGGGAGTAAAGCCCGGCGTTTCCAACAGGGAACTGAAAGCAGCGCATCGAGACCTTGCGAAGGTTTGGCACCCGGACAGGTTTCTGCACGATCCGCGCCTGCAGGAAAAGGCGCAGGAGAAGTTGAAAGAGATCAACGAAGCATACGAGCTTCTGATCTCAGGTAAGACTCCGAAACCAGTAACACCGCCGCCGAGCCGAGAGCCGAGCATTCACCATTCGAAGAGCCGTGGCGTGAGCTGGCAATGGGCTGCGGTCCTGTTGGTGTTCGCCGCGGTCTTCGCGATTACCACGCGGACCTTGCTGCAACGGCGCAACGTGCCTGTCACGGAAGACGTCCCCGCCGCGTCCGAACAGTCGGTCGCGTTGGATCAGGAACAACGGCAGCGACCGGATGCGATCCGCAAACCAGGCAAACCTGACCAGCCGTCCGAAACCACACCTTCTGAAGTCGTCACCAGCGAAGCCACACCCGCACCGACAGTCGAGACGGTCACCGTGACGATCGATCCCGAAAGTGGTCTACTCGCAAAACCGGATTGTCGTTTGCGAAGCCGTATGACGTACACGAGCGGCAGCCAGCCCACCGGTTACTGCAACCTCTCGCACACACCACCACCCAAAGACTCAGGACTCAAAAAGATCACCAAAGTCTTCCAGTAATAATCCGCGTTCATCCGCGGAAATCCGGGGCTAAAAGTTGAACACGAGCTGCTGCTGCACTCGATAAGTAGTCGGCGCGAAATCCCCAACCGGAACAAAGAAGTTTGGAAACTGCCCGCTCCGCCGCAACGAATTCTGCACGAAGAACAAACTCTGGAACGTCACCTTTCGAGTGATCCCATACTCGAAACGGAAATGGTGTGTTCGGATGTTCACGCCTGTCCCTGTTCCGAGATCATCATCAGTCAACTGCGAGATCATTGCATTCGCGCCTTTGATCGTGAAGACATACATAAATGCCGTGTCGTTGCGTTTCGTGATCCTGCCGATCTGAAGTGCCGTCAACATCGCGTCGCGTTCGTTCATGCCTGTCGCGACGTTGCGCGCGACCTGCGCGTTGAAAGTGATCGGGAACGCATGATCGCCACGTTTGAAGCCGGCGTAGTTCAATCGATATGTCAGCCGCAGCACCTGAAAGCCGGGCGCCGTGTATCTGGCGCCGCCGGGAGTTGTCGTTGCGTTACCGGTTCCGGGCAGTGGTCCTGAAAGCGCGATACCCAATCCGGGTTGGACCAGTAGCACGAGTCCTTCGTTAGTCGAGGCAAGTTGAATGTGATTCGGGTGACGATAGAGTTGAATGTCGGCGCCGGCCTGGCTGTTCCAACGCTCGTTGAAGGTTTGGTTCGCGAGCACTCCCTGGTGAAAGAGCGTGGCAGATCTGCCTGCGGTTCCGACTACGTCGCCTGCGCGCGCGAGCGGGCTGTTTGGCTGAATCACGGCAACGTTCGGCGTCGAAAGAATGTATTGCCCGGCGCGCAGTTCGAGACTCGAGAGGTAAGCGCCGTTTGGTTTGAAGAAGGCGGTGTATCTTTCGTTGAAGCCGTTGAAGCGGATGTCGTCGTCGAAAAGAAATCGCGAGTTATCAGCGAAGGCGCTTTGAACGCGCCCGCCCTGCAACATCAATGACCTGTTCGGCCGGTACTCGACCCATGCCTCGCTGATCGAGATCGGAGCGCGTGCGGTGATCGACGTGAAGTCCTGGTTCGTTGAGACAGGGTTGTTGAGTGGACCGGTTGCGAGTTGTGCGTGGAAACTGAGATTCGGGTGAATGTCTGTGTCGAGATTCAGGCGCAGGCGATATCGGGCGCGTGCGTTTTGCACGTGATCGAGTGGCGGATCGGGAGGTTCGGTGGCGCGCCGGAAGGTTCCATCGAAACGCAGGCGGAAGTCGCCGCTGACGCGAACGGGTCCGATCTTCAGCGTCTGACTTTCCACTTTTGCGAGTCGCTGTTCGACTGTTTGAGGCTGTGTTTGCGCGGGCGCCGCGGGTTCTGTGACTGCGGCAACAATTGTGGACGGTTGGCCGGAGAGTTTATCGAGCAGCGCCTGGATTGTTTGTTGCTGCTGCTCGATCGTTTTCTGCAACTGATCGAGCTTCGTGTTCTGACGTTCCAACTCGCTCTCGAGCAGGCGCATGCGTTCGGCGACGCTGGGGTCGGTCGAAGGTTTGACGAGTTCCTGCGCGTGAAGGGTGGTCGAGAATAGTGCGATTCCCAGGATCAATCGCGGCACGATTGAAAGCGTCATAGTTTCGAGTCCTTTTAGTTCTGGAGTGGCCGGACACGACAGCTTATGGCCGTTGCCTTAAATCGACCTTTCTGCGAAGTTACATCGATATGAACAGGTTCGCGCATGACAGGGATAAAGAGGGTCGTTGACAGTTTCTCAACCGCCGCTTACTATTTTCCCGGTCAGTTGACGTCTCCACGCTCTTCCTGCACAAGAAAAACGGATGCTTCTTCAAGCAGTAACGACGACAACGGAAACTGTTGGCAGCCCCATAACAGCTTACTGGCCGGTGATGATCTTCTTCGGCGTCGCGGTGATCTTCCCCGTGTTGCCAATCATCCTCGGAAGATTCCTGCGGCCGATAAAGTACGAGAAGGGCAAGATGCGCCCGTACGAGTGCGGCATCGACCCGACGACCGAAGCGCACGAGCGTTTCACAGTGCGCTACTACATCGTGGCGATGTTGTTTCTCATTTTCGACGTGGAAACGATCTTTCTGCTCCCGTGGGCAATCATCTTCATGGGCGACGACTTTTCATTCACGACGTTCGCGCTGATCGAGATGTTTGTGTTTATCGGGATCCTGGTGGTGGGTTATTACTACGCCTGGCGCAAGGGCGCGCTCGAGTGGGCGTAAAAGAAAACTTATAGGACCGATACGTCCTATAGGACTTATAAGACCTATGGCTGAACACGAAGAAGGATTTGTCTTAACCACCGTCGATTCGATCATGAACTCGATTCGACGGAGCGTGGGCGCGAAAACCGTCGACCTCGCGGCGCCAGTCGTCAACTGGGCGCGCAAGTCGGCGCTCTGGCCCATGACTTTCGGTCTCGCGTGTTGCGCCATCGAGATGATCGCCACCGGTGCAGGAAGGTTTGACATCGACCGTTTCGGCGCGGGCGTCTTTCGTCCAAGCCCGCGGCAAAGCGACCTGATCATCATCGCAGGCACTGTCACACTCAAGATGGGACCAGTCGTTCGCCGCGTTTACGATCAGATGCCCGAACCAAAGTGGGCGATTGCGATGGGTGCATGCGCCTCGACAGGTGGACCATTCGATTCCTACTCCACGATGCAGGGTGTCGATCGCTGCATCCCTGTGGACGTTTACATTCCCGGCTGCCCTCCGCGGCCAGAAGCACTTCTATACGGACTAATGCGCCTCCAGGACATCATCATGCGTGAGGCTCCTTCGACTTATATTTTCGAATCGGACGGAACGGTACATCGCAGACGGCATTTCGACGGCGAGGAAAACGGTGCTTCGCTTTCTGACGTTGCGATGATGCCCAGCAGAAGTCTTACTAACTAAACCCGGCTGAACCTCCCGGCTCGCCTCGTTCCTTCGCACGCCCGGAATGCGGAGAGCTTTCTACCCACCCGCTTTGAATGAAAGGACCGCCATGTTCTCAATCACTGAAACCGATGTCCCCGAAAGAGTGCCGAAGAGTTCTCCCCCATGGGTTTGGGTGGGATTTCTGTTTGCCGGCGCTTTCTTTATACTCGAAGTCCTGTTTGTTGTTCTGGACCTTGACGAAGCATCAATCAACGTAGTGCTGATGCTGCTTGTAGTGGGCGGCTGGATCTACTTCCTCGTCTGCGTCTACCAGATTCACAAAATACTGGACGAATTGTCCCGCAGCCGTTATCCGATCTCCCCCGGCGAAGCAGCCGCGAAGCACATTATTCCGTTCTACAACCTCTACTGGCTGTTCAAATGGCCTTCCGAACTGTCCGATTACCTGAACGGTAAGGGGCGCGTCCGAATCATTCCGGGCGCCGCCCTGGGCCTGATGTTATTATTGGCAATGCTCCTGCGGTTTTTTGATGGAGCAATTGGGATGACCTTTGTTTTTGCCGTGATGATGTACATCTCACACAAGGTGAAGAGGCACGTCAAAACCGTGATGGGAGTGACACCCGACCAGCTCCCGCCGTTGCCGGATCCCAATATGTTTAGCCGGCCGCTGGAAACCGCTACCAGTCCGGCTCAAGGCGTTGTCGAAGATTCGCGAGCCGGATGATAGTTTGATTGGAGGATTGAGATCATGAATGTTTTTCGAAACAGTTTGCGAGTGGCACTGGCGCTGACTCTGGTGCTCGGACTCGTACCGATGGCTGTCGCACAAACAAAGCCGTCGGTTAAGAGACGGACCACGACCAGAAGAGCCGCTCCGCTCGTGCCTGTCGGGACTGATTTAAAGGTACGAATAAACGATACGTTATCGAGTAAAGACTCGCGCATCGGCGATCGGTTTACCGCAACAGTGATCGACCCGAGTCGATTCGATGAGGCGAGGGTTTACGGTCATATCAGCTCGATCAAGAAGTCGGGCAAGATCAAGGGCCGGACCAGCATGAACCTCGCGTTCGATTCGATCGAACTGCGCGATGGGCGTAAGGGTGTCATGCACGGTTATGTCACGAGGGTTTACGGTGAGGGTTCAGGAAAGGCCGACGATGAAGGCGGCGTTGAGTCCGGAAGCAGGACCAACCAGACGCTCAAGCGCTCAGGTATCGGCGCGACTGTGGGCGCGATTGTCGGTGGTATCGCCGGTGGCGGCAAAGGCGCTGCGATCGGTTTGATCATCGGTGGTGCGGGCGGCGCAGGATCGCTTGCTGTGCAAGGCAGCAAGGAACTGAAGATTGAATCCGGTACCGAGATGCTCGTACACGTGACGCGCTAGTAAATTTCGGATCGAGAGTTGAGCCACAGATTAACGGATGACGCGGATTGATCCGCGTAATCTGTGTAGTCTGTGGCTTTTTTCTGGAAGAAAAGCCCTCCGAGATGCGTCCAACCAACTATGGCGGCTATGGCTGACCAGCTTATTGATGGACGGGTAATCGAAGCCTGCCGGCAGGGTGACCGCGCCGCTTTTCAACTCCTGTTCGAAACCTACAAAGACAAGGTCTTTTCCATCGCCGTCTATTCTTCGGGCGACCGTAGCCTCGCCGAAGACGTCACGCAGCAGGTCTTTCTGAAGTTGTTTACCGCGATCCGGCAGTTCCGCGGTGATTCGGAGTTTACGACGTGGCTTTATCGACTCGTCGTCAATGCGTGCCTCGACGAAAAACGCCGCCGCAGGAAATTACTGCCGTGGGGAGAGACTGTGGCCATGAGGAATCCGGGTGAGAAGAAGCCTCAGGAGAATCAGTACGCTCGGCTGGAAGTCGCGGAAGCGGTGCACGAAGCGATTGGCGAGCTCAAGCCGAAGTTTCGTCTGCCGATACTTTTGAAATACATCGAGGGATTGTCATACGACGAGATTGCAAGTGTGATGGGCTGTTCGAAGGGGACTGTAGCGTCACGTCTAAATCGCGGTCACAGCCAGTTGGCGAAACGATTGTCACACCTGAACAATCCGGCAGTGTGGGGTGATTGATGTTTTCGAGACACGTAACAAAAGATATTTCAGCTTACTGTCATGGAGAACTCTCGACGGAAGAGTCGAAGCAGTTTGCTGAACACATCATTGCGTGCGCGCGGTGTCGAGCGAAATACGAAGAAGTGAAACTCGGCATCAAGCTCGCCGAACAACTCCCGCAGCTGTCGGCGCCCGATCGTCTCTGGAGTCAGATCGAATCCGAGATCGATAATCCAACTCCTCCGATTTCTGTTCCGCCCCCGAGCCCGCGTCCGCTGTTCTGGTCATGGCCTTTCCAAACCGCGGCCACTGCCGCAGTGGTATTGCTTCTGGTTTTCGCAGATTCCTGGTTCTTTACGTCGCAAACGATTCCTCCTCATCCGGTCCCCCCGTTTGTGAGTCTGAATCCCTCGTGGCGAGTAACACGACTCGATGGAACGCCACGAGTCGACGATCGAGGAATTTCAAATGACGCGCGCCTGGACGTTGGTCAATGGCTGGAAACAGATGACAAGTCGCGCGCTGAAATTGAGGTGGGATCGATCGGCAATGTGGAGATTGACGAAAACACGAGGGTGCGAGTAGTCGCGAACGAACTAACCGAATTTCGACTGGAACTCGTTCGTGGAAAGATGAGCGCGCGTATCTGGGCGCCGCCGCGACTCTTCTTTGTCGACACTCCGTCGGCAGTCGCCGCAGATCTCGGTTGTGCGTACACGCTTGAAGTTGGCGACGATGGCGGCAGTCTTTTGCGTGTCACGTCAGGTTGGGTGGCGTTGCAGTTGAGAGATCGCGAGTCGCTTGTGCCTGCGGGCGCTATGTGCGAGACGCGACCTGGCATTGGACCAGGCACGCCTTACTTTCAAGATGCTCCATCAGTTTTTCGTGACGCGTTGCAGAAAATTGATTTCGGCGATGATGCGGACGCCAGGCGTGCGGCGCTGGAGACGATACTCGCATGGGCGCGCACGCGCGACACGCTGACACTGTGGCATTTGTTGCCGCGTTTCGACCGCGAAGATCGAGTGCGGGTTTATGAAAAGATGGTGGCCCTTATTCCGCCGCCGCCGCATATCGATCATGAAGCCGTGTTGAGGCTGGACCAGCGGCAGCTCGAGAGCTGGAAGTTTTCACTCCAATTGATTTGGATTAGCGGTGAAAAAGGTTCGTCGAAAATCGCCGGCGATGCGTATGGGAAAGACAGGAAGCAACTCAGCCCAAGAATGAAAGACATGATGCCGAAATGATCTGAAAAATGGGAGAAAGTGAAATGAGTAAACGAAATGTTATAGATCGAAGAGCTTTCTTGTATCGTGCCTCCTCAACTGCATTGACACTGCCGCTCATCGGACTCGGCGTTTTTGGATGTGCGAGTGCGACGAGCGGAACTGCGCTGACAAATTCCGCGGGTTCGTGGCGGGCGACGCTCTGCTCGGATAAAGAACCAGGCGAGCCGCTGATCGTTTCAGGCACGATCTACGCGGCTGATGGGCGGACGCCGCGCGAGGGCATAACGCTATCTGTCTATCAAACGGATGCGAAGGGTGTTTACACGACGAGCGGAGGCGACAATCGGAACACGCGTTTGCACGGCGCGATGCGGTCGAACGCCGAGGGGAAATACGAGTTTCGGACCATCAAGCCGGGCTCGTATCCAGGTAGCAGAAATCCCGCGCATATTCACGCGTACGTCTCCGGGCCCGAGTATCCGGAGGATTGGATCGACGAGTTCCATTTTGAAGACGATCCGTTTATCAGTGACCAGCAGAAGCGCAAGGCAGCGGAGTTGGGATCGTTTTCGCCGATACTGAAGTTAACGCGTGACAAGGATGGGATTCTGCGCGGAGTGCGTGATATCAAGCTAAAGTCTTAGCCGCGGATTTCCGCTAATGAACGCAGATCAATCCGTGTTTATTCGCGTAAATCCGCGGCTATTACTGCTGCAGGTGGTTGGTGTCGTTGAGAGCGAGGACGCGCACGAAGCCGTCGTCGCGTAGTTCGAATCTGCTGATGCCGCAGTTGGCACTCGAGATCCAGACGGGTTTGAGTTCTGGCGAATCGAGTGCGCCCATCAGGTGAAGCGCGAGGATGCAGATCGTTCCGGTGTGACTGAACACCGCGATCTTGCCGCCACGATTCTCCGCGATGATCTCGTCCAGTTTTTGCCACGCGCGATCGAGTAGTTGCCGGTAACTCTCACCGCCGGTCAAGACGTGCTCGAAGTCTCGTCTTAACAGTGCCGCGTATTGTTCCGGGTGTTGTTGCGCGGCGTCTTCAAACGTCAATCCTTCCATCACGCCGACGCTGCGTTCGCGAAAAGCTGAAGTGCCGATGATTGGTAGTCCGGTGATCTTTGAGACCGGCCGCGCGGTGTCCATCGCTCGCGCGAGATCGCTCGAGTAGATGGCAGTTAGTGATTCGGATTTGAGAATGCGTGCAGTGGCTTCTGCTTGTTTGTGCCCGCGTGCGGAAAGCGGTGTCGCGGTGTGTCCGCCGAAGCGGCGTTCGGCATTTCCTCGCGATTGGCCATGACGAATGAGGAGGACGTTCGTGACAACGGACATACTGCCTAACAGGATTGACAGAATTAATAGGATTTACATGTCAATCTCGCTAATCATGTAAATCCTGTCCCATGCGGGCTTAGGCAGCCACAGCCTCTGCCTTTAACTTCTCTGCCTGGTAATGCGCGACAAGCGCGTCAATGAAAGGGTCGAGGTTGCCTTCCATTACGAGATCGAGCTGGTGAATGGTCAAACCGATGCGATGATCGCTTACGCGGTTCTCTTTGAAGTTGTAAGTGCGAATCTTCTCCGACCGATCGCCGCTGCCGACCATCGACCGGCGCTCACTCGCCTGCGCTTCGTGCTGCTTCTGCTCTTCCAGTTCCTGCAAACGCGCACGCAGAACACGCATCGCTTTTTCGCGGTTCTTGATCTGCGACTTCTCGTCCTGCATCGAAACCACGACGCCCGTCGGCAAGTGCGTCAGACGCACCGCGGAGTAAGTCGTGTTCACTGACTGTCCACCGGGACCTGACGAACAGAACGTGTCGATACGCAAATCCTTCGCATCGATCTTCACGTCAACTTCCTCAGCTTCCGGCAACACTGCAACAGTGATCGCCGAGGTGTGAATTCTTCCACTCGCTTCAGTCTGCGGCACACGCTGCACACGATGCACGCCCGACTCGTGTTTCAATTTCGAATAGACCTTGTCGCCTTCGATCAACACGATCGCTTCTTTAAGACCGCCAATGCCTGACTCAGACGCTTCGAGCACTTCAAAACGCCAGCGCTGCTTCTCAGCGTAGCGCGAGTACATGCGCACCATCTCTGCGGCAAACAGAGTCGCTTCATCGCCGCCAGTGCCCGCGCGAATCTCGAGAATCACGTTCTTCTCGTCGTTCGGATCGCTCGGGATGAGCAGGAGTTTCAGCTCCTGATCGGCGCGATCGACTTTTTCCTGAAGTGATTCGAGTTCGAGCCGCGCCATCTCGCGCATCTCGTCGTCGTCAGACGTATCGAGCAACTCGCGCGCGCCTGCGATCTCCTCCTTCAAGCCCTTCCAGGCCCGGTATTTTTGGACCACCTCGCCAAGCATGCGATGTTGTTTCGCCGCTTTGGCGTAGGCAGAAGGATTTGACAGCAACTCGGGAGACGAGAGCTCCTGAGTCAACTCTTCGTAGCGACTAACAATTTGTTCCAGCTTATCTAACATGACGACCTCACGAGAGTGGCGCCGGCACCGGCTCTCCGGTTTTCGGCTCCAGCTTCAGCGATTCCTTCAACGCCTCAATCGCAACTTCCAGTTGCTTGTCGTCCGGTTCCTGCGTCGTGATGTTCTGCAGCCAAACGCCAGGCCGCGTCATCAGCTTGAAGAACCAACTGCTTTCTTTCTTCGCCGACAAGCGAATGATCTCGTAAGAGATACCTGCAACCACAGGCATCAGCGCGAGTCGAATCAGGAAGTTGAATAACAAAGAATCAAACTTGATCACCGAAAACAGCACGATCGCGACCAGCATCACGACCATCAGGAAACTCGTGCCGCAACGCGGATGCTGGCGCGGTTGTGGACGCGCGTTATCGACAGTCAACGGCAATCCTGCTTCCCACGTAAACACCGTCTTGTGTTCCGCGCCGTGGTATTGAAAGACGCGGCGAATGTCCTTCAGGAGCGAGAAGCTGAAGATCATGATCAGAAAGAACGTCATGCGGATCAGGCCGTCGATCAGGTTGAAAGCAACTGACGGACGCACCGGATGCAGGTAAGTTCTGACTGCCGTCCACGCTTCTGAGTACCACGCTTGATCGACTGGTTCAGCAACTGCTGTTTCGGCGCCGGGTGTTGCAGGTGCGCTGACTGCCGCGGGCGGTGTGGCCCAACCTGCGGCGATGAAAAGCGCGTTCGTCAGTAACAACGGCGCGGCAACGAAGAGCAGCACGTTGAAGATCAGCGCAAACACGATCGATCCCGCGGCTGCAGCAGTCGTGCCTTTCTTCAGTTCGTCGTTCGAACGTTTCTGAGTGGGAACAGGGATCAGACCGGGAACCGCGCCCGTCAGTCCTGCAAAGTCGCCTTCGCCCTCGATCACGGCGGGTGAGAGCGCGACCTTCACTTCTTTAGTCTCAGCTTCTTCCGCGTCCGCGAACGCTTCGTTAGCCGAGTAGTTGAGCGCCTTGATTCCGAGTCCCATCGATTGGACGAGCACGGCGCCGCCGCGCAGTACGGGCAACTTCAGGATCGGATACTTGTCGCTCCACTTGGGCAGACGCGCGGCGGTGTTAACGATGGTGCCGTCGGCTTTACGCACGGCGATGGCGTAGGCGTTTGGAGTGCGCATCATGACGCCCTCGATAACGGCCTGCCCTCCGACGATCAGATCTCGTTCCGGTGTGCTCATAAAGTTTGAAACTAAGGCGTACAAAAATGCCGGCGTTGCGATAGTCGCTGCGAATGAGCGACCAGCGAGCTGACGCCGGCGTTTAGGAAATGGGTTGGCTAATGTTGGGCAGTAGCGGCGCCTTCGGTGGCGGGCTTTTTGCCGTAACGTTTGTTAAAGCGGTCGACGCGTCCTGCGGTATCGACGAGCTTCTGCTTACCCGTGAAGAACGGGTGGCAGGCCGAACAGATTTCGACGTGCAGGTCGCCCTTGCGGGTGGAGCGGGTCTTGAACGACTCGCCGCAGGCGCAGCTAACGGTTATCTCGTGATATTCGGGATGAATTCCTGGTTTCATAAACATGACATGATACGGATCTGGTGATTTCCATGTCAAACCTTGCACAGGATTACAGGATTTTCAGGATTTACATGATTCAGAACTTGTTAATCCTGAAAATCCTGAAATCCTGTCAAAAGGCCTTCCTGGAAGCGAACTTACGCGCATTCCTTTCCCAGAAGACACCATCAACGTACCCCTGAATACTCTTATCAACCGACGCGATTTCGAGTCGCTTTGCCGCGAAGCAGCAGTAGGTCTCATCGATCTCGACGCCCAAATAATCTCGTCCCAACTTCGACGCGACCACGGTCGTCGTACCCGAACCGTTAAAGGGATCAAAAACGAGGTCGCCCTCGCGCGAGCTCGCGAGGATGACTTTCGCCAGCAGTTTTTCCGGTTTTTGCGTCGGGTGGTTAGTGTTTTCCGGCATCGACCAGTAGGGAACTGTCAGGTCAGTCCAGATATTCGAAGGATGCGTCAGCCGGAAACGACCATCGTCACTATCAACCCAGTCTTTCGGAGCGCCGTTTCCGTCAGTGTACGGCGCGATGACCTGTCGCTTCAGCATCACCGCATCGACGTCGAAGTAGTAATCCTCGCCAACAGTAAAAAACCAGATGTCCTCCGAACAGTTTTTCCAATTCGACTTTGCTCCACGTCCCTTCTCGCGTTCCCACGTGATCCTGTTCTGAGCAGTGAAATATTTCTCACCTACGCGATGAATCGCGGCCGAGCTGCGCCAATCGCCGCATATATAAATAGACG
>DASTQB010000126.1:0-13261 GCA_035761985.1 Pyrinomonadaceae bacterium
CGAACTGCAACAGAAGCTAAAAGACCGGATTCGCTCGTCCGCGCGCGAGATCTTCGGCGTCGAGCCCCAGCAGCTCAACGTCGAAACGCCGCCGCGCCCCGAGCTCGGCGACGTCGCGTTCCCCGTTTCGTTCGAACTGGCCAAGCTGATCAAGCAAGCGACCGGCGAGAAACAAAATCCACGCGCGATCGCAGAAAAACTCAAACCCCAGCTCGAAGAGATCGACGAAGTCTCACGAGTGGAGATCGCAGGCGCGGGTTACATCAACGTCTTTTTCGATCGCGCAAAACTGCTCAACCTCTTCGCTGCCCCCGCTCGAAAACAAACGCCGGATCTTGAGCAGCCGAAGAAGATGGTCGAGCACACGAGCATCAACCCGAACAAAGCCGCGCACATCGGTCACGTTCGTAACGCTGTGCTCGGCGACACGTTCTTTCGCATTCTCAACGCGGCGGGCGATCGCGTCGAAGTTCAAAACTACATCGACAACACCGGCGTCCAGGTCGCCGACGTCGTAGTCGGCTTTCTACACATCGAGAAGATGGACCTGGCCCAGATCAAGTCCCTCGACGCTTCGCTGACCAAAGATTATCCGTTCGATTACTACTGCTGGGACCTCTACACAAAAGTCGGACTCTTCTATCGCGACGGCAACGCCGGCGGCGACCCGAATCCCGAGAAGCTGAAACTTCGCCAGGAAGTCCTGCATGCCGTCGAAGAAGGCAACAACACGATCGCGGAACTGGCCGACTACGTTGCGACCCGAAACGTCGAATGCATCATCGACACGATGGAGCGTCTCGGCATTCGTTACGATCTACTAGCACGCGAATCAGACATTTTGCACCTGCACTTCTGGGAACGTGCTTTCGAGCTGATGAAGAGCAAGGGCGTGATCCGGTTTGAAACTGAAGGACGTCACGCAGGTTGCTGGGTAATGCCTTTCGAATCGCACACAGGCACTGACGAACACGAGTCAGACAAGATCATCGTCCGTTCAAACGGCACTGTAACTTACACCGGCAAAGACATCGCTTATCAACTCTGGAAACTCGGCAAGCTCGGTCTCGACTTCAACTACAAGATCTTCCGAACTTACGGCGACGGTCACCATCTCTGGGTCACAACCACTCAACCCGAACCTAGCCAGGCTGAACGGCCACATTTCGGCGGCGGCGTAACTGTCTACAACGTGATCGACTCGCGCCAGTCGTACCCGCAGGAGATCGTAGCGCGAGGTGTCGCCGCCGTTGTTCCAGAGATCGGCGAACACGCAAGCGTCCACTTCAGCTACGAGATGGTGGCCCTCTCGCCCGCAGCATGTGAAGAGCTCGGCATCGAGCTCAGCGAAGAAGATCGCGCGCGGCCTTACATCGAGATGAGCGGTCGCAAGGGCCTCGGCGTCAAAGCCGACGATCTGATCAATCAACTCGAAGCAGGCGCACTCGCCGAAGTCGAAAAACGAAACCCGGATCTCTCCGAAGCCGACAAAAAAGCGACGGCCCACGAAGTCGCCGTCGCTGCACTGCGATACTTCCTGCTGAAGTTCACGCGCAACACTGTCATCGCATTCGATTTCAAGGAAGCGCTTTCGTTTGAAGGCGAGACGGGACCTTACTGCCAGTACGCAGCCGTGCGCACCAACTCAATCTTCCGAAAGCTCGGCAGTGAAACCGTCACCGCTGCTGATTCGTTAATGGAAACAGCAGGTGGTGATAGCTCCGTGCAGGCGAGAATCACTGAAGTTTTGTCGGGCGAAAGCGGCACCGAAATCTGGTCGCTGCTGATGCTGTCGCAGCAACTCGACGATGTAATCTTGCAGTGTCGCAATTCCGCCGAACCTGCTAATCTTGCGAAGTACACCTTCGCTCTTGCCCGGGCGTTCAGTCGTTTCTATCACGACCACCGGATACTTACCGAGCCCGACGAGGTACGCCGCGCGGTGCTGATCGCGGTGACGAAAGTCATCAGAACTCAATTGACCACGGCCCTGGCAATACTCGGAATCAACGTCCCGGAGCAGATGTGAATCTCGGAAGTTGTGAGGTTAGAAAACCACCATGTTAATCGTAATGAAACACGACGCGACTGACAGCCAGGTCGAAACTGTCCTGCGCGTGATCGAACAACTCGGTTTCAAAGGCCATCCGATGCCCGGCGCAACGCGCACTGCCATCGGCATCACCGGCAACCAGGGCGCAGTCGATCCTTCCCACTTCGAGAACCTTGCCGGTGTCGCCGAAGCCATTCGCGTCAGTAAGCCCTACAAACTGATCACACTGGATCTGCGACCCGAGAAAACGATCGTGCGCGTGGGCGACGCGACGATCGGCGGCGACGAGCTCGCGATCATCGCCGGGCCATGCGCGATCGAGAGTCGTGCGCAGGCGTTTGCGATTGCCGAAGCCGTCAGGCGAAGTGGTGCGCGCTTCTTCCGCGGTGGCGCATACAAACCGCGAACTTCCCCTTACGCATTTCAGGGACTCGGTGAAGAAGGACTAAGGATTCTCGCCGACGTCCGCGAAGCTTACGGGCTGAAGATCGTCACGGAAGCACTCGACGAAGCAGGTGTGGATCTGGTCGAACGTTACGGCGACATGATCCAGATCGGCGCGCGCAACATGCAGAACTTTTCACTGCTGCGACGCGCAGGCAAAGCGCGGATACCGGTGCTGCTCAAGCGGGGTTTGTCTGCAACGCTCGACGAGTGGCTACTCGCCGCTGAGTACGTCATGGCTGAAGGCAACTACCAGATCGTACTTTGCGAACGTGGCATTCGTACCTTCGCGCAGCACACGCGCAACACCATAGACCTGGCGGCGATTCCCGCCGTCAGGCGTATTTCACATTTGCCGGTGATTGTCGATCCTTCGCACGGCACAGGGAAGAACTACATGGTGACACCACTTGCACGTGCAGGAGTCGCCGTGGGCGCGGATGGATTGATCATCGAAGTTCACGATCAGCCGGAGCACGCACTTTCAGACGGCGCACAGGCATTGACGTTGGACCAGTATGAGGAACTGGTGAGCGAAGTGCGTTCAATTCACGAGGTCATTTCGCCCGCCGCAGCAACATTGTAGGGGTGGCGCTCCGTGGCCACCCCAGTTTGGAACCCACGCTGGGAGGGCCACCCCTACAACGTTAATAATCGTGCTAAGTCCCTCGCAAAGACAGAACGTGGAAGGACCTGGTCGAAACCCGCCGCGAGTGCATTCTTTTGCAGATCCGTGTGAACGTGGGAAAAGAACCCGATCAGGGGAACTTCAGCCGTTTGCTCATCCGCCTTCAGATCCGCGGCCAAATCCACCGGATCGACGTTGTTACTGTGCAAGTCGACCAGTATCAACGTAGGTTCCCTCTGACGCACCGCCTCTAACAACGCCTCTTTACTCCGCGCAAATCTGAGTTCGACACCGGACGCCTCCGCGGTCGCGCGGATCTTCGACGCAAAAAACATGTCGTCAACAACTGCGATAACTGAGTGACTCATACTATTATTAA
Organism: Pyrinomonadaceae bacterium; assembly: GCA_035761985.1. Lineage (GTDB taxonomy): Bacteria > Acidobacteriota > Blastocatellia > Pyrinomonadales > Pyrinomonadaceae > PSRF01. Next base: position 3,505 of record DASTQB010000126.1, read on the forward strand.
CCGCATGTCTACAGCGATTCCCCCTCTTTCGGACTCTGAAAAACTCGAGTTTGGGGAAAACTCAAATCATCGCCCGGCTTCCAAGGGTAACAAGTTTGTCATCGCATCATACAACATCCGCTATGCGCGCGGCCCTTACCTGATCTCGGGCGGCCTGCGTCGCAAAATCGGATTGATGAGTCTCGCGCGTCGTCCGCAACACGTCGGTCGACTGATCTCCGCCGCCGCGAAAGCTTTCACCGATGGTCGATTGCTTCCGCCTGTCGATGTGCTCGCGCTGCAGGAAGCCGATAAGGGAACTGCACGCACAGGCGGCCATCACGTCGCGAAAGAACTCGCCACGGAAATGGGCATGCACTGGGTACATGCACCCGCTGGAATTCCGCGTGGCATTGCGCCGGTGAAGCGCCAATGGTGGTTGGACTTTGAAGAGCCTATTGGGCTGCATGACCGTGGCGACACAGGTGTCGCGCTGCTCAGCCGTTTGCCACTCGACGGCGTGAACCGCATCGATCTGCCGTGGCACGAATGCCCGTGGCGTCCGCGACTCGCGATGGCTGCAACCCTCTCTGTTGGTCCAACTCAGATCCGCTTGTTCAATGCGCACGTCGATCCGCACGCGGCGAGTGACGGCCAACTGGCCCAGCTTGAAGTGATCGCAGCGCAGGCTGAGTCGAGCACGATCCCGGTGATCATTCTCGGCGACTTCAATACGTTGTCGAAACAGAAGTGTCTCGACACGCGTGGATTTCTGGAATCACGCGGTTACACGACGCCGTACCAGACAGGAACGGCGACGTGGCGCGGCGCAGGACTGAGGATGCATGCTGACTGGATCTTCACACGCGGAGTGCGGATCGAACGGTGGGGAGTGGCGCGTCTGGTTTTGAACGTTTCGGACCATTGGCCCATCTGGGCGGAGATTGCGGTTTGAATCAGATCACGAGCCGCGACAATTCCCTTCTTCGCCAGGCGCGTGCTGTGCGCGACGGGAAGATCGAGGAATTGATCTTCGTGGAAGGCCTGCGGTTGTGCGAAGAGGCACATCGATCGAACCTCGAGATCGAGGCGGTGATCGTTTCCGAAGAGCTGTTACGGAAAGAACGAGCAGCCGCAGTGATTGACGAGCTTTCGAGCGTTTCGAAGCGTGTGGCGTCCGTAAGTGAGAAGCTGCTTGAGTCGATCTCGTACACGAAAACGCCACAGGGCATCGTCGTGCTTGCGCAGAGACCGGAATCATCGGAGCAGCGTCTTGTAGCGGCAAGTCCTGGAGTCAATCCGCTCATCGTCGTACTTCACCAGATCAACAATCCGGTGAATGTGGGTGCGATTCTTCGGACGGCTGAGGCCGCGGGCGCCACTGGAGTAATCACGACGCGCAACACGAGTGATCCGTTTTCGCCGAAGTCTTTGCGTGGCGCGATGGGATCTGCGTTCAGGCTGCCGATCTGGAGTGGGCCAACGTTCGAGGAGATGATTCAGTGGTGCCGGGGCCGCGGATTAACGCGGATTTACGCGGATGTGCGTGCAAGCATGGCGCATACAGAGATTGATTGGACGACAGCATGTGCGCTGTTGCTTGGACCGGAATCCACGGGTTTCACGGATGAAGAACTGAGAAACGCGGATCGGCGCGTGAAGATTCCGATGAAAGGTGAAGCCGAGAGTTTGAACGTGTCGGTTGCCGCGGGGATCCTGTTATTCGAAGCCGCCCGCCAGCGTAGATAACCTATTGCGCCCGAATGCAGACCTCAGTCGCCGCAAACGATTTTTCAGCTTTACTGCGCCTGATCCACGCCACGATCGTGTAGATACCCGGTTCTTTGCTAAACAACCTGATGGGCGAGCTAAAACTCCCATCCGGTGAAACATTAACTGTCCCCGGCCGCTTGTCCGCATACATCAGCGGCGGCAACAGCCTCGGCCGGAGCACTCGCGATTCCTGCGGCAACGCATACGCACGAGTCTGCCTCAACCAGCTCAACTCCGGCGCGGTTGGCAACGGCTCATAAAAAACTTCAAGATTGTTGAGCTCGTGATCTCGCGTCAGTATCTTCCCCCGAAAATTGATCTCATCACCCGGTTTTGCCTCGCGAGCCATAGGCGCGACTTCAACGTGCTTCGCTACAAACAACTCCACCAGCCGCAGGCGTAACTGCTCGACGGCCAGCCCGATTCCTACGTGTGTATGCTGCGGCGCGAGGATCGTTTTCCGATGACCATCGTATGGAGGCTTCTGCTGGTAAAGCCGCACGTGCAGATACGCAGCGTCCTGTTTCAACTGGTCCACCTTCATGGACCACGTGCTGTCAGCCGCTGAGACGTTCTCCTGCGTCGCGTGCGTTCCGCCTGCGAACGAATAGCGGTGGTAGGGTTTGAGTCCATCGCGGCCCCAGTGACTGGCAAACTCCTCACGCGCCATTTCGATCGCGTGTTTTGTTGCCACCTGGGTCGCGAGTTCATCAAACGCCAGTGGCTGCACCTTCTCCACCGCGCGCTCCTCGTTGATCATCTCCAGCAGGTTCGCACTAATGTGTGCAAAGATTTTTTCGAGGTCAGTAGAGGTGCGGTCCAGTAACGAGACGCCTAAACAGGCAGCCGCCGTTTGTAGAAAGACTCGCCGCGTGAGAGTCATAACTTACGCTTCAGACAGCATTGCAGATCGCGACCTGATAAGCTGCCGGCATTCCCTCCGCGTTGTCGATCGAAACACCGAGGTCGCGCAGCAATCCGTCTTCGAGACTGTAGATCCAACCGTGGATCGCGAGCTCCTGCCCTCGCTCCCATGCGCCCTGGACGATCGTCGTGCGCCCGACGTTAACGACCTGTTCGATCACGTTCAGCTCGCACAGACGGTTCACCCGCTGGTCTTTGTCGTCGATCTTTGAGAGTGCAATCTTGTGCTGGTGTACTACGTCCTGAACGTGGCGCAGCCAGTTGTCGATGAGTCCCAGTTGAGGATTCTCCAACGCAGCTTTCACGCCGCCACAGCCATGATGACCACAAACGATGATGTGTTCCACCTTCAGCACATCAACTGCGTACTGCATCACCGACAGACAATTAAAGTCCGTATGGACCACGACGTTAGCGACATTGCGGTGAACAAACATCTCTCCGGGAACCATGCCGACGAGTTGTGTTGCGGGCACACGGCTATCGGCGCAACCGATCCATAGAAACTTCGGCGTCTGCTGTTTGGCCAGCTTGGAGAAAAACTCCGGATCGCTCGCCGTGATACTCTCAGCCCAGGCCCGGTTCTGTTCCAGTAAACGTTTTAAGTCCTTCATCAAGCTCCTCGTTTTTTCTCTTTCTTAACCACGCTGATGTGCCCGTTCGACTCCATGAAACTAAACTTCACGTCCTCGACGTTTGACACTCCCTGCTCGCGCAACTCGCCCAGCAACTCTTCTTCGCTGAGCATCTCCTTGCGCATGTTGCGTTTTTGCAGTTTTCCATTCTTGATGAGCAGTAGCGCGGGTGGTCGCAGCACGGGTCGCAGTGCCGGAACGCGATAGCCAAGCCAGTCAAACAGGTAATCCCAGCCGACGATCGTCAGAACCAGCACGACACCTTCAGTGACCGAGCGGTACTCACTGCCGAGCGCGTTCTGGGCTGCGTCTGCAATCAGCACCACCACGAGCAGATCGGAAATCCCGATTGCCCCGGCGCCGCGTCGCAACACGCGCAACACGACAAAAAGGAACAGGTAAATCAGCGATCCGCGCAGAATTACTTCGAAAATCGAGAGTGAGGGTACAAAAACAGATTCCCAGTCGACCCAAATGAGAGAAAGCATCGGCTGCGGCCTTCAGATCCAGATGGAAAATCTGCGAAATAATACACGAAGGCCGCAGCCGCAGGCAGATGTGAGTTATGCGAACAGTTATCCAGCGCCTACCTGAGGCGAGGATTGATCCAGGTGAAACCGCTCTCGAAGGTCACCTCGTCCACGAGCACCGACAAACCTTCCGTATTTGGCGGCAGGTTTATCGTGTACGTTTCACCGGGACGAAGAACGCGACCGGAGTTAGAGAAGCCGTCGAAGTTCCAACTAAAGGCTGTTTCACCTTCGGACCCGTGCCTGCTCCAGAGCCGTTTGCCCGAGACCGAGAATCCCAAGATCGTTTGATCTCGACGGTTTTCGACGAGAAGCTTCAGCCCCGAATCCGAAGTCGGACCGAGGTAGGAGAGCTTCAACGGATCTCCATACTCCGAATCGACTTTAACGAATGCGGGCCGCGAGACAGCTCTTGTCTTTGGGCACCCTTTCGAATAAACGAATGTTTCGGCGGATCTGTGTTCCTGAAACTTGAACAATCCCAGGAAGAGGCTGAAGGCGACACCAATACCGAAGGTTAGAACTGCGACAAGAACTCGAACAGCATATCGACGCATGACAAGCCTTTCTAACGCCGAGGCGTATTGCAGTGTTTCTTTGGCACGTTAGAGGCCCTTACCAGGGGCATCGTTGTCCCAACAAGATACCACACGACGCAAGTGCTATTTTTAGACAGCGGCGCGCGCGTTTTGTGCCCGTGGCTGCACACTTAAAACTTCCATTGGCAGATCTCCGTTGTCGGCACGCAGATACTGCCAGTCTTTTGGTTTGAGCGACGCGATTAATTCCTTGCGGCTCTTTACCTTCAACGGTTTACCGGGATAAATCTTGCCCATGCGCTGGAGATTCTTCTCGGAAATCGCGCCTGAAAACATCAATAAAGGCCAGGTGAAGTTAGGCCCGTTAAGACCTCGCAACTTGTAAAGCCACATCCCGATCGATCCGACGCGCCACGCCATCGGACCCCACCAGCTGTACTGACCCGGCCGGAGGTTCATCTTCCAGCACTTCATCATCAGCTGCCACTGTAACGGAGTTAGCTGTCGAGTTTGTGTCACACCTTCTTCTTTTTCCATGCGAGTGTCGTGAAGAGGCGTGAAGATCGAGGGAATCAGAAACGCAAACAGCCCGCGCCGCTCCATCTCGTAAACGAGATCGATGGTCTCCATCACGTCCTGATCCGTTTCACCGGGATTTCCGACGATCAACGTCATCGCCGGGAACCAGTTGTTCTCGTTCAGAACACGCAGTCCTTCGAGCACGACGCTCGGCCAGTCTTCAATTGAAAACGGCACGCCCTTGCTCGACATGATCTGCTTGGCCATGCGCACCGAACCAGTTTCGAGTCCGATCAACGGCGCGAGCGCCTTTTTCTGCGGATGACTGCTCAGGTACGGAAAATGGATCGGACTTTTCGGCAGCAGAATGTCCGAGAGTTGTTTGATTAGCAACGGATCGACTACGGCGGGCGCGATCGTGCAGTGACTCAAAACGTGCTGCTCGACGCCGGGCGTGTTCACGATGTCGGAATAAAGATCGACGAGTGCTTCGCGATTCGGAAAGTAAAACGGCGTGTCAGTGTGCACTTGCCCCCAGATAAACATGTCTTCAGTGGCAAGCGAGATCTGCTTGTTTCCGTTTCTGACGTTTGCGCGCACTGCGTCCATGATCTTCTCTTTTGGAAGATCGATCTGCGGATTCAGATCCGGAACGCAAAACTTGCAACGCCGTCCGCAGCCAGTGGTCATTTCCACGACGCCGAAAGTCGTGCGCGTGTCGGGGAAAAGTATCGCGTCGCGCTCGAGCGGGTGTTTGACTTCAACTCTTCGCGGGAGCTCTTCACCGTCGATCGCTTTGCGGAAGAGTTCGAGCGTGTCGGTGGATTCGCTGCGTCCTTCGACGACGCAGTCGATGCTCAGTTCTTCGTAAGTGTTCGTCTGGATGATCTGCCATCCGCCTGAGCCGCCGACGATCACCTTGAAGTTGTTTCTATAAGGACTGGATTTGATCGCGGCGAACAGCTCTCGCGAGTAATGCGAGTTGATCGGCATCTTCGACGAACCGAAGATCGAAGTGTAAACACCGGCGGCGAACGTCACGCCCAGTGGATTGTGTGTTGAGACGGCAATCACCCGCGTTCGTGGTCCTACAAATTTGTGCAGGTCCTGGGGAAAGCAGGCCACGACGTCGTCGCTGCTGTATTCGCGCAACAGCGATTTCTCGACGAGCCTGACGCCGGCGGGCATGTAGCGCGCCGAGCCGTCTGGGTTATGTTCGACTTCACGCCACTTCGGATATTTGCGGTTGATGACGCCTTCCATCCAGACTGGCAGCGAAGCCATAGCCATCTGAATGAAATATCCTGCGTGGTCGATTGATTCAGTTAAAGGGGCGGTTAAGACAATGAGTTTTCCGGGGGTCTGCATGGGTGCTTACACTAATGAAAACCAGTCGGTTTTGACAAGCGTTTCTTTAATCTGTGTTGATTAGTGTGAATCCGCGGCTACTCACCCACCGCGGCTACGGCTTCGATCTCGATCAAAAAACCGTAGTGAAGCGGGCCGCACGGGATGACGGCGCGGGCGGGACGGTTTTCGCCGAGAATGCGCGAGTAGACTTTGTTGACGGCCTCCCACAGGTTTATGTCGGCCACGGAGATATTCATCTTGAGCACGCGGTCCCAGTCGCTGCCGGCCGCTTTGAGAATGGCGTGGACGTTGTTCAGCGCCTGTTCAGTTTGCTCTTCGATGGAGCCGAGCTTCTTCTCGCCGGTTGCTGGATCGATCGATAACTGACCAGCGACGAATACGAGACCGTTGTAGACAGTTGCCTGCGAGTAATGCCCGCCGGGTTGCGGAGCATCGGGTGTGTTGATTCTTTGGATTTCCATGATGGAGTTCGATTTTTAACCTGGAAACGCGCTTTCTTCGGTGACGCGCTTCGCTTGCTGAAAGTGCCTTCGTTCGTGCACGACGATGATCCGGTAGGCGTCCATGAGGCTGTAAGTAACAACGGACGCGACCGGTGAGGTGATGATGATCCGCTCCAGATCGAGATGCTCCGTCGCCTTCATCTTCTCGATAACCTGACCCTGTTGCGCGACGAAGTCGTCAATCACCGACGCCGGAATGTCACTTTGCGCCGGTTGAAACTTCTTCGGTGCTTTGACCTTTCGAGTTGACGCAGGATCCAGCGACTTGATCAGCAACTTCCCCGCAAGCCCTGGAAGTACCGGCATGCGTTCCCAGAACGTCTTCTTCTTCCCTGCGAGAACACCGTCGACAACCGGAAAATACCCGGCGTTCGCAGTGATGAGATGTTCGAAACACTGGGCCACGCTCCAACGATCCTGACTTGGTTTCCAGTTAAGCTGAGCGACCGACAAATTTCCAAAAACGCTCTTGGCTTGACTCGCCACTTCATTCGCCGCGGCGATCACGGTTGCAAGTTCGGATCGTTGTGCGTCCATCTAGCTGATGTTAGTTAATAAAGTCCTGCAGGTCTTTCGCAAACTGTTCAGGCCGTTCCCAGTTGGGCACGTGTCCTGTGTCTGGATAGACCTTCAGCACCGCGTTGCCCAGTGCCGCAACGAGCAGGTCCTGTTCGGAACGCGGAAAGACCATCTCCTTGTCGCCCCAGATAATCAGCGTCGGCGCTTTTATCTTGCGCAATTCAGCCGCGGCTTCAGGCGCAAGCATCTGCGCCATCACCTCACGCCAAACATGCGCGGGCAGTTTCATGCTTTCCTTGATCACGCCGTTCAGAAACTGTTCCGGCAGCGGATGAAAAGACATCCCCGACTGAAAATCACGGACAAACTTCTCCGGCACCGAGTCTTTCAACGTATTGACCTCACGCTGCAGGTCAACAACCACGTTGTTACGAATCGACGTTGCCGTACCAACCAGGACCAGCCGCGTCACCCGCTCGGGCGCCTGCGCCGCAACGTGCTGCGCAACGAAACTTCCCATCGAGTGGCCGACGATTGTCGCCTGCTTCAGATTCATCGCATCCATGAACGCGATGGCGTCAGCCGCAAACTGCCGCAGTTCATAGCCGCTCGCCGGATGATCTGACTGGCCGTGACCACGCTGGTCCGGAATGTAAACGCGGTATTTCTTATCGAGCAGCGGCAACACGCTGCTGTACGAAAACCACGAATCACCATAACCATGCAAAAGGATCAGCGGAATTCCCGATGGATCGCCTTTGTACGCGTAGTGCATGCGAATACCAGTCTTGAGCTTGACGCTCGAAAATTCGACACCCGCCGCACCAGCATCCGCCACCGAAACGTTGTTTCCAGCGATTCCGGCGAGGGAGTTGACCGTGAGTTTCGTATCCGCGTTCGCCCAGGCTTTCTCAAACTCTGCCTGGACCATACGCGACGCGATGTCCTTGCCCTGCCCTCTCAAACTCTCGGCAAGTCCGAACAACGCACGACCGTTGCGAGGCCGCTTCTCGATCTCTACACGAAAGACTTTTTCCGCAGTGGCGTGGTCGCCACTCGCGAGCAACAAGCCTCCGAGGACTTCGCGCACCGGCATGTCCCAATCGGCCGGTTCGTTGTACCCGGTCGCGTCTTCCGCAGCGACGGCTTTGTTAAGAGCAGTAAACGCGGCCTGCTTATCACCACGTGCGTACGCGACTTTACCTTCCAAAGTATGCTCGGCAACCTTCACAACGCCGATCGCGCCCGTGTTACCGAACGGTGCATCCTTCGGAATGCTCGCGCTGATCGAACGCAACGCGGCCAACTCCGCTTCCGCCTGGGCCGTTTGTTTCGAGGCGGCGTAGGCGCTGCCACGAGCGAAGTGCCAGAACGCAGTCGTGATCTTCAACGATGCATCCGGTTTGGGTTCTTTAAGGATGTCGTCCCAACGACCAAACCTGACCTGCGAAACGATCGGATACGGCCTGAACATCTCCAGCATCGGCATCGCTTTCAGATGCGGGCTGACGTTCGTTTCGAGTTCGCGCGCGGCTTTGATCGAATCCGCATAACGTCCCTTCGCGGCGTTTGCTGCCGCCAGGAAGTGGATGTTGTGGTTGTAGTACATCATCGTGTAAAGACCTTGCGCTCCGGTCTTCTGGATGTACTCCCGATCGGCAACGATCGCGTCTGCGTTAACCTGCGCGGCTTCAGTGTAGTCGCCCGTACGGATGTAGATGTGCGAAGGCATGTGGACCAGGTGGCCCGCCTTCGGCGCAATCTTTCCGAGACGATTCGCACTGGGCAGCGCACGTTCGGCAGTCGTCGATGCTTCGACTGCGTGGATGTAATAGTGATTCGCACCCGTGTGGTTCGGGTTACGACGTAAAACGCCTTCGAGCACGGTGACGATTTCCAAAGTGCCCTCGGCAGGTTGACCCTCGTGATTCCACAACTTCCAAGGACGCAGGTTCATCATGCTTTCCGCGTACAACGTCGCTGCGTCGAGATCGTCTGGATAAGCCTTCGCGAGTGCACCCATCGCGTTCTTGTAGTCAACCGCGAGCTTCTGTTTATCGGCTTGCAGATCTGACGAGTAGCGCTTCGACAAAGCGTCGATGTAAGCGCGTTCGTGCTCTGACGCTTTTGGCGCGAGCGAGATCGCCTTCTGCAAGTTTGAATAAGCTTCGAGAAGCGACGGGCCGTCGGCCTGGACGTTGTAGTTCGAGCCGAGGGCGAGCGATATGCCCCAGTAGGCCATCGCCAGTTGGGGATCGAGTGCCGCCGCATGTTTGAACGACTTGATCGCTTCTTCGTGGTTGAAACCGTACAGATAGGCCAATCCTTGATTGAAAAACTTCTGGGCTTCGGGATTGGTGGTGGAAACCGGGTGATTGATATCGCCCAGGCCGGTCTCTAAAACAGCGGTGGGAACTGGAGCTTTAGCCGGGGCGTGGCCGTGCTGGCCAAAAACTACTGTGGGT
>DASTQB010000127.1:0-25277 GCA_035761985.1 Pyrinomonadaceae bacterium
GTTGGAGCAGTGGCAACGCAATCGTTTGTTGATCCGAGTTACGGGAAGAACGGACTTGAACTGATGCGCGGCGGTAAGAGCGGGCCTGACGCGTTGAAAGAGCTGCTCGCGAAAGACGAGGCAAGAGAAGTCAGGCAAGTGGCGATGATCGACGCGCAGGGACGTGTCGATGCGTTCACGGGCAAGAACGACATTCAGGCAGCGGGGCACATCGTTGGAAACAATTTCTCGGTGCAGGCCAACCTGATGCTCAACGATAAAGTGTGGCCGGCGATGGCGCGCGCGTTTGAGAACACGAAGGGCGATCTCGCCGAGCGAATGCTGGCTGCCCTCGATGCAGCGGAAGCAGCAGGCGGCGACATTCGCGGTAAACAATCGGCGGCACTGATCGTCGTGACCGGAAAACCAACCGGACAGGCGTGGAAAGATCGCACTTTCGATCTGCGAGTTGACGACAATCCTGAGCCGCTGAAAGAGCTGCGCAGATTAGTCAGGCTACAACGCGCCTATAATCACATGAACGCCGGCGACCTGGCCGTTGAAAAGAAAGACAACGAAGCAGCACTGCGCGAGTATTCGGCGGCGGAGAAGCTGGTGCCTGACAACGCGGAGATGATCTACTGGCACGCCGTCGCGCTCGTCAACATGGGTCGCGTGGATGAATCGCTGCCGCTGTTTCGGAAGGTTTTTGCGATGGACAAAAACTGGGTCATCCTCACGCCGCGCCTACCAAAATCGGGCCTTTTGCCTGACGATCCGAAGATCATCGAGCGCATCGTCGCTCAAGGTAAAAAATAGGTCGTATACGTCCTATCAGACCTATATGACCTATTCCTCGCTTCCCGCACCATTCTTCTTGACGCCCGCCGACCTCTGCCCGTATAAGAGGAGACACTTTAGCCCCAGTCCTCTCGCCCGTTAGCGACATCGAGGATTTAACGAATGCGTACCCTGATCCCCGGAGAGTGGTATCTCCGTTTCACATGCGAGCACTGCAACGAGAAGCAGATTCTGTTTGCCGACCTCTCGCGCGGTGAGGCGAAGATAAAAGCCACTTACGTTGTCGAGTGTTCGAGCTGTTTTCAAAAAGGGGCATACGACGGCGAGCACATCGAGCGTTACCAGCACCCGCTACAACCTGACACCTGAATCCTCAGCCTGTTGATTGGTCCTTTCAACTATCAAACACAGCCCCATTATCAGGTAGAAAACAGTCACTACTTCTGAGTCGCCCCAGTTGTAATGGACCAGGCCGCTTGTGAAGAAGCCGAGCGCGCCACCCAGCGCGCCTAACGCGAGGCCGCGCGGGAAATCGTCCGTTGTACTTGCGGCTTCGCGACGTTGTATTCGCCAGAGCATGCGCGCGTAGAGATAAAACAAGATCAGCCAGACGATCAGCGCCGGGACGCCGCGTTCCAGTGCGATCTGCAAAAGGTTTGAATGCATGTGGCCGATGGGTTGGCGGCCGTTATCGAAGAGTCCCCACTCGCGCCAGTGACCTTTGATCGAATCAATGCCGACACCGACAACAAGATGCCGTGGTTTACTGACAAGCAAATCGAAACCTTCTCGCCAGACCATCTCGCGCCAGCTCGTCGATTGATCTTTTCTGTCGATGAAACCGATGCTGCGTCTCTGTTGGAGCAGGAACAAACCTGCCAGCACGAGCGGTATCGCACATGCGCCGACGATCAGGACCGTGCGACGCGGCAACGTCAACAACACCATCAACGCCGCTGAAGCGGCGAAGCCAATCCAGGACGCGCGCGTTACTGTCATCGCGAGTGCGAACACAAATCCACCAATGGCGAGCACCAGCAACAATCCCATCAAACTCTTTTTCTGCCTTAACGCCAGGAATATTCCCAGCGCGAGCGACGCGATCAGTTGCAGCACTTCGGAATAAGTCGTCCAGTGGTTGAAGAAACCCGTTGCCCGCCAGTCGCGGCCGCGCGACCAGCCATTGATTCCCAACTGCTGCAACGCGTTCGTTCCCTTTAGTAACTGCCCTCGCGGAACTTCGAGCACCGGCGTCCATTCGACGCGGTAGATCCTCACTCTTGCGATCGGCGATCCGGAAGCGAGTGCTGAAGCAAGTTCTTCCGGAGTTCCGACCAGCTTTTCATCGACTTCCCAAACGATGTCGCCGTCGACGATCGGCGTCGGTTGTGTAACCGTCCGCGTGCGAAAAACTGCCTTCGCAAGCGGGCTCTCAGGAGCAACCCCCTGCACCTTCACGCCTTTTCCGATCGCCAACTCACCCACGGTGAGAAAGACGTTGATCACGCACGAACCGATCAACGTGAGCGCCAGCAAACGTGCCATGCGAACCGAACGAACGTTCTGCGATACGAGGTAAACGATCGTGAACAAACTCGCCGCGCGCAGCTTGCCGATCGAAGTGATTGGACTGTAAGAAAAGACTGCCGAGATCCCGCTCAAAATGAAGAACCCAAACAGCGCGTAATCGAGCGGCGAGCGCGAAAGCGTCGGGCGCGGGTAGAAGGCGAATCGCACGACCCAGAGCGTCATGCCGAGGAGCCATGCGCCCTGTGTTAGCGCGATGGAATGAGGTGCGAATAGCGCGATCAGGAAAACAGAAACAATAATTGCAGTCGAAATCGTCCTGGACATATTAGAATGCCGGTATGCGCCTGATTCTTTTACTCCTGCAAATCCTGGTTATCCTGTCCAGCGTCTCCGCCCAATCGCAATCGTACGCTGAACAGGTTAAAGCAATTCAAGACGATCAACGCGTCAAAGCCGCGTTCGACCATATCGACAAAAACCGCGACGCGATACTGCGCGAGTGGATCGCCATCACCGAGATCAACGCGCCTTCAAAACACGAACAGGAACGGGCGAAGTACATCGAAGGCCTGCTGCGAAAACACAAGCTCGACATTCGTTACGATGCCGCCGGCAACCTGATCGCCACTCGCAAAGGCACCGGTGGTGGTCCAGTCGCCGTCTTCGATGCGCACCTCGATACGGTTTTTCAACCCGGTCTAAAGATCAAAGCCACTGTTCGCGACGGCCGCGTCTATGCGCCCGGCGTCGGCGACGATACGCGAAACGTTGAAGCACTGCTCGCCACCATTCGCGCACTCGATGCTGCGAAGATAAGGACCAAGGGCGACATCGTTTTTCTCTTCACGACCGAAGAAGAGACGACGATGGCCGGCGCCGAGCATTACACGAAAGAGAACAAAGGCAAAGTTGATTATTACGTCGCGCTCGACGGCGGCTATGAAGGTTTCACTTATGCCGGCATCGGGATCAACTGGTATCGCCATCACTTCATTGGACCAGGCGGCCACACGCGCTCGCGCACGCCGCCGTATTCGGCAACTTTACCGATGTCGCGAGCGATTGCACGCATTTACGAGTTGAAGGTTCCTACCAATCCCTCGTCAAACCTGAACATCGGCATGCTTGGCGGTGCGGAAGTCGTAAACGCAAAGGCCTCCGACGCGTGGTTCTCGGTTGACCTGCGCTCGACGAGTAACGAAGTGATCGCTGATCTGGAACAGAAGATCGCGGCCATTCTCGACGAAGAAGCAAAGCGCGTCGGAATGACAGTCAAGACTGAAGTTATTTCTTCGTCGCCCGCGGCTGTGTTGCCCGGCAATCGCGAGTCGCACCTGGTCAAGATGGCTGAAGCCGTGCATCGTGCGATGGGTTTCGACCCGCCGATCGGAAATGCAGGTTCAAACAACTCCAGCGCCGCGCTCCTGGCAGGTATCAGTTCGATTTCGACCGGTGCTGGTCCATGTAGCGAGACGCACGCGCTGACGGAGAACTGCGAGATCGAACCACTTTACCGCGGGATTAAAAAGATCCTGTTGCTCCAGATCGCGCTCGCGGGTTTAGCTCCGTGATCAGTGGCCGCTCAGCATTACAAAGCCGGTTCTCAAGATAATCTTTAGGTCGAGGAGCAACGACCAGTTCTCGATGTAGAAGAGATCGAGCCTCACCATCTCTTCAAACGGCAGACGGTTTCTTCCGGACACTTGCCACAGCCCGGTCAGGCCGGGTTTCATGTCGAGCCGCTTTCGGTGCCACAGTTCGTATGCCTCGACTTCGTATGGAATCGGCGGGCGTGGTCCAACCAGGCTCATATCGCCGGCCAGTACGTTGAGAAGCTGTGGCACTTCGTCGAGGCTCGTGCGTCGCAGAATCCTTCCGATGCGCGTGATGCGCGGATCGGTGAGTAGTTTGTAAGTCGGCTTTTGATCGTCGCCGAGATTTGCTTCGGCGCGTCCGGCGATAAAAGCGCGCTGGTATTCGCGATGGAGTTCGGGATCCGCGCCCGCGGTCATCGTGCGAAACTTGTAAAGCAGAAACAGTCGACCATCCATGCCGACGCGTTCCTGTGTGTAGAAAACGGGGCCTTTCGAGTCGAGTTTGATGAGCAGCGCGATGAGTAGCCACACCGGCAGCAGAAGCAGGATCGCGAGTGCGGAAAAGATCAGATCAAACGTGCGCTTCAGGATCCGGGCGCTGTTCGAGAGTGGCTCGCGAAAGAGACGGATCATCGGCAACACGCCGATCTGATCGATCTCGGTTTTGCGTGGCAGGCAGTTGAACAAACTCGGTGCGATTCGAAACTCGACACCGCGCCGCCGGCCACATCTCATCATCACTTCGAACAGCGCGTCGCCGTTCACCTGCGGATCGGCGATGATCACTTCGTTTGCGCCGGAATCGCGGATCACTTCGGGTAACGTGTTCAGGTTTCCGATGACGGGAACGTCTTCGTAAGTATCGCCTGTCGATAACGCGCTCAGTTCTGTTTCGACCACGCCGATCACGCGATATCCGAGCGCGGGTCTCTCACGCATTTCGCGTATAAATAAGGACGCTTCTGGTCCACGACCGACGACGAGCGTGGGGATCAGATTGATCTGGCGTTCGCGAACGAACGTTTGCACTGTTCGCATCACGAGGCGGAGCAAGCCGGCGCCGATGAAAACGTATGCGAAGTCGTAGACAAACACGCTGCGCGCATACGAGAACGCTCGAAACTCGAAACCGCCGCGATACAAAAACGCCGCTGCGACGATGAGCAGCGAACCGATCGCAGTAGCTTTGAAAATACGTATTCCGTCGTCTACGAGTGAGAACTCACCGCGAACGCGATAAAGGTTGTAATGACGAAAACTCAGCAGCCTAATGGCGACGACAAACAACAGCAGCGCTCCATACGGCGCAAAGCGATCGCTCCACGCCATGCTGCCGGCGGCAAACACCTGCGCCCCTTCACGAACATAAAAAGCGAGGACAAATGAGCCCGCAGCGATCCACGCATCCGCAACAACCAGCCCCGCTTTAACCGACGGCACAATCCACCGCGGCGCCCGTCTCGGAACCCGCACTACCACAGGATTTACAGAATTCTGATGATTTACAGAATTCTTACGCTTTACAAAATCCTGTTTAATCATGCTCATCCTGTAATCCTGTCGAAAATGAGTTGCACTACTTCGTCGATCACCTCCACTGAGCGCCTCGGCTTCACCTCGGATTTCTTCTCAACCTTCAACTCACGCAACTGATCCGCGTTCTCAATCCGCGTTAATCTGTGTTCCCTGATCAACGCTTCATCAACCGCCGCCCACTTTCCCGCGTAAATACTCGCCGCCGGAACCCCAAGCGCAGCAGCTTCTCGATTGATCGTTCCACCTGCACTGATCACCAGGTCACTCGCCGCGATCAAGTTAGCACCATCCAACGGCGACTCCGGAACAATCAAAGACGTCGAAGCCTTATACACATCCCGCTGCGCCTCGGTTCGCGGAAGCAGTATCACCTGCACACGCTCGTCAGCCAACAACATCGCCAACGCCTCATCAAACAACGTGTTTTGAAACCGATGATACAGCGCGTCATGCGCCGGCGGTCGCATCAGGACCAGCACATTATCCGGTTTCACGCCAAGCTCACACAACTGCCTGCCAAACAGCGGGTCAGGCTCAAAATCGGCGAGATAAACATCCTCTTTCGTACCGTGATATCGACACACCTTCCGCGCACTCGCTCCAAACCGTCGCAATTGCTCCTCCGGAAAACTCGCCGGAACGATGACCCGGGAACTCAGCCGGAACGCAAGATGATTCGCAGGCTGATGTTCGTAGTCCATCAACGTAACGGTTTTGATCCCGAGCGCGCGCGCCGCAACGATTTGGGAATATGAGTTATGACTGATCGCGAGATCGAATCTTCGCGGTCGCGCCCAACGCGCAAGCGCCCACGCGCGACTCGTCAGAGTTTTCGCTTTCGCCGGCATTGAACGACCACCATGAACACCGGTGATGTACGGCTTGAATCCCGCGGCATGGGCCATCGGTATCGTTTCCGCAAACTCGCGCGCTGTGGTCTCGATCTCGTGACCCTGCGCGAGGAAACGTTTTGCCAGTGCTTTGAAAAATGGGACGTGAGGGGAGTTTGCAAGATCGATCCAGAGTCGCATCGGTGCTTACCACTGGATCTCGACGAGCCTGCCGCGATCGCGCAGTGAAGTCTCAGCGGCTTCGATCATGTTCACCATGCGCAGCCCGGCTGGTCCATCCGTCTCCGGCTGCTTGTTGTTTTCAATGCAGTCGATGAAGTGCAGCGCTTCGGTTTGCAGCGCTTCGGTGTTGTCGAGCCGCGGCGCCCACATGTCGCCCGAACGATAGCTCACGAGCATCTTGTAAACGTCTTCTGGTCCAGGCGTGACGTTTATGCCTTTATCGTAGACCTTAAGCTTGTCGCTCGGCTCGAGATCGTCGTAGAGAATCATCTTCTCACTGCCGCCGATCAACGTGTGACGAACTTTCACCGGAGTGAGCCAGTTGACGTGAACGTGCGCGATCTGCCTGCTCGGAAAGAAGAGTGTTATGTAAGCGACGTTTTCGGGCTGGCCGGGAACGTGACTAATTCCGGTTGCGGAGATGGCGACAGGTTTTGCCGGAAGCACACAGTCCATGATCGAGAGGTCGTGAATCGCGAGATCCCAGATCACGTTGACGTCGTGTTGAAACAGGCCGAGGTTTACGCGCACTGCATCGTAGTAATAGATCTCGCCGAGCGCGCCCGACGCGATCAGTTCGCGAATCTTTCGGACGGCGTCGGTGTAAACGAATGTGTGGTCCACCAGCAGCACAAGGTTTCGTGCGGCGGCTTCGTCGACGAGCTGGCGTGCGTGATCAGATCTTGAGGCAAGTGGTTTCTCGACCAGTACGTGCTTGCCGGCCTTCAACGCCGACATCGCCAACTCAAAATGTGACGAGACCGGCGTGGCGATCACAACTGCATCGATCTGCGGATCGTGAATCAGCTCCGACGCATCGTTACAAGTCTTGAGCCCCGGATAAATTTTCCCCAGCGACGACAACCGTTCTTTGCGCAAATCGCAGACACGCGTCACCGCCGAACCCGGCGCAGCCATGAAATTGCGCACAAGATTCGGTCCCCAGTAGCCGTAACCAATTACACCGACGCTAATCATTTTCGCTTGCGAACGTCTCCGATCACGCGTGCAGGTACACCGGCAACGATCGCGAAGTCGGGAACGTCTTTCGTCACGACGGCGCCCGCGCCGATCAACGCACGCTCACCTATCGTGACTCCCGCGAGGATCGTTGCGTTGCTGCCGATGCTTGCACGTTTCTTAACGGTTGTTTTCACGACCTGCCAATCGGCTTCCGTCTGCGGCGTTCCGTCCATGTTAACCGCACTCGGATAGATGTCGTTTGTAAACATCACGCCATGACCGATGAAGCATTCGTCTTCGATCGACACGCCTTCACACACAAAACTGTGCGACGAGATCTTGCAACGCGCTCCGATCATCGCATTCTTCTGAATCTCGACAAACGCGCCGATCTTCGTTTCAGCACCGATCGAGCAGCCATAAAGGTTGACCAGATCGGGTTGGAAAATCCGGACGTCGGGTCCGAGAATTACGTCGGCTGCGATTGGCATTCAGGCAGTTTGTTCCTCGAGCAAACGCGCCAGTGCGTAGAGCATCCAGGCCTGCGTCCAACGCATGTAGGGTTTGCGAACTGTGTAGAAACGTCGTCGTTGATAATAAAAGAATCCTCGCGGGTCGCGCAGGTTTTCGATCGTCCACGAAGCAACCTTCCGGGCCAACCGCGGCGCGTCTTCGTCCAGCTCCCGGCACTCGAGAAAAGTTACAACAGCGCTCGCCGCGGCATGCGCGTCCACTGGATAAAGCTGGTCATGGTAGTATTTCGGCCAACCCTCCGCAAGAAAGAAGTTGTCTTTCCAGTATTGATACCCGCGCTCCAGCGCCGGCTGAAACTCCCCTCCCGCAGCAGTGACTTTGATGATGCGCTGCAGAGAAAACAGGATGTAGGCAGTGTGGAAGTTATCGATCCATGC
This sequence comes from Pyrinomonadaceae bacterium, assembly GCA_035761985.1. Classification (GTDB taxonomy): domain Bacteria; phylum Acidobacteriota; class Blastocatellia; order Pyrinomonadales; family Pyrinomonadaceae; genus PSRF01. The sequence continues at coordinate 8,389 of DASTQB010000127.1, forward strand.
TTGTTTCGGATCGGTGCCGTAGAACCACGAACCATCGGACTGTTGATTGTTGACCACGTAACGCGTCGCGCGTTCTGCTGACTCGAGAAGCTCGTGCTCGCCCGTTAACTTACCAACACTCGCGAGCACTTCCGCGGCCAGCAGGCTCGCGTTGAAAATACTGGTCGCCGAATTCGGTGCATAACTAAAACAAAGCTCTCTCTCGTTATCCACCGTCCGTGGCAAATCGCGGAGTATAAACTCACAAACACTGCGCGCTAGTCGGAAACACTCATCCTGCAAATCCCGATCATCCTGCAAATCCTGTCCAGCCTCGATCAAAGCCCGAGCGGCAAAAGCTGTCGGCACGATCGTCGGCGTATCTTTCGCGGCAAAGAAGTTTCGACTCTGCCAGTCGAAGTTGTAACCCCAGCACGCTCCTGCATAACCGTCGAGTTTCATCGACAGCAGTTGCAAAACAAAACTGCGAGATTGTTGCAACGAATCCTCTGTCTTAAGCCGCCGGTAACTCGAGATTCCCGCGAGCGCAAACAACGCGATCCCTTTCGCGTTGCGCTCTCTCGGCACACGCGCAAGCGTTCGCAAATCAGCAGGGGATCTTTTTACGACTTGAGTCCAGATGAAACGAGCGTTGCGAGAACGGGCGAGCGGCGTCGACTGAAACACGCGGCTGTTCAATGCATCGAACGGATCGTGTCCGGCGAAATCATGTTCTCGGCACCAGGAGAAGAGTTCGTCACAAGCGGACTGAAAGAGATCGCTCATCGAAGAATTGACGTCTCAATTCGTCGCGGTGTCTCGACAAAGCTTTCGTGCCAGAGCTCAAACATCAGCAACGTCCAGAGCAGCTTGCGATGATTGGCCACGCCGCGTTCATGTTCGTCCTGCAAACGTGAGATGTAGTCGGCATTGAAAACACCTGCGCGACGCACACGTTCGGGCGACAGAAGATCGCGCGCGAGCGGCCGCAACTTCTCCTTCAACCATTCGGCCACTGGCACGCCAAAGCCCTTCTTCCCTCGCTTCGTCACAAACGGCGGCAGCAGATCTCTGACCGCTTTTTTCAAAATGTATTTCGTCTTTTGACCTCGCAGTTTGTAATTGCACGGTAGCGACGCGGCGAATTCCGCAACGCGCGGATCGAGAAATGGCGCACGCACTTCGAGCGACACCGCCATGCTCGCGCGATCGACCTTCGTCAAAATGTCTTCAGCGAGATACAGACGCGTGTCCAGACTCTGCATGCGCGTGACGAGATCTTCGCTGTCACATTCGTCTGCAAACTGTCGCGCCTGCGCGTAGATCTCAACGTCGGTGGCAGCGAGTGCTTCCGGAGTCAAGAGTTGCAACTGCTCTTCCGGCGTGAACGAGCCAAACCAAACGTGATGGCGTACAACCGGATCGTACTTTGCGCCGGTAACGAATCGCAGTGCTTTGTAATCGAAAGACAGGTTCTTCGTCTTGACCGGCAACAACCTGACTAACGGTTCGATCATTCCTGTGCGCACGAGCGATGGAATGCGTTTGTAAAACTCGGCCCAGCGAAGCCCGGCATACATCTCGTAACCGGCAAACAACTCATCTCCGCCATCGCCGCCGAGTGCGACAGTCACGTGCTTGCGAGTAAACCGCGACAGGAGATACGTCGGGACGAGTGAAGGATCGCTGAACGGCTCGTCCATCCATGCACCGATCTCGCTGACGAGATTGGCCGCGAGGTTTGCGCTCAGGCGTTCTTCATGATGATCCGTGCCGAGAAACTTCGCCACACCTCGCGCGTAAGCCGACTCATCAAACGATGCTTCGGCAAACGATATCGAAAACGTTTTTACCGGTTCGCTCGAGGCGCGCACCGCGAGTGCAGTGACTGCCGATGAGTCGACACCGCCTGACAAGAGCACGCCGAGCGGCACGTCAGAAACGAGACGCATGCGTACGGCGTCGGCCATCAGTTCACGAAGATGCTCGGCCGCTTCTTCTTCGGATGGCGGCGGTTGAACTGTTTTGTAACTGAGTTGCCAGTATCGCTCGATCTCAACGCGCCCGTCTTCGAGCACGAGCTTGTGCGCCGCTGGAAGTTTGTTGATGCCTTCGTAGATCGAGAGCGGTGCGGGCACATAATCAAAGGAGAGATACTGTCGCAGCGCCTGTAAGTTGAGCGACGGCTTGACCGCAGGATGGGCCAACAGCACTTTCGGCTCAGAAGCAAACAGCAGCGTCTTGTCGAAAATGCCCCAGTAGAGTGGTTTCTCGCCGAAGCGATCGCGAGCGATGAGCAAACGGCGTCGCCTGCTGTCCCACAACGCGAATGCAAACATGCCGTTGAGCTCACGGATCATGCGGTCGCCGTACTCTTCGTAGAGATGCGGAAGAACTTCCGTGTCTGAAGCGCTTCGAAACGAGTGTCCACGGCGCTCGAGGTCGGTGCGGAGTTCGCGATAGTTGTAGATTTCGCCGTTGAGAATTACTGCGACGCTCTTGTCTTCATTGAAGGCAGGTTGTTCGCCGGTTACGAGATCGATGATCGCCAGGCGGCGCATGCCGAGTGCGGCGCCGCTTGTAACGAACAGACCTTCGGAATCCGGACCACGATGGACCATGCGCTCACACATTGCGTGTAACAGTTCCCGTGCGCCGTCAGGAGGTGGCGTGTGAGTGTCGAGGGTGGCCCAACCGGTAATTCCGCACATCGCTACTTCTCGTTCTTAAAACCTAAACGTTCGCGCACGGCGTAGATCGCCTTTGCCTGCGACTCGTGATACGTGCGCACGAGCATTTCCGCGAGCAGGCCCATCAGCAGAAATTGAATGCCAACGGCAAACATCACGACGCTGAGTATCGGAAGAGGCGTTTGCACGAAGTCCGCTTCGCCGATGAGCTTGAGAAAGACTGCATAAAGACCACTGAGGATCGACACTGCGAATGCCAGCATGCCAAACGAACCGAACACGTAGATCGGTTTCGTTTGATACGAGGCCATGAATTTGATCGTCATCAGATCAAACACGACCTTGAGCGTGCGTGAGAGTCCGTATTTCGACTTGCCCATCGTGCGCGCGTGATGTTCGACCGGTATCTCTGTCACGCGAGCGCCGGCCCACGCCGCGTAGATCGGGATGAAGCGGTGCATCTCGCCGTACAAGCGAACGTCCTGCAACGACTCGCGACGATAAGCCTTGAGAGAACAGCCGTAATCGTGCAGTGGCACACCGCCGATCCATGAGATCAAACGGTTCGCGAGCATCGAAGGAATCTTGCGCGTGACCATTTTGTCTTTACGGTTTTTCCGCCAGCCGGAAACTACGTCGTAGCCCTCGTCGAGCTTTTGCAAAAGACGCTTGATGTCGGCGGGATCGTTTTGCAGATCGGCGTCCATGGGGATGAGCACTTCGCCAGTCGCGGCGTCGATGCCCGCGGCCATAGCGGCCGTTTGACCGTAGTTTCTGCGCAACGCCACGACGCGGACACGCGGATCGAGTTCGGCTATCTCGCGCAGGATTCTTAGACTTGCGTCGGTCGAACCATCGTCGACGTAAATTATCTCCGCCGAGCGACCGAGCGACTTGAGGGCTTCGTCGAGCTTGGCGTGCAGCGGCAGCAGGTTGGGTTCTTCGTTGTAAACCGGCAGGAAAACTGAAATGTCGGGGCGGCCGTCCACCGAGACTGGCAGCCGGTCGTGGTTCAGTTGCTCCTGTTCGTCGAGAAGTTTCATTGCAGTGCCGGACGATTCGAGTCGGGCGCATTCCTGGCGAGGCGCCGCCCGCATTTTAGCAGTTTTACGCGTTCTGCATCCGAAACCATTCGACGAAGCGGCGCAAACCCTCTTCAATTTGGGTTTTCGGGTCGTAACCGAGCAGGGCGCGCGCCTTTGAAATGTCGGCAAATGTTTGCGGAACGTCGCCGGGTTGCGGTGGCTGGCGATCGATGATCGCGTGTGTGTCGAGCTCTTTTTCAAGAAGCTCAATGAGCTCGCGGAGTTCGACCGTTCGCGATTCGCCGAGGTTTATGACTTCGTAGTCGCGCTTGTCGTAAGCGATTGCAGCCATGACGCCGTCGATGATGTCGTCAACGTAGGTGTAATCACGGCGCGTGGTCCCGTCGCCGAAAACGGGGATTGGTTTGCCTTGCGTTAACAGCTTCGCGAATTTGTGAATCGCGAGATCCGGGCGTTGGCGTGGTCCATAGACCGTGAAGAAGCGCAGGCAGATGCAGCGCAGGCCGTAGAGATGAGAGTAAGTGTGACAAAGCAGCTCGCCCGCTCCTTTTGTCGCTGCGTACGGCGAGATGGGTTGCCAGATCGGATCGTCTTCGTTGAATGGGACCTTCGCGTTGATGCCGTAGACGGATGACGACGAGCCGAAAACGAATTGCTTGACGTTGTTTTGACGTGCGAGTTCGAGCAGGTTTAGCGTGCCGTTGATGTTTGTTTCGGTGTAGAGCTGTGGCTCGCTGAGCGAGGGGCGGACGCCTGCGCGCGCGGCGAGATGGACCACGCAGTCGAAGTTGTTGTTCTCGAAAACTTGTTCGAGTGACGGCTGATCGCGGATGTCAACTTCGTTTAGTTGGTACCGCGGATCTTTCAGGTGCTCGGCGATGTTTGCGCGTTTGATCGATGGATCGTAGAAGTCGTTGAAATCGTCGATAACGGTGATGTGCTCGGCGTCTGTTGCCAGCAGTCGATCGACGAGATGAGAGCCAATGAAGCCTGCGCCGCCTGTGATTAGAAGGTTCTTCATGTCGCTTTTGTAGCATAGATCCACAAGTGCCAGCCCCATCTCGCAGCCATTTGCGACTCGAGCGCGCGCGGGAGTAGTGGGCCGATGATTGGGAGCCAACGCTTGTTCAGGAAGTAGGTGCGAAGTTTGACGTTCGCGAAGTCTTTGAAAAGTTCGCGCGCTTCGGAGCGGGAGTAAACGCGTGCGAGTGGATTGCCGGCGCCGTCGGTGTTTCTGCTCAGGAATTCTTCGGAGTTTAAATAGCCAGGTTTGACTTGTAATTGCCGCGCGTGTTCGAGGAGGGAATCTTTGGGTTCGCCGGTTAGGACATGGACCAGCTTGAGGCCTGCATTCCATCTCAGCAGGTGAACGCCTGTGCGGCGAAGGATCGAGATATTCACGCGGTAGTTGTAGGAGTTTCGATGGTAAAGCATGACGACAGCGCGCCCGCCCGGACGTAAAACTCGGTGAACTTCGCGTATGGCGGCGGCTGTGTCTGGTGTGTGATGAAGCACGCCGTGCGAGTAAACGAGATCGAAGGAGTTGTCTGGGAAGTCGAGGCGTTCTGCGTCAGCGACGCGGAACGTGCCTGGGAGTTGAAACAGTTCGAAGCGTCGTTTTGCGAGATCGACAGCGGCTTGAGTTAGATCGACACCGGTGTAGTTCGCGCCGGCTTTGGCGAATTGAGCGCCGTCAGTTCCGAGTCCGCAACCGATTTCGAGTACGTTGAGGTTGCTTGCGTTTACAAAGTCGGCGGCCGTGGGGATGTGCCACTCTTTTTCGTATCGATGGGCCTCGACGAGTTCGTAGAAGCGCCGTGAGCCGGGCTCGGCGTCGGCAAACTTCGTCCCGCAGGGATACTCCTGCCAGAACGCGCGCACTTGTTCTTTGAGTTTTGAATTCTCTTCTGACATGTCTAAGAAGCAGAAGAGAATACCAACAATGAATCGCTGGATGCTAAGGGACGTCTTTCTTTGTGGATGTGAGTGCGGCTTGGCTTGGAGGAAACGGCGCGTGTGCGTGGTACCAACGCGCATCGTCTTCGGCGTGCGCAACGACAACGCGGGCAAGGTTCACGATCACGCATTGCTCGAAGCAGAAGGACGGCCCATTGTTACTTCACCTGGGTCGTTACTTCACTGCCTTGCGTCTCAAGGCGAGCCTTGCTGGGCGAAGCCGTCATGAGACGCAAGGTCAGCGAAGGTCGTTGGGGTGAGGATCCCAAACCCGGCTGCGGACACCCACCTGTCCTCCAGTTGATTTTGCCCCCTCTCTCAACTGGGCCGGATCATGCGCTCACGCGAGAAGCTCTCGTGTTTCTTGCCATTCTTCAGACTTGCTCATAAAATCCTGCAGCCCTTCGAAATTAGCAGCGGCGCTTGACGACGTGGGAACTATACTCAGGCTGCAGCGGGAAATCTTTAGAACAACATCAAAGAATTATTAATTCGTTCTCAACGAAGTTATGCCTCACCAGAATCTTTGTTACGAGTTTGGACCATATCGATTCGACTCCGGTATGCGTATTCTCACACGGGCCGGCGAAACGATTCCGCTAACTCCAAAATCCAGTGAGATACTCACGCTGTTGGTCGTGAATGCAGGCCAACTGGTGGAGAGAGACGAGCTGTTGAAGGAAGTTTGGCCCGACACGTTTGTGGAGGAGGCCAATCTCTCGCAGAACATCTTCAGGCTGCGTCGCGCGCTCGGCGACGAGCGGGCGGTCCCGAGATACATCGAAACCGTCACTCGGCGCGGGTATCGCTTCATCGCGCCTGTAACAACGATTGGCGCCGACGGTGCGTCTGGAGATGCCAATGGGAAGGGTGCGGTGCCCAAAACACCCGTGATCGCGGTCCTCCCCTTCTCAAACACAACCGGGGACCCCACCCTCGAATACCTCGCGGAGGGCATCACAGACAACATCATCAACAACCTCTCCCGCGTCCCCGCCCTCCGCGTCATGTCCCGCAGCGCTGTTTTTCGATACAAGAGTAAAGATGCTGATGCACAACAGGTTGGCAGAGACCTTGGTGCCACGGCAGTGTTTGTTGGAAACCTAAACTTTTTAGGGTCGCGCCTTGCAGTTGGCTTGGAGTTGGTTGACACGGATACGGGATGGCAGTTGTGGGGAGCGAGTTTCGATTTTACAAACACAGATATTTTCGAGATCCAGGAAGCCATAACGCATCGACTGCTAGTTGCTCTACACGTTCGCTTTGCTGGAGACGAACAGCAACGAGTGACAGCGCGATACACAGAGAATGCTGCAGCGTATCAGTGCTACCTCGAGGGACGGTATCACTGGATCAGGTATACCCGAAAAGGAATTGAGAAGGCGATCGAGCATTTCCGACGAGCGATTGAGTTGGACCCAAACTATGCTCTCGCCTACGCCGGCATCATCGATTGTTATTTGAGACTTGCGACGAATTACCTGCCACCGGAAGATGATTACCCAGGTGTGGCAAACGCTCGAGAAATTGGTACAGCTTCTGAGAAGAGCGAAGACGCGGAGTCGCGGGTGCAGTTGCGTTTTGAGTGGGACTGGAAAGGGGCCGAACGCGAACTCAGACGTGCAAACGAATTAAAGACTGACTATCCCGCTGCACACCAATGGTTCGCTGCTTACCGCACAGTTAAGCAATTGTATCAGCAATCGCTGTTTCCTCGAGTTCACACAAACTCCCCTAGCTTCGACCTCAGAAATTTTAGTTTTAGTGAAGACCGACCTCATCAAATACCTTCGGTTGAATTAACCTTGAGCGAACAATCACAAGTTTACTGCGCGATTGTTCGTGAACAAAACGACGTTGGTAATTACGAGGCTGCCTGCCTTGTTCTGAGACCTTGGTGGTCCTTTGGCGACTGGCCAAAGGTTGATGGACTAACTCCACAATCCTGCGCCGACCTTCTGTTTACCGTAGGCGAACTTGCTAGTTCTGTTGCCAGTGCTAAGCAGCTACCGCGCGGGCAAAAGCACAGCGAGGAACTGCTAAATGGTTCTATAGGACTCTTCGAACAGCTAGGCTTCCGAAGGCGAGCAGCGGAAGCACGGATAGAACTCGCCTTTTGCTATTACCGACAGGGACTCTTCGATACCGCACGAGCGACTCTTATGCGAGTTCTTGCCGATTTATCAGGGGAAGACTCATACGTTCATAGCCTTGCACTAATTAGACTGGCGACTCTTGAGCGTCATGCAGGAAGGCTAAACGATGCCTTAGCTAGGCTCACCGAAGCAACGGCTATCGTGCAACTATGTGGCCCGTGGGCCACCGGTCGCTGTCATGTTGAGTTAGCATCGACGTATAAGGATCTCGCCATTTCTGAGGAACTCCCAGAATACTTCGCCAAGTCGCATCAATTTTACGTCAAAGCACTGTATGAGTTCGAGGCCGTAGGGAACCATCGGCTTACGGCGATAGTGGAAAACAACCTTGGTTATTTGATGTTGGCGTTAAGAAAGCTTTCAGCTGCCGAATCACATCTGTTTCGCGCTCACAAAACGTTTGCCATCTTCGGCGATCGAATCCGTTGCGCACAAGTAGACGACTCATTGGCGCAACTCTATTTTGCCCAAGAAAGATACGATGACGCAGAGAAGGCAATTGATCGCGCTGTGCAAGTCATGGAAACGGGTGACGAGGATGCGCTGTTGGCCGAAGCGCTAACAACTCAAGGTATGATTTATAGCCGACTTAAGCGAACCAATGAGGCTAAAAGAATTCTAGGAGACGCTCATCGTTTAGCTTGGCGATGCGGTAATCTGGAAGGGGCAGGTCGTCCATTGTTGATCTTACTTGAAGAAATGTGGAATGTGTTAGAAAAGGAAGAACTGGACAACTTGGGTAAAAAATTACAGGGCCTGCTATCAGCTTCGCAGCAATCCTTGTTGAGAGAGCGAGTTCGTCGTTGCCTTAACATAATCGCTGATCTTGATTAAGACATCGCAGACGTTTAACTTAAGAGCAGCTCACAACTTCTTGAATTTTCGATCGGGAAGATAAAACCTTCCAATACGTTTGGCCAACGGTCGGAAAAGTAGTAGTCCATGTTAGGAATCTCGCACGCCATTTTCCACCTCCTGCGGTATGTCTGTTGCTTGGTTGTCGGACGAAGTGAAAAGACCCGCTTTTCACAGCAGTTTGACCGATATTTGGGGCAACACTTGTTCAGAGTGACTGCTCGTCGTTCTTTTAGACCAAAGCTGAAGTCGCGAGTAGTGCTCGAATCAGTCCAGTAATGTTATCCAAAAAGAGGCTTTCGATGTCCATGTTTTCTTGCATCGAATGGGTGCGCATGCCACCGATATTCCCCGCCGCGTTGGAACGAAGCCCACCGATGTTGCCTGTCACGTTGGTGCGCATCCCGCCGATGTTACCTGCTGCGTTGGTGCGCATCCCACCGATGTTACCTGCTGCGTTGCTACGGAGACCGCCAATGTTTCCGGCTTGTGCGACGGAAGAAAGTGTGACAATCAAAGTCAAAGTAAGAAATATCGGTCGAAAGCGATGCATGTTGTTTTCTCCTGGTGACAGCTTGTTACTGGGATTTATGGCTCCGGTAGGATTGCGGTGCCAACCTAAACTCACCGGTGCCAAGTATTCATCAATTGGACAGACTTATTCAGTTCAACAACCGTGCCACGAACAAACTCTGAGGGACGAACCGTAAATGCTTGGATGTAGGTAAGATAGAGATCCTCTACGGATCTTAGAAGAGGTTTGACCACCTGAATACAACGTACGCACAAGCTGTTTGCGAAACTGTCTGACTGAAAATGCCACCCAAATTACGCGAAAGCTCTACGCTAACCAGTCATGGATACGCTGGTTTCAATGTATATCTGATAAACACGCTAAGGGCTGGGCCTCAAAAGAGAATAGTCAAACTTGCAGAGACCATCAGAGGCAGCAAGCAGGTTGGTCAATAAGCCGATTTCAAATGGAAACGGGAAATGTCGCAAGCGAGCGTCACCCGCGCCCTATGGTCGGGGTACGGCTGTATTCTGGAGCGTTTGACTTTTGATGCAAGGCCCACGCTAAGGATTTCACATGGGAAGATACACGCATGCCGCTGGACATGTTTAGCAAGGCTCTCTCTACCATCCTGGAAAGCCCTCTCACTGAAAGTGAGAGGGTCCATGCTTGTTGCACCATTGCCCGCGAGAAGCTTGAGGTCGGCGATTACGATGCTGGCGTCGTTGCACTCCGAACTTGGTGGGAATTGGGCGAATGGCCACATCATACGGGTCTAACCTACGCAGCCGCTGCTGATCTACTCCTGACGGCAGGGACGCTGACTGGTTGGATTGCAAGTACCAAGCAAACGACTGGCGGTCAAAAACCCGCCGAGGCACTGTTAAGCGGCGCTATTGCTATATTCGAACAAACAGAGGATAAGACACGTGCCGCAGAGGGACGAGTCGAACTAGCCTGTTGCTACTTCTGGCAAGGTCTATTCGATCTTGCACGAGCCACTCTACGTTCATCATTAGACTCAATCCCAGATGAAGAAAAAGAGCTTAGAAGTGTCGCTTTGATCCGTTTGGCCCTTGTGGAACATCATGCGGGCCGGCTACATGATGCCATCAATGTCCTCAACCAAGCTCTGCCCTTGGTTCCAGACGATCGGCCGTGGATCAAGGGCCGCTTCCATTTAGAGTTCGCCACTATACTTAAAGACCTTGGTGTCGCAGAGAATCATGACCGTTATTCGGAGCGATCACTACATCACTATGAACAAGCGCTTTCCGAATTTAAGCTAATAAGCAATGATCGTTATACGGCTATTGTAGAAAATAACTTGGGGTATCTACTGCTAACACTAGGAAGGTGCGACGAGGCCCAAGCACACTTGCAGCGAGCCAGTGATCTGTTCGAGGAATTTGGGGATAAAGTACGACGTGCCCAAGTTGACGAAACAGTTGCACAGCTTTACCTGGTTTCAGGAAATTACGACTTGGCCGAGCGGGCAATCAAACTGGCCTTGAACACGCTGGAGGGGAGTGGGGAGGATGCGCTGTTGGCGGAGGCGCTCACGACGCATGGGCTTATTTTGTGCCGCCTTGGGCATCGGCAGGAGGCGAAACCAGTAATTGAACGGGCGCGCCGAGTCGCTGAGCGGTGTGGCGACCGCGAGGGCGCAGGGCGGGCGCTCCTGATCCTTATTGAGGAAATGTGCGATCAGCTCGCCGACGACGAACGCCGCGAAATCGGCGCCCAAGCCAATCAACTGCTCGCGAATTCCCAGCAGCAGGCCACACGCGAACGCTTGCGCAAGTGCCTCGAAACTATCGCCGAGGCCCACACACGCCACGAGGCCCAGCGCGAACAGGAAATCCACGCGCAAAAAATGGCCGCACTTGGCGAACTCTCATTCGGCGTCGCCCACAACGTCAACAACACCCTCACCGGAATCCTGGGCCGCGCCCAACTCATCCTCCGAAACAGCTCGGATCCCGCCAAAGTCGAAGCCGGTCTTGAACTCATCATCAAGAGCGCTGAAGACGGCGCTCACATCATCCGCCGGATACAAGATTTCGCACGCCAACGGCCAAGCCGCGAATTCGAGGTCATATCGGTCGCTGAACTGCTCAAGGATGCCGGCGAGATGACCCGCCCGCGCTGGGAAGCCCGCTCGGAGTTCGCCCCGATACGCTTCGCCCTCCATGCGGACTGCAAAGCCCACATCAAGGGCGATCCGGTCGAACTGCGCGAAGTGCTCGTAAACATGATCTACAACGCCGTCGACGCCATGCCCTCCGGCGGCGAAGTGCGGATCTCAACCCAGGAAAGTCGCGATCGCGTGGTGATCCACGTCACCGACACCGGCACCGGTATGACCCCGGAAGTGAAGCAGCGGCTCTTCGATCCTTTCTTCACGACGAAAGGAAAGGCCGGCACCGGCATGGGCCTGGCGGTCAGCTTCGGTATCATCCGACGCCACGAAGGCTCGATCGAGGTGGATAGCGAACCCGGCCGCGGCACGACGTTCAAGATCTCACTGCCAAGAGTAGTGCCCGCCCAGGCCACCGACGAAAGCCCCAATACCCCAGAAACGACCGTCTCTGTTGTCCCTGACAAAGTCCGAGTCCTGGTCGTCGACGACGAGATCCACGTGCGCGAAGTCCTGATTGAGGCGCTGGAAGCCGACGGTTGTGAAGTTGTCGCGGCGGAAAGCGGTGAAATCGCCCTCGCACTCTACGACCAATATGCAGGTAAGTTTGACGCGGTATTTACCGATATCGGGATGCCGTCGATGAACGGGTGGGAACTGGTTACCGAAATTCGCGAGCGCTCGAAAACGATGCCAATCGCGATTATCAGCGGTTGGGCCGACGCGATCAGCATTCAGACCAGGAATGCGTTGAAAGCGGATTGGGTAGTCGCGAAACCCTTCGATATCAACAAAATCTCTAACATCGCGCAGGAAATCACCCAGCGCAAAACCGCCTAAGCACTCACACTCAGTTCATGGCGTTCGAGCTTTAGATAAAGTCCGCGACGCGTCAGGCCGAGCTCGCGTGCCGCACGTGAGATGTTGCCGTTATGCCTGCGCAGGGCGTCGGAAATCATGCGCCGCTCAACCTCCGCCAACGCGTCCGCCAGGGTGCCGGCGGTCTGCACATTCGAAGAAGGCATCGAGGCAAGGGATGCGGCCGCGGTAGACGGCGCCGTTGGAGACGAGGTTCGCTTCAACTCCGGCGACAGGTGTTCAGGCGTGATTATCGTGCCATCTTCGGATCGCGCAACGGTGCGCTGGATCTCGTTACAGAGCTGCCTTACGTTACCAGGCCAGTCGCTCACCATCAACAAGTCGACCGCCTGCGGCGTGATTTGAATGTCCTTCCGTCCAAACTTCGCCGAGTAATGATTCACGTAATAGTTGACGATCGTCGGGATCTCCGACCGGCGCTCACGCAGCGGCGGCACTCGCAACCGGATCACATTCAACCGGTAATACAGATCCTCACGGAAACGCCCCTGCGAAACCATGTCCTCCAAGTCGGTATTCGTCGCCGCGATGATGCGCACATCAACTTTGCTCGGCCGCTGTTCTCCAAGCGGCTGAATCTCACCTTCCTGCAAAAACCGCAGCAACTTCGGCTGGACGTCGAGCGGTAGATCACCAACCTCGTCGAGGAACAGCGTTCCACCGGCGGCGGTTCGAATGACGCCCTGGGAATCGGAAACAGCACCCGTAAAAGCACCCCGCCGGTAACCAAACAGATACCCTTCAGACAATTCCTTGGGCACGGCAGTGCAGTTGAACGGCACAAACACCTTCGAACGCCGAGACGAGATCGCGTGGATCGCCCGCGCGACCAGTTCCTTGCCCGTACCTGACTCGCCCGTCACCAGAACAGTTACATCCGAGGAACGAATCTTATGGACCTCTTCAACTAACTGCGTCATCGCCGGGCTCGAATGAATAAACCCGGGCATCAGGCTGGTTCCGGTCAGCTCGTCCGAATGCTCGTGAGTGCCACTCTTCTGCGCGCCCGCCCTCAACGCACAAACGTCCATTCCGAGTTCAACGACCCGCAGCAGCGGTTCGAGCGCCACACCGGCAGGTAATTTCGCACGGTTGCGCGGCGATAGATACATCAACGCCGGTGGTGCATTCGACGATTTGAGCTGGATCAACTCGGCATCGTGCTTCTTGCAATATCGCTCGCGTGCTGCGTCGTCTTCGAGCCTGTCCAACTCCACAGCAATCCGCACACTTTCAATCGCCTCGCAGCCCATTGCAACCACAACCCGGGGCTCGTGACGTTCGCCGCGCTCAGTAATAATGACGCGTTGCGCACCCGTTTCCTGGCGCATGACTGCAGCCAGTTCGCGCAGCAACAGTTCGCGGGAAGCAACAGCCTCGGCAAGCCGCAGCGTCAAGAGTTGAGTCAGAGCTGACTGCTCCTGAATACGTTCAGGAGTTCTGCGAGACAGATCCCTCAGCTCTTCTTCAGCGCGCGACAGGTCGAGCCGTGCTCCGAGTTCTCGAAATGTATTCAACGCACGGCTCAAATGTTCACCAGCCCGATCGGGCATGATCTTCGTGTAAGCACGGCCCAACTCGAGATGCGCACGAGCGGCGCGATAACGATCGCCCAGCATGTCGAATATGGAAACGCTGCTGCCGAAGTGCTGCGCGGCCGCAGCCGCGTCGCCGTGGGACATATTCAGCATTCCATTGAGCCGGTGCGCCTCGCCGGTGAAATGAAGATCGGTCGCGGAGTCAGTCGTTTCCGCACTCACGCGTTGAAGCTCACGATTGCAGTCATCAAGCTCACGCTTCATCAAATGCGCTTCGGCAGCAATCAGCCTCGACTCGCAGATCGCCTGACGGTCGCCGATGGTCTCAGCCAGCGTGAGTGCTTCCCGCGCCTTCGCTAACGCCTTATCAGGATCCGCGATCGCGAGATAGCAACGGCCAAGCGTCCTCAACGCCTGGGCCGCGTACCACTTGTTTCCGTTCTCAGTAGCAAGCGCGACTGCCCGACTGAGGTAATCCTTCGCTTCGTCCAGATCGCCACGGAGCATGTGGAGCTCGCCAAGCGAATCCAGGATCATCGGCACTTTCGCGCCACGCTCGTCGACCTCTTTCGCGAGGGAAAATGCGCGTTCGAGTGCTTCCTGGGCCCGGTCCCACTGTCCGATCAATATGAGATTGATGCCCAGATTGTTGTAACCATCCGCGGCGTTGGTCTTGTGATCGGTGCGCTCGTAGTAGGTGATCGCTTTCTTGAGGTAGTCGATGCCTTCCTGAGGCCGCTTGAGAAACCAGCAGGCGCCGGCCATGTTCGCGTATGTACGGCCCAGCACATAGGCAGCAGGCCGATCTCCGATGAGCTTCAAAGCCTGCTCCAAGTTCTCCAGGCCGGCTTCGTAATTGCCCTCGTGTATGTCAGCCACACCCATGCCGAAATACGACTCGGCCATTCCGCGCCACTCGCCGCTCTGCCTGAAATACTCCAAAGCCCGCTGTGCGTAATCACGCGCAATCGGATACTCACTGATACTTCTATAAATACGAGATAAAGCCGCGTAAATATGGCCCAGGTTTACACCACCGTTATCGGCGTAGTCGCGCAACGTCGACTTCAGCATCGCGATGGCTTTGGGATGATCGCCGTTGTAGTTGTATGCAAGTCCGATTTGAACGCGCAGATAACTGACGGTCTGATCGTCGATCTTCACGCGTGCCTCGGGTGCTTCATACATCGAGACCGCGGCGAGTGAGTCGCGATAGTGGCCCTGCTGCTCCAGCGCGGTAGAAAGGGCGATTCTCGCTAGTGCGAGCACTTGCGGGTTATAACGCGCACTGGAGATTAATAAGGCCAGACGATCTTTGGCGTCGGTAGATAGACCCTGGTCCAGCAGCGAACGGATCTCGTCCAGCTCGCGCATGAGCGACTCGGTAGTAGGTTTCGCCCGCGAGCGAATCCTTACTCGAGCGTCCGCGAGATCAACCACACCTCGCTCTGTAGAGACCTGCTCGATGAGTCTAGGTCCATGACCGACACGTTTGTCCATTTAGTACCTATAAAAGATCAATCGAGCGGACTTTTCATGTTGCGTGTTGCTTTGGGAGGGATGGCTCAAAACTATTCCGTTTACAGTTTTGCCGCGCAAACGTGTTATTCGTGCTGAATTTAACACATGAATGCGATGCCGTACAGTTTCTTGCGCACATAACGTGAGAATTTACAAATTACTCCGGCTGCCCGTCGGCCGGGCTTGTGGAAATTAAACTCTCAAAACACACAGTTTACGGGACGATTTAACCACTTCTTCGCCTTGACACCCCTAAGGTCGGTCGCTATCATTTCCGTTTCCGTCTGCAGCGCGGAACTTCGCCTAGGGTTATATGTTTGAGTCGCTTTCGGATAAATTAAAACGCACGCTAAAGAATTTGCGGGGCGAGGGCGTGCTGACAAAAGAGCACGTCGACGCTGCGCTGCGGGAGATTCGTCTCGCGCTTTTGGAAGCAGACGTCAACTATAAAGTCGCCAAAGACTTTATCAGTTCCGTTCAGCAAAAAGCCGAAGGCCAGCAGGTCTGGCAGGAACTCAAGCCTTCCGAGCAAGTCGTAAAGATCGTTTTTGACGAACTGGTCGAACTGCTCGGAGGCCAATCATCGCGCCTCGTCTTTACGAAACAGATCCCAAACACCGTGATGGTGGTTGGCCTGCAAGGTTCGGGTAAAACCACCTCGACAGGGAAGATCGCGCGCTGGTTGGCAAAGAACCAGGATCGTAAGCCGCTACTGGTTTCAGTTGACGTTTACCGTCCGGCGGCGCGCGAGCAGTTAAAAGTCATCGCGAAGGCGACTGGCCAGCAGATCTTTGAATATCCGGAATCGGACGATCCGATGACGCTTGTGCGTGAAGCACAGAAGCACGCGCAGCAAACCGGCTTCGATACTTTATTGATCGACACGGCAGGTCGTCTGCACATCGACGATGCTCTAATGGAAGAGTTGGTAAACATAAAGAACCAAACTCATCCGGTCGAGATACTTTTCGTTGCGGATGCGATGACGGGCCAGGACGCTGTTCGTTCGGCGGAAGAGTTTCACCGTCGCGTAGGTATCACCGGCGTGATCCTGACCAAGATGGACGGCGATGCGCGCGGTGGTGCGGCACTCTCAATCAAGCAGGTCACCGGGCAGCCGGTAAAGTTTGTCGGCGTCGGCGAGCGTTACGACGCGCTCGAACCGTTCTATCCCGACCGAGTGGCCCAACGAATTCTCGGCATGGGCGATGTGCTGTCGCTCATCGAAGAGGTCCAGTCGAAAGTCGATCAACAGGAAGCGGAACAGCAGCTCAAGAAGCTACAAAAGAACGAATTCACACTCGACGACTTTCGTTCCCAGTTGCGCCAGGTCAAAAAGCTCGGCTCTTTTTCAAAGATCATGAAGCTGCTTCCAGACCAGCTACTCGGCGGCATGGGCATGCCGCAGTTGGACGACGAGCAGTCGAAGCTGGTGGAGCAGGAGCTGAAACGCACTGAAGCCATCATCGATTCGATGACGTGGGAAGAGCGCAACGATCACCGGATTCTGAACGCAAATCGCCGTCGCCGCATTGCTCGCGGATCCGGAACTTCAGTGGCGCAGGTCAATCAGATCGTCAAGCAGTACGTCGAGATGCGCCAGATGATGAAACAG
>DASTQB010000128.1:0-4022 GCA_035761985.1 Pyrinomonadaceae bacterium
ACTGAATCGGCTTGACGAGCGAGTTGATCGATCGCGTCATAAACGGAAAGTCGATCTTGCTCACTTCATCACTCGGCCGGTGATAATCAGTGTGCAACCCAAAACTCGACACCGTGTGAGCAATCACGCCACGCAACGCGAACGCGTAGTTATCAGATCGCTGAAAGAACGACTGTTCCGGACGCGGATCGGCGACGAGCGACGCGCCCTGCTTCACCAGCTCCGCGCCGAGGTTCGATCGTTCGTAACCGGTTAACCAGAGCCCGCTCGGAACTTTCGGATCAGGCCGGCCAAGCATCTCGAAATGCACGTCTGCGACGATCTGCGTGAGCGGAACCGGTGGATTAGCGATGAAGTATCGCGAGCCGAAGCCGCCCCTTTCTTCACTGCCAAAACCGATGAAATAGATCGTGCGGCGTGGACGTTTACCCGCAGCGAGCACACGCGCAAGCTCCAGCACCGCAACGCAACCCGATGCATCGTCGTCAGCGCCGTTGAAGATCTTGTCGCCGGCTAACGACTCGTTCACGCCCACGTGGTCCAGGTGAGCACTCAAAACAATCGCTTCGTTGGGATTGGTACCTCGCAACACACCGATGGCGTTCCAGGTCGCACTCGCGTCGGCCGCTACCGTGGCGCCCTCAAAATGTACTTTCGCGCCCGGAGGCATTGCGAGGATCGTATCCAAGGCCTCTTTACGAATCGAGATCACGGCGAACGGAGAGCCCTGATTGCCGCCGACTCTTGGCGGCAGGTTCGGCAGTCGAACATTGCCGGCCTCGCGTGTCTTCTGGTTCGCTTCTGTTTCGATCAGTATGACGGCCGCTGAGTCAGACGTACGCGCCTTTCTTACTGTATCCTGTCGCTGCTGCTGACTTGCGCCCGCAGGTAATTTCACGGCAACGATCGCGTCTTTCTTAAACGTCCCTTCCGGCTCTACCACCTGTAAGTCACCGGAGATTTTATGTGACGTCAGGAATGAAACGAGGAAATCTCGACCAAACTCCCAATGGTGTCTGTTCGCTCCATCAACGACCGTCAGTAGCGGCGTTTCCGCAAACTTCAACGTCTCGAGCGGCACGCGCTGTACGAAACTCTTCATGCCGGTGCTGTCGGTGTCGCCGCCGGGTTCCAGTCCGAACTGCTGAAACTGAGCACCCATATATTCAGCCGCTATACGTTCGTAAATTGTGCCACTACCGCGACCCTGCATAGCATCACTCGCGAGAAAGTTGAGCTGCGCGCGCACGTTTTCTTCTCGCACCTGCCCGAATGCAGGCAAGTTGATTGCAAGTACAACAAGTAAAACCAGGCTTATCCTGTTCATCCTGTGCATCGTGTTAATCCTGTCGGTATTTTAAGTAGACGGTTCTCGACTCCGAATAAAAATCCAACGCCTGCGGCCCTTGTTCGCGCATTCCAAAACTCGATTCCTTCGTCCCGCCAAACGGCAACTGATACTCAACACCGGCAGTCGGAAGATTCACCGTAATCAATCCCGCTTCGATGCGGTTGATAAACTCGTGCACACGCGTCAAGTCCTTCGACACGATCGACGCCGACAGACCAAAACGCACGTCGTTTGCAATTCGCATCGCATCGTCAAAATCTTCAGCGACCATCAACGCCAGCACTGGTCCAAACACTTCTTCCTGCGCGATGCGCATGTCAGAACGAACTCCAGCGAAGATCGTCGGCTCGACAAAGTAACCCTTTTCGTAGCCCTCGCCGCTCAAGCGGTTTCCGCCATACAGCAACTCCGCGCCTTCGCTTTTCGCGACGTCGATGTATTCGAGATCTGTTTTCAGTTGTGCTTCGTCGACTGCCGGCCCAATCTGAACCCCCGGTTCGAGACCGTTGCCGATTTTTAACTTCCGCGCCTTCTCAATCAGTTTCTGCACGAGCGGCTCGTAGATCGATCGTTCGACGATGGCGCGACTACACGCAGTACACTTCTGCCCCGTCGAAAAGAATGCTCCGTTGACAAGAATGTCGGCAGCGTAATCCAGATCGGCGTCGCTGAGCACGATTGTCGGGTTCTTTCCGCCCATCTCCAGTTGCACGCGAATTCTTCGTTCTGAAACCTTGTTGTAGAGCGCAGTTCCAACAGAAGTCGAACCAGTAAACGAGATCGCGCGGATTTCAGGATTGCTCGTCAGCGCGTCGCCGACCAGGCCACCGCTTCCCGTGATGTAGTTGATAACTCCGGGCGGAATTCCTGCTTCGTGCAGCGCCTCGATGAGCCTGTACGAACTGAGCGGAGCCAGGGACGCAGGCTTGATGACAACGGTGTTACCTGCGACGAGCGCAGGCGCGATCTTCCATGCAGGAATCGCGCTTGGGAAGTTCCACGGCGTGATCAGCGCCACTGTTCCGAGTGGTTTGCGGATCGTGTAGCAGAGCACGTTCTCGCGCTCCGAGGGGACCTGGTAAGTAAACTGTCGAGAGCCTTCGCCGCCGAAGTAACGGAAGATATTGATCGCGCGCTTCACCTCGCCGATGGCTTCGGGCAGCGTCTTGCCTTCTTCTCTCGTCATCTCCTCGCCGAGTTGTTGAAGACGGTGTTCGAGAAGTTCGGCAGCTTTGAAGAGGTATTCGCCGCGTTTAGTGGCTGGCAGATCGGCCCAGGCCTGTCGCGCCGTTGCTGCGGCGCGGCAGGCCTCGTTTACGTCGTCGGCGTTTGAAGATTGAAAGAGACCGATCGTCTCGTCAGTGTTGGCTGGATTGATATTGGCGAATGTCTTTCCCGATGTGCTGTCGAGCCATTCCCCGTTGATATAGTTTTTGAAGACCTGCATGGCAAACACAGATTACACAGATTTTTTCGATCTGTGTAATCCGTGTGGTCCAGCTTACCTGCGGCGCGCAACGCCGATCTTTCGCTGCACGAGACTTTCAACGTCTGTCGGTCCGCCTTCAGCTTTCGCCTGGCGAATGTAGTTGACGTCGATCTTGAAGATACGCAGTTTCACGATGTCTTCCACTTGCAGATTCGTAAGACCTTCGTTGCGAAGCTCTGCGATAAACTCGGGGGTGACTTTGAAGATTTGCATCTTGACGAGGCTCTCGAATGGTTCGTTTTCGAAACCCATCTGCGCGACCTCTCGCACAAACTTCGCGTCGATCTTGAAGATCCGTGCTTTCACCAGTTCTTCCATGCCTAGATTGTTGAAACCGCTGGCTTTCATCTCACGCGCGAACTGCGAATCGACCTTGAAGATCGCGGCCTTGAAGAGATCGTGGATGTCGAGTTTGCCGAAACCTGCCGATGCGAGATCGTCCGCGAGCGCGGTGGTGATGTTCAAAGTCGTCGCGGTAAGCAGGCGATCTTCGAAGTCGTCATCTGAATCAGGTTGAAAGTCGTAACCGCGGTTCCGCATTGCTGAGACAAATGCTGCGTTTGGCGTGAACCGGAACGTGCCCGAGCCTTTGCCGTTCTGGAAACTTCCTTCGAGGTCGACGCGCCCTGCTTCGCGCACGAGGCTAAAACTCACGGCGCCGCCGTTCTGCGCCTGCTCGCGGCTGAGACCCTGAAGATCGGAGAACTCGTAACTCTGTCCCGACTGGTGCCGCTTTCCTCTATCGTTGCGACGCTCGAGATTGAGTTGGATTTTGGAGCTGTCTTTGGAAGAAATCGACGCCGTCCATGTGCCGGTCACAGGATTTTGCGCGGTGGCAATGGTGGCTGTAATACAAACTAGAACTGCGAGGCTGGTGATTACGATCTTTTGCATTTGTGGGCCCTCCGAAGTGATTTTCAACAATAGAACACCCACGAGCGTGGATTTGTGGCGAGAAAAATTGGACAGGATTACAGGATGAATCAGGATTTACAGGATCTGAATCCTGTAAATCCTGCAAATCCTGTCATCCTGTCATTTGTTTGCTTTGCGAGTATGTTTTTTCAGGGAAAGGTCCTGATCAGATTCCTTCTTCGGCTTGTTTTTCCCAAACGCGCCCGCGACGGGTTGCGCAGGCGGGATCCGCCCGTAACCCTCGCGCGCGTCATCAAGTTTTTGAGC
>DASTQB010000129.1:0-3412 GCA_035761985.1 Pyrinomonadaceae bacterium
AGTGCAGTCCAGCAAGCTGCAAGACGCCGCGAACGGCAACGGCGCCAACGACTACACGACCTTCTCGCTGTAAATAAACAGGCGATTTACGCTCAATCCGTCTTCGTCACTGATCGGGACGACCGTGTGAACGAACCTGGCATCATCCAACTGCCCATCACTGCTGACGCCGGCATTGATGGGATTGGAGCTGACTGACCGTTTCTGTTGCGCCGCATGTTTGAGCAGGTGGAGCAGTTGTTCCATGTCTTTGCCGCTAAGGAGCTCGTTAAGAGACATGCCGGTTGGGCTCCGGCCGTTCAACATTTCTGCGTAGCCCGGATTGACCGCCTGAACCGTAAAATCATCCGCATTCAAAACCATCACGTAATGAGGAAATCGCTCGAGCAACTGTGCGAGTTGCGTCTGCTCCAGCCGGTGTTGCTGAGTGATCTCCTGTAGTTCAGCCGAGCGTGCGGTGAGCTCGTCGTTAGTGGTTTGCAGTTCCTCGTTGGTCGCCTGAAGTTCTTCGTTGTTTGTTTCAAGCTCCTCGTTGGTGGCCTGCAACTCTTCATTCGTCGCTTCAAACTCCTCGTTTGTAGCCTGAAGCTCTTCCTGCGTCAGCATCAACTCCTCGTTCGCTGCCTGAAGCTCCTCGTTCGCATCCTGGAGCTCCTTGTTCATTGTCGCCAAACGCTTGTTTGCCGTGCTTAGTTCGGCCACGAGTTCTGAGTGTTCGCGCTGAACAGCCTCCAACCGCCGTTTGATCTGAACTTGTTCCGTTACGTCGTTGGCAGTGATTACGGCCAGTTCCGGTGCGCCCTGCTCTACCTGCATGACCATAATCGTGAGGCTGATGTAGCGCCCGGTGCCTTCCGAAGTCTGGTCCAGTTCGAGTTCGGGGAGCGTAGTGGTTGTGTGTTCGCGAAACGACGTATCGATGGCGCTGCGCACCTGCTGATAGGGCATGCCGCGGACGGCGTGTAAAAAATCCTGGTCATAACCAACATCGCGAACGCCCAGCAACCGTCTGGCCGAGGAATTGATGGTTAGTATTCGATAGGTGCGATCGATGATCACCACTGCAACGGTCGTGTAACGAAGCATCGTTTCGTTAACGCGTCGAAGCTGTGCGATTTCGACTTCTACCTTAGAGAGTTCGTGTTGGCCCGGAACCGCCACGATGGGCGAAATCCGCCGCCGTCGTTCCGGAACCTGATTAACACTGCCGCCGCGTTCTAAAATCGCCGTATCCTGCACCGGGAAAGCACGCGGTCCTCCCAGGCAGCGATAGATTTTCCACTTCTTGTTGACCAGCTCAAAAGTGGCCTTGGTCGGACGTGCCGTTTCCGCTTTACCGAGAAACAGGTAGCCACGCGACTGGTGTAAAGAGTAGGCAAACAGATCCAGGACCACTTGTTGCAACTCAGGCTTCAGGTAGATCAGGAGATTGCGACACGTGACCAGATCGATTCGAGGAAAAGGCACGCCACGGCTGATGTCCTGATGTCCGAAGATGACTGACTGCCGAATTGCTTTGACAACGCGGAAGCCGTGATCAATGCGTTCAAAATACTTTGCACGAAAGTCGTCAGGAAGATCTCTTAAGACGTTTTCCGGATACAGACCGCGGCGCGCAAAAGCTATCGCATCAGCAGCGAGATCGGTGGCAAAAATTTTTGCGTTCCATTCAGGAAATTCGGGTCCGAGATGCTCGGCGACGAGGAGTGCGAGCGAGTAGGCCTCTTCACCAGTGGCGCATCCCGCCGACCAGATCCTCAGTACTCGTCCATTCTGTCGTCCGCGCTCGATTAATTCGGGAATGACCGTCTGGTTGAGAAAATCAAAAGCTTCGGGATCGCGAAAGAAACCCGTGACTTTGATCAGAAAAGCCTTAACAAGCTCCTGGGCTTCGTCCGGATGAGTTCGCAGGAAGTCAGTATAATCACGAATGTTGGTGTTATGCGTAATCGCCATCCTTCGGCCAATCCGGCGCAGGATTGTCGAAGCCTTGTAGTTACGGAAATCGATGTTTGTTCGTGCGCTGACTTGCGTAAGCAGATCGCGTAACGGATCGTCGGCGTTTTCTGTCGCAGGAAGACTTACGCCTTTCAGAATATCGAAAAGCAACGGTCCAATCTGTTCCACTTCAACCACGTGATCGACTACCGTCGGCGGTAAAGACAGTGGCATTGAAGGATACGGAGCAGTTTGTGGGTTCTGAATTATCACCACGCCGCCTGCGCTTTTAACTTCAACTGCTCCCGCCGCGCCATCCGATCCTGAACCCGTCAGAATCACGGCGATGAGACGTTCGCCGTAGGCTTGCGCCGCGCTCGACAACAACATGTCGACTGATGGTCTCGGCCGCTCGGCATGATCGGATTCAAGATGCACGTGTCCATCCGTGATCTTCACGTGCCTGTTCGACGGCACCACGTAAATCTTCCCGCTTTCAAGTGGCGTGGGTTCGCGCTCACCAACGACCACGATCGGCAACTGGGTGCGTCGTTCGAGAATCGCTCCGAGATGGCTTGGACGTTGAGGATCGAGATGTTGCGCAAGGACGATCGGCGCCGGGAAAGGCGAATTCAGCGTACTCACGAGAATCGAGAGTGCACCAACACCTCCGGCAGAAGAACCGACCACGACCAGGTCTTCGTTATGAGTTTTTGTTTCGGTCATTTACCTCTTTTTGAGTTTCTCGATTCTATTCGTCAGCGGTGTTGAATACTTCGTCGGCTATACCACCTTTTTGGGCAGTCAGCAACAGCTCGCGAAGGACTGAACTGTGTTGTTCGGCTTCGCGCGCGCGCTTCTCAAATATGGCAGCGGCGCGCACTTGATTGGTCCTGCGCGCGCGTTCAACGATGCGCTGCGCGAGCATCATCTTCTCTTCCAAAGCGCGGACGGCAGACCACAACGCGACTTCGAGCATCTCTGTCTGTCCCTCACTCAAACTGTCAGCCGAAAAAGCGTGTCCGACGTGACAACGATAGCGAAGCATGTCGTCATCGCGGATCTCCCAGAGGGCGCCATGACAGTCCGGACACGTAAGTCTCGATATTCTGCCGATCCTCTCAACGCTCGCGAGGAGTTCGGAGGCATCCAGATTCTGCTCTGCTATTCGCGACTCAATCTCTATTTCATCTGGCACGGGATACTCTCCCTCTTCAATAGTCTGTTTTGATAGTTCATTCAGCAGGGGAGCAATGGCACTCAAAGGAAGTGAGTAATCAACTCTTACACTTTGTAACACACTCATTGGCATGCTCGGGAAAGGAGCTTCAGACGGATCCTGAACGATCGCTATGCCGCCGCGTTGCTTGATAAGACGCATACCCGTGGCGCCGTCGTCACGTGCTCCGGTCAACACGACTCCGATTACGCGTGGACCACCCCAGCGAGCTGCGGACCGGAAAAGTACATCGAT
>DASTQB010000130.1:0-5381 GCA_035761985.1 Pyrinomonadaceae bacterium
GAAGAAGTAACCACAGATTACGCGGATCTCAAGACACAGATAAACGCAGAAAGGGTAGGACAGGAAGTGCTAGTGCTTCACCCTGAACTGCCCGTCGGATCTGGGGACGTCGTCTTCGATGATGAATGGGTGTGACGCAACACCGTAGCGCCAATCCAGCTCATTACCCAGTTTTGTGAAGACGACGAAACGCGCGCGGTCGTCTTTCTGAAACGGCTCGCGTGCGCCGGTGGCTTCTCCTTCCACGGCCTCGACGCGCATCCCGGGCCACAAGCGTTTTGGGGCCCGGTCTGTCTGGACCATACTCAACGGCACGGGATGACAGAAATTTGCATCACTCGGCGGCTCACCTATTGTTTGCCAGACTCCCGAAGTATTGTCCCAACGTTGAATTGCGTATGGAAATGCCGTACCGCGGCCAAACGCGTCGGTGAGGTAATCGCAGCCGTCGAGCGTAACGGGCAAAAACGTAAAGTTTGTCAGCTCGGCGCTATACATATTCTTTTGGCCCGGGATTCCAATCGAAGCTTCCCTACTCGCCACATCAACATGCAAACCATACGGGACGAAGTGTCCATAGTTGTACCTGTGCTCAAACTGAACGTAGGGGCTCGAGGTTGGGAATGCGGAGTCACCCCAGGACCACGGGCTACGGAATCTTAACCTTGTCAGCACCTCTTTCAAAGGGTAACCTATCGAACCAGTCTGGTCCTTCGCAGGTCCTCTTATAGCACTTATGTCATACATCGCCGTTTAGCTGGATCCACGCTGATAAAAGGTGAACACGAAATTCCCCCGCTTTGTTTGCTTACTGACTGCGCTCGTCGCAGTCGTCTGTCTTAACAGCCAGCGTGCGGCGGCGCAGGCAGCGACGTTTACGATTTCGGGAATCGTGACAGACACAACCGGCACTGCAATGGCCGGTGTGATGGTGATTGTTGTAAGCGACGTCGCCGGAACGCAGTTCAGCTTCACTGATCAAACCGGCAAGTACGTTTTGACTTACGCAGGCGGTGTGAGTCACCGGCTTACCATTCTCCCATCGAAGTCAGGCTTTATTTTCAATCCCCTCTTAACGATATTCGCAACGACCGGCACGTTAAGCGGCGACGAGACAATATCGTTCACCGGAACAGCAATTCCGCCAGTGGTGATAATCACACCGCCGCCAATCCTGCTCACACAGGAAAACTCCCTGCACTCGCTCGCCTTGGATTCTGTCACGTTGAAGAGTGAGCCTTTCGGCGTCGTGAACAATGTCAACTTCAGCACTGACCAGCGCACACATCTTTCATTGTTTGCAGTAAACACCGACGTGCTCCAGGGTGAGCCTTTGTCAGTCGTCACCGCTCAAGCGGAGAACTCGACCGGCACGGTGTTTCCTCTCACTGTCGAACACTTTGCTTCAGTGCCAAACTTCAACTGGCTCAAACAAGTTGTGGTGAAGTTGCCCGACGAACTAGCCAACACCGCCGAGGTAAGCGTGAGTATCAGACTGCGTGGCGTGGCAAGTAATAAGGTGGTTGTGAAACTAAAGCCGTGATCACGTTTTGTACGCGCGGCCGGCGAGGCTTGCGACGACGGTCACTAACTCCGCCGAATCTACCGGCTTTGGAAGATGAAACTGGAATCCCGCACGTAGCACTCGCATTCGATCCTCGGCCCTCGCATACGCAGTTAACGCAGCAGCCGGAATGTCGCCGCCACGCTCCGGAGGCAGTGCGCGAATCTTCGTGATCAACGAGTAGCCATCCTCATCAGGCATTCCGAGATCGCTGACCAGAATGTCAGGCTTATGCTGTTCGAGAGCTGTTAAAGCAGCAGCAGCGGAAGGACTGGTTATCACTTCAGCGCCACACTCCTTCAACACTTCCTGGATCAATTCACGCGTGTCAGGCTCATCATCAACGACAAGAATCCTGAGCCCCTCAAGTGAAGGCAGACCATCGAAAGAGATCACCTCATCACCCTGAGTCAGATGAACAGGCTCAGCCTCTTTCTCACCACTGACAACATCAACGAACGGCAGTGTAACGGTAAAAGTTGTGCCCTGCCCCTCCCCGTCGCTTTGCACACTCACAGCACCACCGTGCAGGTCGACGAGTTGATGAACAATCGAAAGCCCGAGCCCGAGGCCACCGTGTATTCGCGTGCTGCTCGCGTCCGCCTGTCGAAAACGATCGAACACGTAAGGCAGAAACTCTTTGCTGATGCCGACACCTGTATCACGCACGACTATCTCGACGTGCGTGTTGATGCGCTGGACCTTGACCTGTATGCGACCGTCTTTTGGAGTGAACTTGACCGCGTTGCTCAGGAGATTCCAAACGACCTGTTGCAGACGATCTGCGTCTCCCGATATCGGAGCAGCCGCCGGGTCCAGCACCGTCTGGATTCGAATGTTTTTAGCGTCAGCCGCGGGGCGGATCGAATCGATGGCGGCGTTAACTACGTAAAGCAGGTCGAGTGCTCGCACGTCGAGCCGAAGTTTCCCGGAAATGATCCGCGACACATCGAGAAGATCGGCAACCAACTGCGCCTGCGATTTCGCGTTTCGATAGATCGTTTCCACTGCGCGTTCCGCATTCGCGGGCGTAAGTTTTCCAAGACGCAGCATGTGGGACCAACCGAGAATCGCGTTCAACGGATTGCGCAACTCGTGCGAGACAGTCGCGAGAAACTCATCCTTCAAACGGTTCGCGCGTTCGGCTTCGTTGCGCGCCAACTTTTCACTCGACAACAGCCGCGACCGCGCTTCGATCTGCGCCTGCAACTCCGCTTCACGCGCCACACGTTCCGTAACGTCCTCGATGACCGTCAGCGTTCCAATCACTCGCTCTCTGTGCTTGAGCGGCGAAATCCTGACCGCCTGTTGCATCTGCGGATAACCGTGTTCGGCAGCGACGGCCGGCATCGCGACCAGATAACCGTGCAGCGCCTGCGACAACACTCTCACCTGACCTTCAAGCGCCCATTTGAAATGACGATCGAGCCGGCGTTCAATCAATTCCGGAAACAGGTCGAGCAGATTGCTGCCAATTACTTCGCTCGCACGTTTTCCCGTGTGCGATTCCATCCAGTGGTTCCACTCGACGACGTTCAGTTCACTATCAGTGGTGATAATCCCGTGGGCCACGAGGTCGCGCATCCAGTGCAGGACCGCCGCGTTCAGTAAAGTCGCCTCAGAAGTCGACTCGTCTATTCGTTCTGTCGTCATTTGACGAATCATCTGCTCTGCTGTGCCTCCCAGGCATCAACTTCCTGAATCAAACGATCGAGTGAGGCGACGCTCAGCACAATCACGAGGAATCCTGTAACTGAACTGTCGCGGATGTGAAAAGCCGTGTAAACCACGAGTGCGTAATGCAAGTCGGTTTTGCCTTCGGTAATTGAACCGATCAACTCATCGAGAGTTTCCAGATGAAGCCGCGGCACGGAAAACGTGACGTGCACCTTGAGCAAATTTCCAAACATTCCGAGACAGGCATTCAACAGAATGTTGCCGACTTCGGTTAACACTTCCCGCGCCGATTCATCGAGATGATTCGATGGTTTGTGCCCGTCGGTCAGCAGGTCGGTCAGATGCACGGCGCCTTCATAGTTCAACAGCAAGAGCGCATCACCCGCGACTGGTCCGGCAAAAACCTGATGAATCGAAGCCACGTCGCCAGGGACGAATTTTGCCAGAGCCGGGCGCAATTCTTCAGTACGGTATACGGCAACCTCCGGCGGATTTAGTACCACGCGATGTCCGGTCAGTTCGGACAGAGCGGCCCCCGTGCGCGCGAACGCAATATTGATGAGTTCGGAAAGCGCGTCCGTCTGGCGCTCAGTTAGTTTCACTAGTAGCTCCTTCAGCGAGAGCTGACTCTATAGCCGCAATCACCTGTTCCGGCACGAATGGTTTATTGATAAAACCGAGTGCACCCCCTTCATCAGCCATCTGGCGGGTCGAACTTTGAATATCAGCACTTGCAACTACAACCCGCACTTGCGGGTCAATCTCACGCAACTTCAAAAGCACATCCAATCCGTACATCCCTTTCATAACCAGATCGAGCAACACCAGATTCGGTTTGTCGAGGAAGTAGAGTTCCAGTGCGGTCATTCCGTCGTCCGCTTCCACTACTTCGTAACCAGCAGACTCGATGATTCGTCGCAGAGTCCGGCGCGATAGCGAAGAGTCATCGACAATCAGAATCCTGGGGTTCATACGACCTCTCTGATGGCGCGAGCCATATCCTGCAGGGGAACACTCTTGTCACTCAATCCGGCTTCCACTACCACGCACGGCATACCATACACCACGCAACTGCTCTCTGCTTCCGTGAAAACGAGTCCACCATTCGCCTTGATCCAGGCAGCACCCTGCTTTCCGTCCGATCCCATCCCCGTCATTACCACACCGAGTACACGGTTGCCGTAAACTTCCGCCGCCGACTGAAACAGCACGTCGACTGACGGCCGATGCAGCGTATTAAACGGCCGCGCATCGAGGTGTGTGACAACCTTGCCGCTTGATTCCCGTTTCAAAGACAGGTGGCGGCCTGCTGCTGCAAGAAAGACGCGACCCGTTTTAATCTCGTCACCCTCGGCTGCCTCGCGCACTTCGAGCTTCGATATTTCGTTTAATTTCGCGGCGTACATCGCGGTATAACCGACCGGCATGTGCATCACCATCACCACCGGAACCGGAAAATCCGCCGGCAACTGCGGTATTAAGCGCTTCAGCGCCTGCGGTCCACCAGTAGAAATGCCAAGCACCACGAGGTCGACCGAGTGATCGCCGGGAATCGTAGTGGTTGACTCGATTGGCGGCGCGACGTGCGGTGCAGGCCCACCGCCGATTTTGTTGAGCGCGATGTTTCCGGCTGCTTTGACCTTCTCGATCAACTCGCCGCTTACTTCAAAGATCTTTTCACTCGCAAGCGCCGTCGGTTTTTGTACAAAGTCGACCGCGCCTGCATCGAGCGCCGTCAGTGCCGCTTCGGCCGTCTCTTTGGCGACGCTCATGATGATGATCGGCACCGGACGACGTTGCATCTGTTCGCGCACAAACCCGACGCCGTCCAACTCCGGCATGATCAGATCACATGTCACCACATCCGGATTTAGCTCTTCTACCAAATCGAGTGCTTCCCGGCCGTCTCGCGCGGTTCCTACTACTTCCACGAAAGGACTGCGAGAAAGGATCTCTCTCACCACCTACCGCACGTAGGCAGAGTCGTCAACTACAAGTACTCGTAACACTCGATCCATCGATGCTCCGTTATAAGATTGGTCGCTCACGTTTCACGTACACGAACGCGTCGTCGAGTTCAACCAGGGTGAAATCAGTCGTCATCCTTATCAACGATTCCGCGGCGCCAACAAAGAGATAC
>DASTQB010000131.1:0-15863 GCA_035761985.1 Pyrinomonadaceae bacterium
AGGACCGATAGGACCGATAGGACCGATAGGACCGATAGGACCGATAGGACCGATTTTTATTCGTCCTATTCGTCCTATTGGTCCTATCCGTCCTATTTTCCTATTCGTCCTATTCGCCCAGCGCCGCGTACTTGAACACCCTGAACCGGTACCGCTGCTGCGCGCGGATGTTCGCGGCGATCGCGCCGTGAATATTCTCATCCCACTTCGTATACTGCTCAATAAACCGATCAGCCGCAGCCTTGTCGCCCTCGTACTGCACCGCCAGCGTTCGCTCAAGCATCTTCCCGACAACGTCGTGATACTTCTCGTAATTCACCTTCATCGTCTTCGTCGCCGGATCGAAACTCAACAAACCATTCTCAAGATAAAAGTTCCACTGCATCAACTGCATCGTTTGATACGGCTGATCCCTTCGCGGGCGATTGTTCTGTAACACGCGCAGGATCCCGCCGGCATAAACACTCCGCAGCTGCGCATCCGTGTAGTAACCCTGCTTATGCAGCGCCTGCGCCACAAACAGGGCCACGAGGTCAGCCTTCATCTCTTCCAACGTGTTTGCATTGTCCTGCAACGCCTCGTCGAGCTCACGTCCATCCTTCGTTCGATCCACACCAAGATAGTGGCCCACCTCATGCCAGAGCGTGCGATAGAAACTGCCGTCAGGCGTAAGCTCCTTCGCCTGCGCTTCTCCGATAGCTGCGACGAGCGTTCGCGAGGTTCCCTCGAAGATGTTCGGATCGCGCATGATGTTCGCGCGCAGCAGAATCGTCCGGCCGTAACGTCGCGCAAGATAACTCTCGTTCGGAAGAATCGTGGCTGTGTTTCCACCACGCGCCTGGCCGAAGTCCGCGACGACGTCGTAAACGCCAACCGGAATATCCTCACGCACTTTCTTATGGTTCTGATACGGCAACGAATCTTCGAGCGCCTGAATGCCTTTCATCGCACGCCGCAAAGCTTCTGATTCCTGCTGGCGAGTTGCTAAAAGACTCAACGAGAAGAACGTCTTCACGCCAAACAGCTCGTCGTCATAAGTTTCATACGAACCGATCTGCGCGTTCAGGTTTTTGAAACGGCCAGTCACCCAACTCGCGTCGCCCGACTCGTAATCGTTTGACAACAGATCGCGTGCGCGATTGCGCAGGTATCGCGCAAACTCCTCGTCATCCTTTTCAACTGCAATCGCTGCCTCATTCAACAGGTCGTAAGCCTTCATCAAATCGTCGGCGTACGCGACTGAATAAGGCACACTGTACAAACCACTTTTCGGCAGGCTCTGCAGCTTCGCAAGCAATCCGCGGTGCAACGTCTGAAGCACCGGATACTTGTTGAGCTTGGCGATGTCTTCTCGCAGGTTCTTTTCATCCGCGGTCCGAACGACACTGCGCAAGTCGAGCAGGTCGGCGCCTTTTTGATCGACTGCTTCCTTTGTTATTCCCCACGGATAAACGTTCTTACCCGGCTTCACAGGATCGACCGGAAGAAAAGGTTCGCGTTTGTTGTCGAGCGTCGTTGCGATCGGTCCCTGGAACAAACGATAGAGCGTCAGCAAATTTTGCGTCGCAGGTGTCGAGCCTGATTTCTTATCGAGCTGTTCGAGCGCGACGTATGACGCAAGCGCTTCCGGATGGCGCTGCTGTTCGTAGAGCTTCTGAAAAATCTGGCCCACTTCGAGCAGCTTCGCGACAGCTATTCGTTCGCCCTCTGACAACTTTGAAAGATCAGGCGTGAGACGAATCGTCTGCGTTTTGTCGATGAGCGGCTGGCTCTTTTCAAGTGGCCAGTAGCCTGTCGGGACGGTTTGAGTCAGTAGTAAAGCAGTCATCAAAAATTTAGTCATGCGCGCATTTTGCCATAGATTTCAGCGGATAACACAGCTTGCAGTTGTCAGCTAATCTTGGCGACGCATAATTCCTGCACTCGCATATTAGCCCACTTTTCAGACGATCTTTCGAGGCATCGTGGTTGCACTAGCGAACCACAGTGACAACTCTAACCACGATCATCAAACGACGCTGCAAGCGCATGAGACGGCGACGAAAAGTTGCACGAGCATACGACATGGCACTCGAAGTCGCACGTGTGCTTCCGCCGCATGCAGACATACTCGACGTCGGATGCGGCAACGGTTTCATCGCCCATCATCTTCGAGGCATGCTCGGAACTACTGTCGTTGGTCTCGACGTCGGCGACAGCACCGACGCACGCATCAACTACCTGCCATACGACGGCAGACACTTTCCCGTCAGAGATCAAAGCTTTGACGCCGTGTTGCTCTGTTACGTCCTGCACCACGCACACGATCCGCGACTCGTGCTGAACGAAGTCAGCCGTGTCTTGCGAGAGGGCGGACTCGCGATCATCTACGAAGATATTCCGGTGCTGTGGTGGGACCGCATGGTCTGCTGGACACACGATCGACAGTGGCGCGGGCGCACTGGTCCATGCACGTTTCAAATGGAACACGACTGGCGGCGGATGTTTGGTTTGGCGGGATTTGAAATCGTGAAGGAACGCGCGCTGTCGCGCTGGCGTAACGTCGCTCATCCCGTTGCGCGACGATTCTTTGTACTGCGGACCAACTCGCTTCTAACTAATGCCAACTATCTTCCGGTCCATCAGTTTTCTGATCATGCGCAGGCAGTCGGCTTCGCGAAAGGGACAGATCGACAGGATCGACTGGATGTCCCACGACCCGTTAATTCGTGAAAGCACAAAACCTTCCTGCGGATCGATGTGTTCGGTCGTCAGTTGCGACGGAGAGATCAGCAACTTCGGCACTGATTTGGGCGAGAGCCCGCCCTGCTCGTAAACGTGCTTGACGTATTTCTCTTCGGCAGCGGGCAGCAACGCCTGTGCTTCGGCGTTGTTCGGTTGTTGTTGTAATGCCTTTTGTACGATCAGCAGCGCGGCTTCGGGGTCCTGATCCAGTTTGCGCTGGGCCGACCAGATCATCTCCGTCACGGTCTCGGGAAGGTCTTCGATGTCTTCGATGAGCTTGGGAGTTTCTTCCTTCACCTCACCCGTGACGCGCGCAATACCTTCGCTCACGAGTGTGTAAAGCTGACCGTAAACGTGAAACGCCGACGCGTGCATGTTGTAACAGATCTCGGCGACCGACATGCGTTTCTCGACGAAGAAAAGAACCTGTCGAAATTCTTTGCCTAATTTGAGTGAAGAGGTCCAGCCTGCGTTGAGCTCGAGCACGCTTCGATCGGACGGCACGAGTGTTTTGTAACGCGCCATCTCGTCGAGCCGGTAGATCCCTTCCATGATCACATTGGTAGGCTCTACCTCGATGAAAAGCAGATCTTCAGGCGCCGGCTCTTCGTCGTAAAACTCAAAATCGCCGTCGGTCCAGAGGAAGAGATCGTAGATCGCGTCGAGCGTGCGGGTCTTGAGGATTTCGAGCACGTCATCCTCAGTCAAAAAACCCTGCTCGACGAGCACTTCCCCAAGCTTCGCGCCAGTTGTTCGCTGTATTTCACGCGCGACTTTCAACTGGATTTCGTCGACTTTTCCGTAGTGGAGCAGCACCTGGCCCAGGTACTCACGCGGATCGTTCGACTTCGAGCCTACGATTTTTCCGTTTCTGAAGTAGACCTGCTTGGTGATCTTCCCTTGATCGAATTTGAGAGTTCCCGACTTTCTTCCTGCTGCCAGAAACTGGAGCAGGTCAGTCAGGCTCATCGTTTTCAAAGTTCCCTGAATTGCCAACTCAATCCTCGACCAGGTCCGCAGTGATCGCCGGGCCCTCGGGTCCAGCCTCTCGCGCGATCTTCAGCAGACGCGACAAGTTCTCCGTTTGTTCTTCGTTTAGATCGACGAACTGCACACCGAAACCCCTGCCATGCCGGTGATGGCGCACTTCACCTTCGAGGTAAAGCCAATCATCGTCGGGAAGGAGTACACGAAAGGCGACGATTTCACCGACCATTACCTCTCCCACGGTGTCGAGATAACAGCCCCCTTCCGAAAGATCTGTGATGAGAGCCGAATGCCTTTCCTCACCGCCATGCCAGACTGCATCGAGTTGAACACTGAGCCGGGGTTTCGATCGTCGTTCGTCCATGAGCCGCCAACGCCATCATAAGAGGTTTGGCGAGACGAGCAAAGCAAATTTATCGGTGTTAATTGCCTACGCCTTTGATCGAGCGGCTTTGTACGAAAACGATCGGCGATTTGCCACAATGGCCCCGCCGCGGAAAAAGTTCTTGACATTGGACCGTAAGTGTAGTTTAAGAGGCGCTGTTTTCTCACGACTCTGTCCGCCGAATAGCGCTGCAGAATCATTCACGAGCAGTCTGTTTAGACAAGGAGCGCGCCCGATGCATACTTCCTCAACGTCCTTACAAACCTGTCAAGACTTTCAGTTCTCGTTGTAATCCCGCGGCATCCCTTTGTCGCGACTTCTCACCATGCAAAGCTACAGGAGACGAAATGCCCCATACACACCTCATGAAACTTGCAGTATTGTTGATCCTCATTCTCGGATTTTCACTCTTACCACCAAACAGTCTTTCGTCAAACGCCCAGGAAAGATCTCAAGACGCAATCGCAACTCGGCAGCAACGCGTCGAACTGAAACTCGCTCAAGATGGCCGGCAACAAAAGCTTGATCGAACCAGAGCTAACTTCGAAAAAACCAAGGAGCTCCTGCTCAAAAAAGGTGTCCCATTTGATCCCGACATTCTGATGACTCCCACATGGCGACAAACACTCTCACCACACTTCACCCAAATGGCGGAAATGCAGGAAATTAAGATTGGACCGCGCCGGCTCAAAGGTGTTCAGTTGGCCCACACACTTTATTTGCCTGAACAAGTTGAGCTTGAGAGTGACGCCGTGATTCTCGTTCGCAATCTTGTTTTCGAGGGCCGCCGCGCCGTTATCCGCGGCCCCTTCAGCGTATCTGTGTACCCTATCGAGCAGATGGGTTTGCTCGGATCGACTTTAGATATGGCTTCAGTACGGACCGAAGTTAGATTCGTGAACGCCGGGTTCAGCAAAGCCGCGCCGCGCCATTTTGCTGCGAATCTACCTTTCATAGAGGACGGTAGTATCACCATCGACACGTCCGGGAGAGGCTATAGCCAGTGGCTGGAAGAACAGAGAGTTGCAAAGCGCCGCGGCGGCCGATTCGTGCATGCCGCACTCCGTTCTGACGTAAATCACAGCGGTGGTTTCGGCGCTCCGGGCCCGGATGCTCTTCCGGGAAGTGATGGGGCGCCGGTGTCAGGCACCGGAGCTCAAGGCGCTGACGGGACGTGCGGTAGCGCGTCCAGCGTAATCGGTAAAATCGGCGGCCCAGGCCCATCCGGGAATAATGGGCTTCGGCCTGCTCTCGATGGTGGCTCAGGAGAGCCCGGACAATCTGCGCAGCCGATTAACATCAGCATTCCGGATGGATATACGGGATCCTGTTTTCTGACTGCGGTCGGCGGAGGCGGAGGGCCCGGAGGCCGAGGTGGGCAGGGCGGTTTCGGTTCGGCCGGCCGACGAGGGGGACAAGGTGGAACAGGAGCCAATTGTCCATGCAATCAAGGAGGTTCGGGGGCGGGTGGCCCGGGGGGACCGGGAGGAGCTGCGGGCGCCGGCGGACCAGGGTCCAACGGCGGTAATGGTGGAAACGGTGGAGACGGTAAGGACATTTGGGTGAGCTACCCTTTCGCCTACGATCCAACCAGGATTCAAGCGTTCGCGGGTGGCGGGCAACGCGGAGATCCAGGGCCACCGGGACTTCCGGGTTTGCCGGGAAGTCCGGGAGACGGCGGACCCGGCGGTTTGTCCGGAGGCGCCTCAATCTGTTCGACGCAGGGCTTCGGCGGGGACACTGGCCCGAAAGGACCTTCCGCCAATCAGGGAACGATTGGAGCATGGGGTTTACCCGGCGAGCGTGACGGCGCCAACGGCATAATTACCAAAGTGCGGCGCCCTTGCGTGTTAGGTTGTCCTACTATTGGCGAAACGAGATACCGACCGAACGCCGATTGTACCGGGTGTGAGGAGGATCCGGACTGGACTCCGATTATCATCGATCTCCTGGGCGATGGCTTCGCGATGACCGATGCGGCCCAGGGCGTGAATTTCGACCTGAACGCCGACGGCCCGGCGGAGAGACTTAGCTGGACCAGCGCCGGCTCCGACGATGCCTTTCTGGGTCTTGACTTGAACCGGAACAACATGATTGACTCTGGGGCGGAGCTATTTGGCAACTATACGCCTCAACCTCTATCTGCGACTCCAAATGGGTTCATTGCTCTTGCCCAGTTTGACAAAATCGAAAATGGTGGTAATGCCGACGGTCTCATCGACAGCAGAGACGGCGTGTTTGCAACGCTGCTTTTATGGCAGGACCTCAATCACAACGGCCGGTCCGAGTCTGGCGAACTTCAGAGCCTTGCACAGTCTGGAGTAAACGCAATTTCACTCGATTACCAGAGATCAAATCGCCGCGATCAGTACGGCAATTTGTTCTTCTATCGGAGCAAAATACAAGTCGCCAAAGGATCCTCGGTGGATCATTGGGCCTACGACGTGTTTTTGGTTCCGGGTACATGACCACACGCGTTGTTACTCTCACCACTGGCCCACAAACTCAGAGCCAGTGACTGTTTTTAGTTGGCGAAGGAGAACAAATGAGACAGTCTATTCTCGCTGTAACCGTCTTGTTACTCGGCGTAACTACTCACATCTCAGCCCAAAACAGAAGCCCTGCAGAAGCGCTAAAGGGACTGAAAGACATCGGCGTCGTCGTGAAGTATGGCAGTGGAGGCGGCCTCTCGGAAGAGATTCGGCCTAACACTTTAGCCGTACTGCACGACCGGGCCAGGGCCCTTTTGCGGGAAGCAGGAATTCCAATGCTTGACTCACTCGATGAAACCGAGATGGCCGGCAGACCACGTTTAGTTTTCACCGTAACACTCAACCGGGAAAACGCTTCCGCCGCTGCCATTCATGTCGACAGCAGGCTGTATGAGCGAGTTCGTTTGTGGCGAGACTCCGCAAAAGAGATAGAACTTGCAACGTGGGTAACGGGTGGCGTGGGATACCCCAAAGTGACCTACGAAATGTTGGCGAACGTTTTTGAGGGACAAGTAAAGCAGTTCATCCACGACTACCGAGAAGTGAACCCAGTTCACCAACAACTTAA
Organism: Pyrinomonadaceae bacterium; assembly: GCA_035761985.1. Lineage (GTDB taxonomy): Bacteria > Acidobacteriota > Blastocatellia > Pyrinomonadales > Pyrinomonadaceae > PSRF01. The sequence goes on from DASTQB010000131.1 coordinate 7,157, forward strand.
AAATGGCACTCCCGATCCAATAGCCACCCAGGTCAGTAATAACAGCAACTCTCTACAGGGACTGAACGGCGTCAGGCTTTTCATTTGGTCCGGACCTACCGCCGCGGTTGACGCTCCTCTCCAGGCTCTCCTGAGCACGCTTCAAACGGAAGCAGAAAAGAAGCTCAAGAAAGCAGGGATCCCGGTACTGCGTTATGCCAACGAGTCGGAATCTGCTGGCCGGCCGCTCTTGTACGTGTCGATAAAAATGACTCCCTCACATTCTCCCTCCCCTGCAATCTGGATTGAGAGTGAATTCTGGCAGCGTGTTCGTCCCATACGAGATCCGAAGAAAGACATCTATGCGGTGACATGGGAATCACAGCTCAGCGAAAGTGGCCCGGTCAGTGATGGCGTCGTGGTCGAAGCGGTGAACCGCCAGCTTGAAGAATTTATCAAGGCTTACAACGCCGCTAACCCGAACGTAGCGGCCGCGGTGAAATGATTCAGGCGGGAACCCGCACGCGCAGGGCTTCGGGAATGATCTGAAAAGTGGCTGGAAGTTTTCCGGGAAGTTCTCCGTCGACTTCCAGATTTATTTCAGCCGCGCGATCTGCGGATTTGATGGCGACTTTGCGCGCGAGGGCGTGGCTGACTTCCGGCATCGACAAATGCGAGCCCAGGTAAACTCGTGGCGCGCTCGTGAGAAGTTTCAACGCGCTGAGATCGCCGATTCCGATCACATCAAACTTCCCGTCTGTTAGTTTTGCGTCAGGAGCGATCTTCATCCCGCCGCCAAAGTAACGCGCGTTTGCGACGCAGAGATTTAACACCACAAGATGGCGCTCGTGCGAATCGTCGAGTTGGACCACGAGGCGCGCGGGCTCTGTTCGGACGGCAGTTTGCATCAATGAAGAAGCAAACGAGATCTTCTTCGCCTTCACACGCTCGATCACTTTCGTGCTCATGCCACATGAGGCAACACCGAGAAAATAGCGCATCGCTTCGTTTCCATTGTGATCGATAAAAGAAACGCGGCCGACGTCGATCTTTACAGTACGACCAGTGCTCAAGACTCGTGCGGCTGCGCGGCTTTGCGTTGGGATTTCGAGCGTGCGACGGAAGTCGCCGCCGGTGCCGCTCGGCAGGATTCCGAGTTCTGCGTCTTTGCCTGAAGAGAGGATGCCGTTAGCGACTTCTGAGACCGTGCCGTCCCCGCCACACGCGATGATGAGCTTCGCTCCTTTACGCGCCGCGTCGCTGGCCAGAGCAGACGCATCGCCTCGATGCCTGGTGAAAACCGGATGGAACGCACCGAATTGCGAACGCAGATCACTCGCGATCTGCGGCCACGCTTCGCCCGTGCTGCCACCGGCGGATGAAGGATTGACAATTACAACCGGTAACGTCATCGATACTTTTCTGTTCAGAGTCCAGCCTTCAGGCTGGCCCGGGCGCCGCTTGCTAAAGCTTCAACTCTGAGCTTGCGATCCTGTTCGCCGAGCTCGCCGATCCTCTCCATCACTGCGTCCGCGATCTCTTTGTGCGTCCGCAGTCGATCCGGCTTCGACAGGTGTTCGCTCAAATCCATCACCGGTCCAAAGTGGATTCGAATGACGTCCTCGCGGTTCCAGTTTCGAGCAACCTGCTTCGGCAAACTATTACACAAGCCTGCGATGAATACTGGAATGACCTGCGGCCGGGCATCCATGATCAACTTTCCCACGCCCGGTTGCGCTCGTAGAAACGAATAAGGATCGTCGCTCTTATTCCGGGTCCCCTCCGGATGAAAACCGATGATGTTGCCTGGTCCACTCCGCGCGAGTTCTGTCAGCACTTGAAACGAGTACTTATCAAACGCACGCTTCTCCGGAATCGGAGAATCGCCTGTGGCAAAAAACGGTGGATACATGGACCACCAGCCCATGATCAGATTTACCAGCAGGCCGAGCGGCGACTGGTAAAAAAACCTTCCACGCACCGGAAAGAATAACTGCTTGCGCCACCTCGTATTGCGGAAGAGCACCGTCGAAACGGCGTACATATCAAAGAACGAACGATGATTAGCCACCAGCAACAGCGGCCGCTCGCGCGAGGCGGCCTCCACATGCTCGAGACCGTAGACGTTCATGATGTTGTAAGTGGAAAGATGAATCCAGCCTGCGCCCAGCGTGCTCTGACACCAGGTCCAAAACCGCTTCCAGGTGCCGCGATTCATGCGCCCGGCAAGATGAAAGGCGAAGCGTTCAAACGGGGATAAGACTTGGAGCTCACTCAATCGAGAAGTATTTTGCCTCCGGATGGTGAACAATAATAGCCGAAGTCGATTGTTCAGGCTCCAATTGAAATTCTTCGCTCAACGTGACGTCGATGCGATGTGGATTGAGCAGCGTAAAGATCTTCCGCTGGTCCTCGAGGTCGGGACACGCCGGATAACCAAAACTGTAGCGCGCACCCTGGTATTCCTGGCGGAACAAGCGCGTCAACTCAGGCGAGTCAGCGCCCGCAATGCCTAGTTCCTCGCGAATTCGTCGGTGCCACAACTCCGCGAGCGCTTCAGCACTCTCGACGCTCAGGCCGTGAAAGTAGAGATAGTCGGAATAGTTGTCAGCCTTGAACAACTGGTGTGAGTACTCGCTCGCGCGCCGTCCGACAGTCACCAGGTGAAACGCAACCACGTCCATCCTGCCCGACGACTTTGAAGCGAAGTAATCTGCGAGGCACAGATGCTTACCGGCCGGCTGGCGTGGAAACGTAAATCTCACTTCCCGATCGTCATCATAGACGATCAGGTCGTTGCCCTCTGACTGGCAGCGGAAGTAGCCGTAGACCACTTTCGGAACGATCAACTGCTCGCGCTTCGAACGCTCCTTGAGTTCTTCGTAGATCGGCCGCACTTTGGTTTCAACCAACAAGCGGTAATCGTCCGGAAGCATCCGGCCCTGCTTGAACTGCCATTGCCCCTTGAACAGCGCCGTCTCGTTTATGAAGGCAAACACATCGTCAAGGTTGATATCTTCAACCACACGCGAACCGAAGAAAGGCGCCTGCGGTATTGGGGCATCCGGATTCACCTGCGATCGAGTAGCGTGCGTGGTATCGCCAATCGTCGCACGCGGCGCCCTCGCCGGTTTCCGAATACCAAGCTTAGCTTCCTCACCGATCAAATCTTCGACATCTTCGGTCGCTTCAAGCGTCGCAGCCTCGCCGCCCCGATCCGCCTCTTCCGTGTTATCCGTGTCGACCAAACGGTCCATCGTGTGAAGACCGGCGAAAGCATCACGCGCGTAGAACAGTTGCCCGTGATAAAGCGGTTTCAAGTCGTCTTCGACGTAGCGACGCGTTAGTGCCGCGCCGCCCAGCACTACGGGAACCTTGATGCCGCGCTCGTTCATCAGTTCGAGGTTCTCTTTCATGATCAGCGTCGATTTAACCAGCAGCCCGCTCATGCCGATTGCGTCGGCGCCGTGCTCGTCATAAGCCTGGAGAATTGCGTCGATCGGTTGCTTGATGCCGAGATTCAGCACCCGATAACCGTTGTTGGTCAGAATGATGTCGACGAGGTTCTTACCGATGTCGTGCACGTCGCCTTTCACAGTGGCGAGCACCATCGTTCCCTTCGCCGTCGCGCCGCCTTTCTTCTCCATGAACGGTTCGAGGAAACGGACCGCCGCTTTCATCGCTTCCGCCGACTGCAGCACGAATGGCAGCTGCATCTGACCGCTGCCAAACAGATCTCCAACGACCTTCATGCCCTCGAGCAGGATGTTGTTGATGATGTCGAGGGCTGAGTAACTCTGAAGCGCCATTCGCAGTTCATCTTCGAGCCCGATCTTCTCGCCGTCGATGATGTGGTTCTTCAGGCGCTCTTCAACGGTTTCACCTTTCGAGGCCTTCTTCGTCGCCTTCGACTTTACGCCTTCGAAGAGCTTTGTAAATTCCGTAAGTGGATCGTACACGCAAACGTCGCCTTCGAACTTCCGCTGGTCGTAAATCAACTCGCGCGCGACTTTGATCTCCTGCTCGCCGATGCGGTTGAGCGGTTCGATCTTGCTGGCGTTGACGATCGCTGCGTCCAGGCCGGCCTCGACTGCGTCGTGCAGAAACACGGAATTGAGTACGACTCGCGACGCCGGGCTTAGACCAAACGAGATGTTTGAGACGCCGAGAATCGTGAACGCGCCGGGAAGTTCGGCTTTGATCCGCCTGATGGCTTCAATCGTCTCGAGCGCGTTCCTGCGGTCTTCTTCAATGCCTGTCGAAATCGGCAACGCAAGTGGATCGAAAAAAATGTCAGACGCAGGCAGGCCAGCTTCCTTCGTCGCCTGATCGTAGGCTCGCTTCGCGATCTTCACCTTGCCGTCGGCGGTGCGCGCCATTCCGTCTTCATCGATCGTACCGACCACCACGCTCGCGCCGTATCGCTTAGCGAGATCGATCACTTTCAAAAAGCGCGGTACACCGTCTTCGTAGTTAGTCGAGTTGAGGATGCACTTGCCGCCCGCGTGTTGCAGGCCGGCTTCCATCTTCTCCCACTCGGTGGAGTCGAACATGAGTGGAATCTTCACGTTCGTCACGAGCCGTGAAGCGAGTTCGTGCATGTCGGCCACGCCGTTGCGACCGACGAAGTCGACGTTGACGTCGAGGATGTGTGCGCCTTCACGCTCCTGTTCTTTGCCGAGCGCGACGAGGCCGTCCCAATCTTCGGCGTTCAGCAGGTCGCGCATCTTCTTCGAGCCGCTCGCGTTCACGCGCTCGCCGACGATCAGGAACGAGGCGTCCTGCACGTAAGGCTGTTGAATGTAGATTGAAGATGCGGCAGGCAAGAGTTTCGCGTTGCGTTGTTTCGGCGTGATGCGCTGCATCGCCTCGACCACGAGACGCAAGTGCGCGGGCGTTGTTCCGCAGCAGCCGCCGACGACGTTGGCGCCGAAATCGTTTGCAAAGTGGACCAGTTGAGCCGTGAAACTCTCGGGAGTTTCGTCGTAGTGCATCTTGCCTTCGACCACTGACGGCAGACCGGCATTCGGTAAGACTGAGACTGGCAGCGGCGTGTTCTCGCAGATGTAACGAATGCTCTCGGTCATGTGCTTTGGCCCGGTGCCGCAGTTCATACCGATGACGTCGATTGGAAACGGCGAGAGTGCGGTCAGGGCAGCAGAGATCTCGGTGCCGTTGAGCATCGTTCCGAAAACCTCGATCGTCACTTGTGCAAACACGGGCACTCGCACACGCTTCTCTTCGAAGACACCGAAGATCGCGGCAAGTGCGGCTTTCGTTTGCAAAAGATCCTGGCAAGTTTCGACGATTAGTAGATCGACGCCACCGTCGAGTAGTCCACGCACCTGCACGCTGTAAGCATCGCGAAGGTCGGCGTAGGAGATGTGGCCGAGGGTCGGGAGTTTGCGTCCTGGTCCCATCGAGCCCGCGACCCAGCGTGGCATTTCTTTTGTCGAGTAATCGGAAGCTACGCGTTTGGCGAGACGCGCGGCGAGCACGTTCATGTCGTACGCCTTGTCGCCGATGCCGTATTCGTCGAAGTCAACTGGAGTTCCGTTGAACGAGTTGGTCTCGATCACGTCGCAGCCGACCTCGAGAAAGCCGGTGTGTACCTTCTCGACGGCGTCTGGTCTGGTTACGAGCAGGTTCTCGTTGCAGCCTTCGAAGCGTGGTCCACCGAAGTCGTCGAGGGTCAGGTTTTGGACCTGCAGGTTGGTCCCCATTGCGCCGTCGAAGACGACGATCCGTTCTTTTAAGGTGTCGAGAAGATTCGGCATAAGCAATAACAAAGGCCCCGCGCTTAACAACGCGGAGCCTAAAACTGAAATTCACCGGGCTGTTTAGCGGATTATTTTACGTGGCCGCAAGTCGCTTTAACTCACCACGTCGAATTGTCAAGGCACATTGAACCACATCATGCCCCTCTTGTAAATCCTGGTCACCAAAGCTCTGTCAGGTTGAGTGTGAAGCCCGGCAGTAAAGGATCCCCGGAAATGGTCTCGGGATTATCGAGAATGATGAGTTCCTCGTTCGGGCGGTACACATAGACTTTGCGTTTGTAGGGATCGATTAACCAGCCAAGGGACACGCCGTTTTCTATCCATTCCAACATCTTGTTGCGAAGTTCGGTAAGACGGTCTGACTGGGACCTGAGCTCGACGACAAAGTCTGGAGAAAAGCGCCCAAAGCGTTCCCTTTCCTCTGTCGTCAGGTGCTCAAACTTCTCGCGCCTGACCCATGACGCATCAGGTGATCGACACGCGCCGTTTGGCAATACGAAAATAACCCCTGAGTCGCAGCAGACCCCGGTGCCATCCTTCTTTGTCCAAACGCTGAGTTGAGAAGTGAGGTCAGCGTTACGCACGCCAGTTTCAAAGCCCGTACCCGGCATGATTATTAGTTCTCCGGTTGAGGTGAGTTCAAGCCGCAGGTCGCTATACTCCGCACAGAGTTCTTCGAACTGTTCAGGTGTGAGTACCTCGTGCGTGAGCGCAATCAGCTCTGGCGGACTGTAGTAGTCAGATGATGTGAGATTGTGAGACACGGCTATTTACCTGTCAGATTCAGCGTGAAGCCAGGCAGTAATGGATCGCCGGAAATGGTCTCGGGATTATCCAGAATGATGACTTCCTCGTTCGGCCGGTACACATAGACTTTCCGCTCGTAGGGATCGATTAACCAGCCAAGAGACACGCCGTTTTCTATCCATTCCAACATCTTGTTGCGAAGTTCGGTAAGACGGTCCGATTCAGACCTAAGTTCGACGACGAAGTCCGGACAAATGGGTGCAAAGCTCTGTTTTTCCTCTTTCGTCAAGCTATCCCACCTTTTACGCTTAACCCACGATCCATCTGGCGATCGTATCGCACCGTTCGCCAATGTGAATCCAGTCGAGGAATCGAAGCAGACGCCACTCCCATCCTTCTTGGTCCACGCCATGAGTTGATACGTGAGGTCGGCGTTCCGCATGCCAGTTTCTGAGAACTTAGGCGGCATGATGATTAAATCTCCGGTTGAGGTGAGTTCAAGCCGCAGGTCGGTATACTCCGCACAGAGTCTTTCGAACTGTTCAGGTGTGACTACTCGGTGAGTGAGCGCAATCAGCTCTGGCGGAATATAGTAGTCAGATGGTGTGAGATTGTGAGACATTCCAAAATCCCTTAGTGCCATGACCCGAATCCTACCACCCGCTTAACACCTCAGCAATAATCGAATCCGGCTATTTTTTGTCGAAAGTGGCTATTTTCGACCGGCATCGGCTATTTACCATTTCGGGTTTAACTATTAACATGAACGTCACATGCGACGCGCCATTTACCCCGGCTCCTTCGATCCAGTAACTAACGGGCACCTGGACATCATCGAGCGCGGTTGCAAACTCTTCGACGAGATCATCATCGGCATCCTCGTGAACCCTGAGAAGCAACCGTTCTTCACTGTCGAGGAACGACAGGAAATGCTCAACGAAGTCGTAAAGGACATCACCCAGGGTGGCTGCAAAGTTCGCGTCGATTCGTTTAGCGGACTGCTCGTCAACTACGCGGTGGCCCAGCAAGCCGACGTGATCGTTCGCGGCATACGGGCCATCTCCGATTACGAGTACGAACTGCAAATGGCGTTGATGAATCGTCGCCTGGAGCCAGGCATCGAAACGGTTTTTATGATGCCTGCTGAAATTTATTCTTACGTCAGTTCGCGTTTAGTTAAAGAGGTGTTCCAGCTCGGCGGCACGGTCGCCGGCCTGGTCCCACCCGTTATCGAGACGCGAATGAAAGAAAAGATGAAACAAGGATGAAAACCATTCCTGCCATGTCGTCATTTCCTGTTTCACAAAACGTCGCGCGAATGCAGTCGTCAGCCACAATGGCGGCAATGCAAGCCGCCCAGGCTTTGCGTGCATCCGGCGCAAACGTCTGTGACTTCGGCGCCGGTGAACCCGACTTCGACACCCCCGACAACATTAAGAACGCAGCAGACAAAGCCATGCGCGCGGGGCGAACGAAGTACACGAACGCGGGCGGCATTCGTGAGATCAATCGCGCCCTCATCGATTTCTACAAGCGCGAATTTGGCACTGAGTACCAGCCCAATGAGGTGATGGCGACTGCCGGCGGCAAGCAAGCGGTTTTCAATGCAGTCGTGACGTTACTGAATCCAGGCGACGAATGCCTGATCCCAAAACCTTACTGGGTGACGTTTCCGGAGATCGCAGTGTTCGCAGGCGCCACGCCGGTGTTTATCGAAACTGAAGACACGGGCTTCGTTCTTAACGTCGAACAGGTTGAACGAGCAATCACGCCGCGCACAAAGCTGCTGATTCTCAACTCTCCCTCGAATCCGTCGGGTCGCGTGCTACCGCCGGCAGAGTTTCGAAAGATCATGGAGCTGACAAGCGACCGCGGGATTTACGTAGTGTCAGATGAATGTTACCTGCGGTTTGTTTATCCACCGGCGGAAGTCTTTAGTGCGGCGAGCTTGCCCGCCGAACTGCGTTCTCGATTGTGCATCGCAGGATCATTCTCAAAGACTTACGCGATGACCGGGTGGCGCATGGGTTATGCACTCGCACCCGCCGAATGGACCAGGGCGATGTTGAAGGTGCAGGGACATTCGACTTCCAACGCAAACTCGCTCGCGCAGTGGGCCGCAGTCGAAGCACTCACAGGCCCGCAGGAGTCAGTCGGAACGATGCTCGCGGAATACACGGCGCGTCGTGGGTGGTTGTTGA
>DASTQB010000132.1:0-2241 GCA_035761985.1 Pyrinomonadaceae bacterium
GAACAGAGTAGGACTACCAGTAGGTCCTGAAGAATGGCGGGCGCATGCGGCATCGTACTGATTTAATCACAAACGGTTGTGTCTTAGTTGTTTTGTAATGAAAAACTTCCTGGATATCCAGCGGCTGTTGACACTGAAATCACGCCTGTAGTAGCGTCCAATTTGCAACTTATGCAAATTGTCTCGCTACCCACCGAAACGCCACGGCCGTACCCCGTCTTGTCCCGTTTTGCATGAAGGAGAGAGTTAACAGCATTTGATAAAGATTGAACTGCCGCCTCGTGGTCTGGAGACGCTATTTGGTGTTCACGATCAGAACATCAAGTATCTCGAGTCTCTGCTGGACGTAAGAATTGATGCCCGCGGTCAGGACGTGTCCATCGACGGCGATCCCGCCGACGTGGAAACCGCCCAGCGCATACTCGAAGACTTTTCCGACCTCTTCAAAGAAGGAAAACACTTCACCGATAAGGAGCTGCGCGAAGCCTTTGCGCAGATCGCCGAAGATCGCGCTTTCAGCCTGCGCGACTACTTCACTAAAGCCCGCTTCAATCCTGCGGGAAAGAAGCAGGTCGCGCCGAAGTCAGTCAACCAGCGCAAGTACATCCAGGCGATTCAGGAGAAGGACGTCGTGTTCGGCATCGGCGTCGCCGGAACCGGCAAGACGTATCTCGCCGTGGCGATGGCGGTGCAGGCACTGATGCAGAAACAGGTGAACCGCATTGTGCTCGCGCGTCCGGCAGTGGAAGCCGGCGAGAAACTCGGATTTCTTCCGGGCGACTTGCAGGACAAAGTCGATCCTTATCTCCGCCCGCTGTACGACGCGCTTTTCGATCTGATCGATTACGAACGCGTGACGCGACTACTCGAGAAACGGGTGATTGAAGTCGCGCCACTCGCGTTCATGCGTGGCCGTACGCTCTCAGACGCATTCATCATTCTCGACGAAGCACAAAACACGACGAGCGAACAGATGAAGATGTTTCTGACGCGCATCGGTTTTGGTTCGAAGGCGGTGATCACCGGCGACGTAACACAGGTCGACTTACCGACCGGAAAACGAAGTGGTCTAATCGAAGCCGAGCGAATACTCTCGCAGCTCGAGGGCATCGAGTTTGTGTACTTCACCGACAAAGACGTCGTGCGCCACAAGCTCGTGCAGATGATCATTCGCGCCTACGAACAGCAGAGCAAGAAGAGCCAGATCTAAGCCGCGGATGGCGCGGATAAGAAATCGGATTTTTAGCATCGAATGATTGAGGTTGTTAACCGGCAGCGGCAGTTGAAAGTCGACACACGCACGTGGGCCGGTTTTGCAGAAAAAGCACTCGACGCGATCGGAAACAACGGATCGTCAGCCACGATCGCCTTTGTTTCCGACGCGGCTATTCGAAAACTCAATCAACAGTTTCGCGGGATCGATAAAGCTACTGACGTACTGTCGTTCCCCGCGGATGGACCAGACGAACAGAACCTCGGCGACATCGCGATCTCAGTTGAAACAGCGGCGTCGCAGGCAAAAGAGAACGGCCTGGCCTTTGACGAGGAGATTGCTCAACTAATTCTTCACGGCCTGCTTCACCTTTCCGGCTACGATCACGAGAGTGATAATGGCGAGATGAATCGACTAGAGCTCAAACTGAGAAGGAAACTCGGGATCTAGACAGATTTCAGGATTCACAAGATTGTCTTGTAAATCCGGCGAATACTGTCCATACTATTTTCCCATCGATGGAACTTGAAATAGGGCTTGCGCTCGTTCTGCTCATAGTGCTCTCGCTGCTTGCTACGGTCGACATGGCCTTCGCGCAGTTGAGTGACGTGGGTCTGCGCCGGTTGATCGGCGAGAACGGGGAAAAGCCGGAACCAAGCTCGCGCGTGTTTCTTCAGCAGGCACTGGAGAACCGCCCTCGTTTTAGTTTTGCACTCTCGGCGTCGATCCAGATCCTGTTGGTAGTCGTCGCCGTTCTAGTCACCTCTATATCATTAAGCCTCTTTCCTGATCCGCGGCTCGTGCTCGTCGGTTTACTGGCAGGTTTGATTCTCGCCGGTATCTTTCGCCAGCTCATTCCTCTCTTTATCTCGACACGCAATCCGGAACGCACTCTCCTGTTCCTGTTGCCGGTCATTCGACCGTTCTTCCCGATCATGGCGTTCATCGCCGATCCCTTTCAGCGACTTTTCGATCGCTCGCGGCGCAGGGACCAGATTGCAGACGACGGCGAAGAAGAGGAAGAAGAC
>DASTQB010000133.1:0-23927 GCA_035761985.1 Pyrinomonadaceae bacterium
TTCTGCCTGATCATTTCGTGGAATGAATTTCTGTTTTCACTCGTGTTGACGCAAACTGATGCCGCTATGACGTTGCCCGTGGGAATCGCCGGACGCGTTACGCAGTACGAGATCAAGTGGGGCGTGATGAGCGCTGCCGCCACTGTCGCGATCGTACCGATTCTCGTGTTTGCACTCGCACTGCAACGTTATCTCGTGCGTGGACTCTCGATGGGCGCGGTGAAAGGCTGATGAGTATCGAGTATCGAAACGTCAGCAAGCATTTCGGCGGGAACCGCGTCGTGGACGATCTGTCGCTCCGGATCGACGATGGCGAGTTTGTCGTGTTGCTTGGACCGTCAGGCTGCGGCAAGACGACGACACTCCGCATGCTCGCCGGACTCGAAACCGTAACCTCCGGCGACATCTACATCGGCGGCGAACGAGTGAACGACGTACCAACGCAGCACCGCGATCTCGCCATGGTGTTTCAGAGCTACGCACTGTATCCGCACATGACCATCGCCGAAAATATCGGCTACCCACTGCGCGTCAGAAAGATCGAAAAGACCGAACGTGCTGAACGCGTGCGTCGCGTCGCTGCCATGCTCGAGATCGAGTCGTTACTCGATCGCAAGCCACGACAGTTATCCGGCGGGGAACGGCAACGAGTGGCGCTCGCCCGTGCGATCGTGCGCGAGCCGCGCGCTTACCTGATGGACGAACCGCTTTCGAATCTCGATGCACGTTTGCGCGTTCAGATGCGTGGAGAGTTGAAGCGTCTTCAGCATCAACTCGGCACCACGACGATCTACGTCACGCACGATCAAGCTGAAGCCATGACGCTTGCTTCTCGTGTCGCAGTGATGAGTAAAGGACGGCTGCAGCAGTTCGACACGCCGATGAACATTTACCAACGTCCAGCGAACCGTTTTGTAGCGGAGTTTGTAGGCAGTCCGAGTATGAACTTTGTCGACGGCACGATCGAAAGCGGAGTGTTTGTGAGTGACTCGCTTCGTATTCCGTTGAATCGATCCCAGTTGGACGAACTCTCGACAGAAACGAAGCTAACGATCGGCATCCGGCCCGAACACGTTCACGTCCTGACCGAACCGCGCAACGGCGCTATCCCCGCAAGTGTTTACGTCACTGAGCTGATGGGCAACGAGACCTTTGTCTTCGTCTCCGTCGGCGCGCATCGATTGATCGCAAGAGCTCCCGCCGACTTCCGCGCAGAAGTTGAAAGCAAAGTCTGGTTGCAACTCACAACCGAAAAACTACACTTCTTTCCGCGTTAATCCGCGAAAATCCGCGGCTAATCACTTTCACCCAACACACGCGCCAGCGTGGGCCACATCTCCTGCGCCCACAACTCATATCCCGCATCAGACGGATGAAACCCGTCAGCCGAAAAATACTCCGGATGCGACGCAAGCTCGCGCGTCGTGATCGAGTAGATATCGAATATCGTCACGCCATGCCGCGCCGCAATCTCTTCGAGCCTGCGACTGTACTGCACGATCTGCTGTTGGTAATGCGCTCGCATCGACGTCGGTATCCGCGGCGCGCTCGAGATGTCGGGAAGATTGGTTACGACGATCGCCGCCTGAGTTTCGCGCTTCAGCGTGCTGAGTATCTCTTCGTAATTTTTTGAAAACTGGTCCAGGGTCAGCCCGTGTCCGATGTCGTTGATCCCGATGCCGAGCGTAACCAGGTCGGGCTTCGCAGCGACACCTTTTTTTAACTGCCCGTGCAACACGTCCTCAGTCGTGGAGCCACTTACGCAAAGGTTTGCCAACTTCGACTCCGGCCGGCTCTCGAGAATGCGTTTGTGAAGGCGTGCGACATACCCACCTTCCCTGGCGCCGATGCCCGCTCCGGTCGAATCACCTAAAGCGACGTAAACTATAGGCCCGGTAGTCGTTACGACCTGATTTTCACCCCTTGTTCCCGGCACAGTCCCCTCCTGATTACAGCCCGCAAGCAGACCCGCGAAAACGAATAAGCCGCCGACCACAGCGGTCAGTAATCCTCGTCGATATTTTATAAGGGTCACGGTCCCAATTCTTTCTTGACTTTATCCCAGCCGCAGCTTAATGTGCGTCGCACTCCATGAGAGCCGGGCCGGCTGTGAGTAGCACCCTGTCTGCGTGTGCTTCCTACGTGCCTCCACAGCCTAAAACGTGCGGAAAACAAAAAAACGATAGCTCCCGATAGCCCTAGCTCTCTCTTGGTCCCGTTCAGATTCCACAAAGTCACTTAGAACACGAAAGGACGCGCATGAAAAAGATATTCTTGGCAAGCTGTATAGTTATAGTAATCGCTCTGCTGATTTCAGCCCGCTGGGGTACAAGCGCAGACGAAGCCCCACCTCAGGATACCCTCTCAACGCCCGACACAACACTCGCCGTTGCACTTTCCCTGGAAGACATGGTCGCCCAGTCAGACGTGATCGCGATTGGAAACTGTGTCGAGACCAAGAGTATGTGGGTCGATGGTACGTTGGTGACGCTGGCGACAGTGGCGGTAGGTGAAACTCTCAAAGGCACCGGAGCAGACACACTTACGGTTGTCCTCCCGGGAGGCGCTGACGCCAATCGTAAGATTCCAGTTGCGGTTTCGTGGCCAGGCGCGCCCCGCCTGACTCCCGGCGAAAACGCATTCCTGTTTTTAACCGCCGATGCTGATCTCGGTGGCGGCTACACCGTTGCGGGCTTTGCTCAAGGGAAGTTCTCGATCGTGAACGACGAAGATGGTCAACCAGTGGTCTCACGCGATCTCACCAGGATGTCACTCCAGGGCAATAACGGAGTTCGTCGCGGTGGCTCAAACGTGACCCCGCTCGCAACCTTCAAGGATAAGGTCAACGGTTACCTTAACAAGTAGCCTGATCTATCCACGTCGTCAACCCACCTCGGACAGTGCACTACTACTGATCCGAAAGCGAGAACCACCTAGGAGGACTTATGAAAAGAAAGCTCACATCCATTCTGTTAACTACGTCCATGATTATGATGAGCCTTGCGACTGCGCGTGCAGGCGGGCCATTTGAAAGTTTCGATATCACGAATGCCGGGCCGTCGCCAATCCCCGGCCACCTACTGGCTCGCATGGTCCCCATCAAATGGGACGCGCGCACGATCCCGGTCCAGTATCGAGTGAACAACACGCTCAATCCGATTCCCAATCCGCTCGGTGCGGCGTTCTTGAGTGTGGCTGACGCCACTACAGCGCTGCAGGCATCGCTGGACGCATGGAATTCGATTCCAACCTCTTTCATCAACATGCAGATTGTTGGACAAACGGCTAATGCGGGACTGATCAGGTTTGACATGATCAACGAGCTCACGTTCCGAACGTCCGCAGGTTTCTCCGCGATTGCTTCGTCTCCATCCACGAACCTGATTCAGGACAGCCAGTTGGACCACGGCGAGGACCTCGACGGCGACGGCGACTCTGACGTCTCAAGTGCAATCACGGTCGCGGGCGACGCTGACGGTGATGGCGACAACGAGTTTCCAGCCGGGTTCTACAAAGCCGGAACGATTCTCGACAACGACGTTCAATTCAACACCAAAACAAGCAACGGTTTTCGCTTCACTATTCTCGATTCGCAGGCCGACACTGTTACGCGCTCCGTCGATCTCGAGTGCGTTGCGGTGCACGAGTTTGGTCACTCGATCGGTATGTCTCACTCGCAGGACAACCAGACGGGTCACGGCGACGGCCACGGCGCCACGATGTTTCCGTTGATCGACACCGGCGATCCGGCCGCTGAGTTGGGCCAGGCGACACTCGACATCGACGACACCGCATGGGCTTCGTTTATTTATCCCGAGGGCACGGCGGCGTCTGGTCCGGCAGCGCTGCAGGCCGGAGACGTTGCGTTCTCCAGTGTGTTCGGATTGATCACGGGTGAGTTAAGACACGGCGTCACAGGTCAACCGATCGCCGGCGGCAGCGTCTTCGCCCAGAACTGGAACACTGGCGAGAATACAGTCAGTGCATTCAGCGGCACTGCCAATCTATCGTTCAATCCCGCTAACGGCGGACTGTTCTTCATTCCGCCGGCGAGCATTTCCCAGGCCATTCTGAATGGCAACTACGCCATTCCAGTCCCGGCGGGCAGTTACAGTGTCGGTGTGGAAGCTGTTGACGGAAGTCCAAACGCGGCGGGGCAGATCAGTTTCACAACGCAGATTGGAAACTTCTACGGCCAGCAAAACTTCATCGAAGAGTTTTACAACAACAACGGTGAAGCCGCTATCGAACGCGAACCCGATCAGGATAAGAACGTTCACGTGAATGCGGGTCAGGTAAATGACGGCACCAACATCATTACCAACAGCGTGATCACGGTAACCCCATTCGGCGCTCGCACAAACATCGGGTTCATCAATCCGCCCGCGGGTGGCTTTATCTACGCGGTAAGGTTCCCGGCCTCGGAGATTGCCGCATTGAACGGCGGAAACCCGACGCTGCTTCAAGCCGGACTCTTCGATACTCACGTACTCGACGCGTCGGTCCCGGTAATTTTCGCGAAGGTAATGTTGACTACAGGCGTGGTCAATCCTGACACCACGGCGACAATCAACCTGGCAACGCCGCTCACGAGCAGCACCACTTTCCTGGCTCAGGACACTGATTTCGCGCCGTTCTACTTTAAGAACCCGCACGATCTGAGTGCGATAGTCAGGGCGGGAATAGCCGACGGATCGATCCAGAACTTGTTTCTCGTGATTCAGATTCCGCCGTCACCGTTCCCGGGTGTCAGCAATCAGCCACCGCTGGTCGGTTTGAGCAGCCAGGCTCCGATTCTTCAAAGGTCGTTCCTGTCCACGAACGGAGGATTGACGTTCAACCGGAGAAATGATTTCAACTTCCGGTTCCAGCTGATCGCTTCGCAAGTTCCGTAAGGTTTTTCGGGGTATTACACAGATTACGCAGATGACACTGGATTTTAGTGGAATCTGCGTAATCTGTAGTTTAAACTACGTCGCATGCCGCATTACGAACCTGAAGCATGGCGCGATGGTGAGCACAACGCTCACGATCCTTCTGTGAAAGATCAGTGCCGGCTTCTGGATCTGCTCGGTCGCATCAACTACAAGATCCTAAGTGGAAACAGAGTTTATGTAGAGGTCGGTGGAGTGGTTTACAAAACCATCTACGGCGGCTACTGGCGCAGCGTGTTCACAGGCATGGAACATTACCTGCTTCATTGCGAACAGGTTTCGAGCGCCGTCTGGAAAGAAGAAGAAACAAAGCCGGTAGATCTTCCAATCGCTTACTCAAACGGTGGCTGGACCACGCGCGGGCATTCACTTTCCTTCATCCTCAACCGCGACTAACAACCTGCCGAGTGTAGTTAACAATAGATCCGCATCAGTGTGTGAGAAAGGCATTGGTGGCCTGATCTTGATCACGTTGTGGAATGGTCCGTCGGTACCGAGGAGTATTCCTTCTTCGCGCATTCGATTTGCGATCCGGTTTGCTTCGTGAGTCGCAGGTGCGCCGTTCTTGAGTAGCTCGACGCCGAGAAAGAGGCCGGAGCCTCGCACGTCGGCAACGATCTCATGTCGCTGTTGTAGCTCGCGCAAGCCGTTCAGCAACTGCTCACCGACTTCCAGTGCGTGCGACTGGAGTTTCTCTTCCTGCACGACTTCCAGAACCGCGAGACCGATCGCACACGAAACGTTGTTACCGCCAAACGTGCTGAAGAACTCCATGCCGTTATTGAACGAATCTGCAATCTCGCGCGTGGTGATCACCGCGCCGATCGGATGGCCGTTGCCGATCGGTTTACCGAGCACAACTATGTCCGGGACCACTCCGTACTTCTCGAACGCCCAGAAGTGCGTTCCGATTCGTCCGTATCCCGTTTGCACTTCATCCGCGATACACACGCCTCCGGCAAGCCGCACCGCTTCGTAAACTTTTCCGAGATAGCCGTCAGGCAACACGATCTGCCCCGCGACGCTCGGCATCGACTCGCCAATGAACCCGCACAATCTGTTTTGAATCTGAGCTATCAGATCTATGACATCCTGCGCATCTTCCTCCGAAGCTGGCAGCCGTGCTTTGTGTACCCACGAAGGCGCGCCCACGCCGCCTGGTCCATCGTGCTTGTACGGACTGATATCGATGAGCGTCGTCGTGTTTCCATGATACGCATGCTCCAGAACGATCATGTCGCGTGCTTTTGTATGTGCACGCGCGAGTCGCAGTGCGAGCTCGTTTGCCTCGCTGCCTGAGTTGACGAAGTAACAGACGCTCAGCGGCTCCGGCAGCGTCGCCGTCAAACTCTCCGCATAACGAACGATCAGCTCGCTGAGGTAACGCGTGTTGGTATTGAGCAGTTTCATCTGCTCATAACCCGCGGCAACCACTTTCGGATGACAATGACCAACGTGAGCGACGTTGTTGTACGCATCGAGATAACGCCGTCCCTCGTGGTCGTAGAGATACTGCATCTCACCACGCACGATATGGATCGGCTTCTCGTACGCAACACTCAGATTGCGCCCCAACAGCCGCTTGCGCTTGTCGAGCATGGCTTTGATTCGTGTCATCCGCGTAAATCCGCGGCTAATAGTCGTCCGAGATTTTCTCGTATCGCCGGCTGAGTAACCTGCAGGTACTCGTTCTCCGGCCGCTGCTTTCCCTGGTACGCGGCAAGACTAGCACTCATCCCCAAACGTAAAAGCACTAACGACCACAGCGCCTCGATCTCATTATCCAGTAGCGGAAACTCACTCATGTAACCATCGATCACTTCTCTTGCCGCCGCAGCCGGATCAGCCTTGCCCAGCACCGCGTAAGCGATCCCGATCGCGAGATTGCCTGCAGTGTAGCTGTAAACCATGTCGCCGAAATCGATGATCCCGACGATCATCCGCTCCGGATGGACGAGCACGTTACGATCGTTCGCATCGCCATGTATGACGCTGCGCCGCAACTCAGTCCGCGGCTCAAACCGGCACTTGTAAACAAGCTCACGCAACTGCGGATCTTCGATCAGCTGCGCATAATCGTCGATGACGCGATTGCCGCTCGCGAGGTCCCAGTGAAAAACGCGATGCACGGCCGGATGATCGAAATCTATCATCGCGCGGTCCAGCTGGCCCAGCTTCTTCCCGAGATCGCGCAACAAGTCGCTCGGTTGCGATTCAATTTCCGCAAGCGACACTCCGTCGAGATAAGTCACTACGCGAACCAGATGCTCGTCGATGCCGACCATCTCCTCGCCTGACGATGCCGGCACGAGTTGCTGGCAGAACCAGATTCCTCTTGCGGCGACGTGTTTCATCACCAGGTTTTGCGCGTCGAGAAATCCCGGATCTTCCTGGGCGTTCGCGATCTTGAGCACGAACTTCGCGCCGTCGTGATTCGTAAGTAAGAAATTCTGATCGCGTTCGCTGGGCAGCGGCTGCGCAGTGCCGCTTATGCCGAAATGTTTCTCAGCAATCGCGACCGCGGCTTCAACGTCAAATGAATGCATATAGATGAAATCCCGTAAATCTCATAAAATCCCGTTCATCCTGTAACATGACGCAACTCATCTCCACAATCGCGATCGCCATGGGCGCGTCCTGGGTTTCAGGCATCAACCTCTACGCCAGCGTCGCCACGCTCGGGTTGCTGGGCAGGTTTGCCGACTTGCGGCTTCCCGGTGAGCTTCAGGTGCTGACGAGCTGGTGGGTGATTGGAGTCGCCATTGCGCTCTATGTGATCGAGTTTGTCGCAGACAAAGTACCGTACGTCGATAGCACGTGGGACGTGATTCACACGTTTATTCGAGTTCCGGCAGGAGCGGTGCTGGCCGCCAGCGCTTTCGGCGACTTCGACAAGAGCATCCAGATGATCGCACTGTTGCTCGGCGGTGGGCTCGCGCTCAGCTCGCACGGCACCAAAGCGGCGACGCGCGCGATGTTGAATGCCAGCCCTGAACCGGTCTCGAATGTGGTTGCGAGTGTTCTCGAAGATATTCTTGCTGTCGTTTCGATCATCGCTTCAGTCTTCCTCCCCGTCCTGCTCTTCCTCATCGTCGGCGTGGGTTTAGTGGTATCCTTTCTCGTCTTTAATGGAATTCTTCGATTCCTGCGGCAGGTGGCGAGAAGCATTCGTGGGTGGTTCGCCCCTGCCACACCATAAAAATCGGATTTCACATCTGTGTCATCCGTGGCCAACTGATCCGGAGGATGCTCAATGCTGCGGTCGACTTTCCTCGTCGTCCTAACGTTTCTAACCGTCTCTATTCCCGTCCATTCACAAAGTCCTGACGCGTCGTTCTTCAAGGGCCTGCGTTATCGACTGGTTGGACCAGCACGCGGCGGGCGAGTTACGACTGTGACTGGCGTTCCCTCGCAACCGAAAACGTTCTACATGGGCGTCGCGAGTGGCGGACTGTTTCGCACGACTGACAACGGCACGACGTGGACACCAATCACAGACGGCAAAGTTCCGCTCGGCTCGACCGGATGCGTAGCGGTTGCGGATTCCGATCCGAACGTCATCTATCTCGGAACCGGATCGGACGGCGTGCGCAGCAATGTCTCGACTGGCCGCGGAGTGTACAAATCGACTGACGGCGGGCAGACGTGGAAGTTTTCCGGTCTTTACAACGCCGGGCAGATCGGCGCGCTTCGCATTCATCCGACCAACCCCGACATCGTTTGGGTAGCAGCCGGCGGCGACATCTTCAAACCAAACGAAGAACGTGGTGTGTTCAAGACGACTGACGGCGGCCAGACGTGGCGCAAGGTCCTGTACGTTTCGGATCAGGTTGGTGCGATGGATGTTGAGTTACAACCGGGAAATCCAAACGTCGTGTACGCGTGGATGTCGCGTCTCGAACGTAAACCATGGACCATCATCAGCGGCTCGCGCGAGGGCGGCTTCTACAAGAGCACTGACGGCGGCGAAAAGTTTTCGAAGATCAGCGACGGGCTTCCGAATGAGTTGATTGGTAAAGGAAACCTGGCGGTCACAAACGCAAATCCGAATCGCGTTTACGCGCTCATCGAAGCCAAGCCCGGCGGCGGTTTCTATCGTTCCGAAGATGCGGGACAAACGTGGGCGCTCATCAACTCGCAGGGCTCGCTGATTCAACGGCCCTTCTACTACACGACTCTCGGCGCCGACCCGTCGAATGCAGACGTTGTCTACGCAGGCGCTGAAGGCTTCTTTAAATCTGTTGACGCCGGTAAGACGTTTATTCCGATGCGGACGCCGCACGGCGACAATCACGACATCTGGATCAATCCCAAAGACAGCCAGATCATGGTGCAGGCAAACGACGGCGGTGCAAACGTTTCGACTGACGGCGGCCGCACGTGGTCCACGCAAATGAATCAACCGACTGCGGAGATCTACGGCATCTGGGTTGACAACCAGTTTCCGTACAAGCTCTACGGCGCGCAGCAGGACAACACGACGTTGATTATCTCGAGCCTGGCGGAACCGTTTGCCACCACTGACTGGCGCACTGGTCCGGGTTGTGAAACTGGTCCAATCATGCCGCACCCGCTCAACCCGGAGATCGTCTACGGCTCGTGCAAGGGCCAATATGGCGTGATGAATCTCAAGACGGGCCAGGAGAAGAGCTACTGGATCGGCGGGCAATCGTTGTATGGCAATGCGGCGAGCGATCTGATCTATCGCATGCAACGCGTGTCGCCGATGGCTACCTCGCCGCACGATCCGGAAGTTTTGTACTACGGCTCGCAGTACGTGCATCGCACGCGTGACAAGGGCGTGACGTGGGAACGGATTTCGCCCGATCTGACCGCGCGTCCTGAGTGTTGCCAGGGCATCAGCGGCGAACCGATCACGCGTGACGTTACCGGTGAAGAGTTTTACAGCACGTTATATGCGATTACTGAGTCGCCGCTCGAGAAAGGCGTGATCTGGACCGGAGCGAACGATGGTCCTTTTTACATCACTCGCGACAACGGTAAGAAGTGGACCAACATAACGCCTAAAGGTCTGCCGAGCGGCGGGCGCGTGCAGTTCATCGAAGCTTCGCCGCACCGGAAAGGCTCAGCTTACTTCGCCGTGTATCGATGGCTGCTCGGTGATTATCACCCTTACATCTATCGCACGAACGACTACGGCCAAACATGGACCAGGCTCACGACGGGCAAGAATGGTATTCCTGCCGATTGGCCGACGCGCGTGGTGCGCGAGGATCCCGATCGTGAAGGACTGCTCTACGCCGGAACCGAATTCGGGATGTTCATCTCGTTTGACAACGGTGCGTTGTGGCAGCCGTTTCAGTCGAACCTGCCGAACGTGCCGATCACAGATATCAAGGTCCATCGCAAAGACCTCGTCGTTTCGACGCAGGGACGGGCAATCTGGATTCTCGACAACGTCACTTCACTTCACCAGCTTACGTCGCAAGTGAAACCTTCTGACGTTTACCTGTTCAAGCCACGCGACGGATATCGCACGAGAGTTAGTCCAACGAATCTTGGACCAGTGGTCGAGTACTACTTGCCTTCAGCGCCCGAGGATGCAGTCGTGATTGAGGTTCTCGATACGAAAGGAAAGGTGCTCAATTCGTACAACAGCGAAACGCCTGCATCGCGCGGTGGACGCACTGGCGGTGCTGCGATGCCGGGTGTCGGGACGGCTGGTCCGGAGTCGCAGCCGGATCCGGATGCCGCGCCGGCGCGCCGTTCTACGCCGCCGCCTAGAGTGACGAAAGTGGCAGGCATGAATCGTTTCGCGTGGGACGTTCGACACCAGGCCGGCGTCACCCTTCCGCCGGGTCAGTACCAGGTGCGACTGAAAACCGGCAACGTGACTTTAACGCAACCGTTGACCGTGCTGATCGATCCGCGCGTTGCGGCTGACGGCGTTACCGCCGCGGATTTGCAGGAGCAGTTTGAGCACAACATGCGCATGCGTGAGATGGTGACTGCGGTGAATCAACTTGCGACTCGAGTGAGAGAAGCGCAGACGAAATTGCGTAACACGCCGGGTGCCGATGCGACGCGCGTCAACGAGCTTGCGTCGAAGCTGCTCACCGAACCGGTGCGTTACGGAAGACCCGGTCTTCAGGCTCACATCACCTATCTCGCCGGCATGACCTCAAACGTCGACCAGAAGATCGGTCGCGACGCCATCGAGCGTTACCAGGTCCTAAAGAAAGCCCTCGACACCCTAATCGCCGAGGCCGACTCCGTACTCGTGTCAAAACTGTAGGGGTGGCCCTCCGTGGCCACCCCTGCGTGGAACTCAAAACGCGCGGAAATCAACGCTGGGGCGGCCACGGAGGGCCGCCCCTACAACGCTTTTTTGTTGTATTATCTTTCCGCTGGGCCTGACGCCAATCTTTAAGGCTCCCCGCCGCGATTGAATACCAAAACCATTCCCCCGTCATGAAACGCCGAACTTTCCTGCAACTGTCGACGCTCGCCGCCGCGGGGCTCGCTCTGCCAGGCTGTAAACGCATCGAGGGTTCGATCGAGAAAGCCGTGTTACCGCTCGTTCTTCGAGGTGGAAAGGTCTTCATGCACGGGCGCTGGCAAACAAGGGACGTCGGCATCGACAACGCGGGCCGTCTGCGTTTTTCAGGTGACCTGCGCGGCGTGGAGACGCTGAATGTAAGTCGCCGCGTCGTCTCGCCAGGCTTCATCGACATACTCGCCGACAACTCGCATTCACCTGAAACCACGTATCCGATTTTCGAGAAGTACAAAGTCTCAGACGGTGTTACGACCGCACTGCAAATGCACGGTGGAAGTGTTGATTGCGGATCTTACTACCGCCGCTTTTCGCGTCTGCCGCATGCCGTCAATTTCGGTGTGTCAACGTTTGTGATGGGAATTCGCGCGCGTTCAGGAGGCGTGCGGCAGGTTGAAAAGAACCTCGAAGAAGGAGCGCTCGGCGTTTCACACAGTCTCGAATATCAACCTGCGCCTTACGCCGAGATGCTGGCGTATGCGAAGCTCGCGAAGAAATACGAGCGGCCGCTGTTTTTACATTTGCGCTACTCGTCGCGTGAGAAAGAGCTAGACGGAGTTGATGAAGCGATTCGACTCGCGCGAGACAGCGGCGCGCGCGTTCACATCGATCATCTTCATTCGACCGGTGGCACGTTTCACATGGAGCAGGCGCTGGAGAAGATCCGTGCAGCGAATGCGCAGGGCATGACGATCACTACGTGCGTCTATCCTTACTCTTTCTGGGCCACCTATCTTTCGAACAATCGCTTTGGCGCTGGCTGGCAACAACGATACGGGCTTAGTTATGGCGACTTGAGGATCGTCGGAACTTCGGAAAGGCTGACGGCGCGCACGTTTGCACACTATCGAAAGACTTCGACGCTCGCCGCGGTGCCGGAAGGCACGATGCCTCTGGATAAGACCGTGGACCTCGCGCTCAAAGAAGACTTCTGCATGATTGGATCCGATGGTGGGATTCAGTTTGAGCCACGTGCGAACTCTCATCCGCGCGGCGCTGGATGTTTTGCGACGGCGATTCGGCATGCACTCAACATCGGCATGCCGCTCGAAAAGATCCTGGAGAAGATGACGTCGCTGCCGCGGAGCGTGGTCCAACCTGCATTGCAGGAGCGCGGCATCATGGAAGAAGGCGCAATCGCAGATCTAACGGTCTTCGATCCAACAACGATCCGCGGCAACGCGACCGTCGAAAACCCGAATCAATTCTCTTCCGGCATCGATCTCGTGATCGTCG
Organism: Pyrinomonadaceae bacterium; assembly: GCA_035761985.1. Classification (GTDB taxonomy): domain Bacteria; phylum Acidobacteriota; class Blastocatellia; order Pyrinomonadales; family Pyrinomonadaceae; genus PSRF01. The sequence goes on from DASTQB010000133.1 coordinate 12,688, forward strand.
GCGGCAAGATCGCGTTCAAGGACGCCCGAGTCTCTGCACGCCACGGCGTACCAATCCGATTTTAAATCCGTGTCATCAGTGGCCCAGCTTCTCGAGCGCGTAAGGCAACATCCTCCGCCACCACGGCCAATCGTGATTCACATCCGCTCCCCAAAGGTCCAGCGTATGCGGAATCCCTTTCGCGTGCAGAATCTCCGACAGCGCGCGACTGCGTTCCGGCGCTTCGTAGTTTCCCTGCCCCGACATGATCAGGATCTTGTCAGCCTTACGCAGCAGCGGCAGAAAGTGATCGTCATTGAGGTTCGAGAGATAGTCGACGGGGTTGTTGAAATAGACGTTATCGTCGTAGTGCCCCTTCAAGTAAGAACGCACGTCGTAACTTCCGCTCATCGCGATCACGCCGCGAACCAAATCCGGATGTTTGAAATAAGCGTTTGCTGAAAGAAACGCACCGAGGCTCGCGCCGGTGGTCAACGGACGAGTCTCGCCATCTTTGCAGTCTTTGCGGATGAGTGGCAACACCTCTTCAGTGATGTAGCGATCGTAGCGAGTGAGTAATTCCGCTTTGAGGTTTGGCGGCATCTGTTCGTTCAGGAGACTGTAACGATTGACGCTGTTGATCGAATAGGCGCGCAGCTTGCCGGCGTCGATGAACGGCTTTATCGCATCGACGAGATAGAAGCGTTCGTATTCGAGATAGTCGGCGGCTGCCGTGGGGAACATGAGCAGCGGCGGACCATCATGGCCATAAGCGACGAGTGGCATTTCGGTGTGAAGGTTGGGACTAAACCATGCAGTTGTGCGACGTTCCATCGGAGACCTTTCAAATAGGGGAATCAGGGCTGGAAATATTCTCGCAGATCGTTGCGGAGCGCAAGTTTGTGCCACGGATGGCGCTGATCCGAGCCGCGGGTCGGGGCGTGTAGTGTGAGGTCGTGAAGTAGGATCTTGTGCGAGTGCGGTCGCGCGGTTGACGCTCGAAAAGCCATTTGCTATAAACACGCTTCGCGCCCTGCACATAGTTTGAAGAAGCTATGTGAGGGCGCTTATTCCGCAGTAGCTCAATGGCAGAGCATTCGGCTGTTAACCGAAGGGTTGTAGGTTCGAGTCCTACCTGCGGAGCCATGAACCTTAATAACTATAAAGAAAGAGGCCGCCGATGATGGCGGCCTCAATTATTTGTGACGTGATTTGTGACGCAATGCTCGTTTGTGGCGCGTGTCGCCGAACCGGTTAGAGAAGTGAAGTGAGATAATCAATCTCCGATTCCAAATCACTGATTTCTTGATTCAGTCCTGACGACCAGCCAGGTTCAGCGTTCCTGTATCCTGTGCTTTCGTGATATTCCTCTCGTTCGTTGATGTTATCCCTTATTTGGTCAATTTCCCGCTCTCGACTTCGAATCTCTTGCCTAATGCGATTGCGTTTGATACCTCACTCTTAGCGGAAGCTCTGATCACGCATGCAGAGCGTTGGCCCGCCTGAAGCGATATGGCGCATCGCCCGCTGCTTTTTCGTCGCGCCTTCGAGGTATTTGAGCACATCGGGAACATGAATCGAGCGGCTGAGGCGTCGTCCGCCTGCTCAAAAGTTAGCTTGAGGGCGTCATGTTTTTCCAATTACGGCGGAGTTGCACGAACTGCTACAATCAGAGCCTGACGAATCGGAGTTGCTTGTGTACGAACGGGTCCTACTCGAAGGATTCCCAACAAACACATGCTACGGAGCCGCCGATGCCCGTTCCACATCGGCGTGGTCAGTCAACCATATTATGCGTGCTGATTTGGGATGTAGCAGTAAATGTCTAAGACTACAGTAGCGCCTCCTCGCCTCATGGTCCTGAGACTTGAATCGATCAAACGTCAGCCTGAGTTTCGTGCGTCGAGGCAACCCGTTCTATACTCCATGTCTGTGTTTCTGAGGCGCTATCCGTGAACGGAACTTGATAAATGTTTCGGTGAGACAAATGTGCGCCGGTCAACTTCTTGACGCTATGCCATTGCCGCTCAAGCTCAAGCGATATACATTCGCCATCTGCTTTGGGATCAGCGTACTTCCATTCGTGGCGCTGAATTTGGTGATGTATATAGCGGCGGCCTACGGGTCTAATGGTCACTCCGCGACGGAAGCGGGATTTCCTCTTAAATGGTACGTCTCGAATTGGGTGTTCCGAGGTGTGATTTGGGAAGCTTTCGTTATTGACGTGATGCTGGTGTTCACGGTCGCCGCCATAAGCGCCAAGATCCTAAAATCAATATTGCATCCGAATGATTTGGATAGATGAATGGCACAGATCGTGGTCAACTATCATAGCCCGAATTTTATGGCAGTCATCCATCGGCAACTCTAATAATCATTAAGAAGTAATTGAGAAGTCTTTAAGGATCGTTTAGACCGCGGGTGGTCCAAGGTGCACGCGTTCGTCGTAATGAAGAACTGAAAGGACCGAATCGAACTCTTCCAATGCGCTCTTTGCTTAGACGAAAGAGAGTTTCAGGTAGTCACATCGTTCCAAAGTTCGTTGGTGATTATTAAAGCGTTCTGGCTGGAATGATTCCGGCGGCCTTTTTTCTTTCACAAGGTGTTCGTAATTACAAAAGGTAGGGGTCCTCACGCAATAAACGACTCCAGCCGTGCGCGTAGTTCATCCCGTGCGCTTCTGAATGCAGCTAGTCGCTCGTTCTCGTCGCCTGTAGTCTCAGCGGGATCGTCAATACTCCAGTGAATGCGCTCACTCTTACCGGCAAACATCGGGCACTGCTGGTTGGCGTTATCGCAAACCGTGATCACGTAATCAAACCCATCGCCTGCAAATGCGTCCACAGACTTCGAGTGATGACCTGATATGTCGATCCCGATCTCCCGCAACACTTCGATAGCTTCCGGGCGGACGTGAGTCGGCGCAACTCCGGCGCTCATTACTTCAAATCTGTCTCCAGCCATGTCGCGCAGCAATCCTTCAGCCATTTGACTTCGCGCTGAATTGCCGGTGCAGAGAATTAGAACTTTTTGCTTCAAAGCTTTGCCTTCGGAAGTGGCGGTGCAAACCATCGAAACAGTATGAAAAATCTGTCGAATCCTGTAAATCTGTAAAAACGCCCAACTCGAAAGGCACGCTTCACAGGATTAACATGATTATCAGGATTAACTGACAACCTCCACCAAACCATTGGGTGAAACTCCCACGACATTGCGTGATTTCTCCACTGCACGACGCCGCCAGTAAGAACAATATCTTCACACACAACGACTTACGTAATGGCATCGCCGTTGCCTAGTTGAAGGGAGAAAGTGTCTCACTGTTTTGGAATGGTTTCTGGACCTGCCTGGACCACGTGGAGGAGAGATTATGAACAAAATAGTATTCCTAAAATCAGCCCTAATACTCCTGGCTGTTTGTGCGATCTCCGAGCCTGTTGCAAACAAGGCGCAAACGACGACAGACGTCAAGATACGGCAGCGGATGGGACCCGGCATGGAGACGGTGCTCTATGTCAAAGGACAGAGAATGCGTTCTGAAATGGCCGGTGATTTCGGAATCACAACCATCGTCCAATGTGATCTCAAGCGCACTCTCACCATTAACGACAAAACAAAAACCTACATGATCACTCCCGCTGACGGATCAAACACTACAGCTACCGGCGGCGCTGATGGTGGAGGCATCAATTTACCTGCGGCCCGCACAACGCCGCAGCGTGGAGGCGTGGTCAACATAACTCAGACGATTACCGACACAGGCGAGCGCAGGGAGATGTTTGGCTTCACCGCGCGTCGAATCAAGACGTCGCTGGTGAAAACCGCCAGTCCCGACGCCTGCGACAAAGATCAAAAAATCGAGACCGACGGCTGGTATATCGACTTTCAGTATCGGTTCGAATGCCCCGATCAGGAAAAGAAAATTCAAGCTATACCCGTACGACCGCAACCTCCGGGATGTCGTGATGAAGTTCGTTTCAAAACCATCGGAAGCGCAAAACTCGGTTTTCCGGTGCTGGTGACGACGACTATCTACGAGGCCGACGGAAGGACCATGACAACCACTCAGGAAGTGCTCGAGCTCTCGAGAGGGCCGCTGAGTGCCACGTTGTTTGAAGTGCCAGAGGGTTATCGGCTCGTGAGAAACCCGCAGGAGTTATACAACATCAGCGCGGTTCCGGCAGATGACGTGTCTACACCGTCAATTAGTCCAACCGGAAAGCCCGCCGCCGGTGGCCCATCACCGGAAAGCGTGTGGGCAAACAAAGACAACCCAAAGCAAGCGGGCGTGATCCGCATTGGGCTGATCATGCCAAAGGTGCAAATGAGCTCTGGCGATGCAGCTCAGGCGGCGGAAGCGTTGCGCGGGAATTTTGCCAGTTACTTAAAAGGACCGGGCATTGAAGTAATTCCGCTGTCTGCGCGTCTTGCATCGCTGGCGACGCAGGAAGCGCTTCAGAGCCAGTGTGACTACGTGCTTTCTTTGTCGATGTCGGTGAAGAAGGGTGGATCGATGTTTGGCCGCGCGGTCGGAAACATCGTGGGATCGGCTGCGGGTCACATTCCGGTTGGCGAAGCTGCAACGGCAGCGGCGATTGGCGGCGTTTACACGACCGCGGTGATTGTCAGTTCAATCAAAGCGAAGGACAACGTCACGCTGGAGTACAAGCTCGAACCGCTCGAGCGCGCCAAACAAGGCCTGGAAAATACGGCCAAAGCGAAGGCCAACCGTGATAACGAGGACGTCGTTACTGGTCTCATTGAAAAAGCTGCCGGTGATGTGGTGACGACGGTTTCGCCAAAACAATGAAGTCATTGAAGAGAGCCAGAGTAAGTGCTGCGTTCGCAATAGCTGCAATTGTATTGGTCCAACTTCCGCTCAGCGGACAGGCACCAACGCAGACGTCGGGCCAGACACAGATCGTACAACTGAAACGCTCACCCGCGAGTCTGGTTATGGCCAGGGCTTTTAATGAGGGCAAACTGCCTGAACCCGCTCGCTTGCCGCCTGGAAACGTCGATCAACGCGCAACAGCCCTGGCCCAGGCAGTCGCGCTCCGCGACGAATCCTCAACTGCGGCTCTTTACGCTGCTGTGCTCGCCTCCGGCTATGCAGTTCGCGACACTGACGGCGGCATCGTGCAAACGAGCGAGCGCGGGCAGGGATTGATCTTCAACTCATGGGAACTAGGCGCAACTGCCAAACTCTACGGTGAAGAATACGGCGTAATGCTGTCGCACATAAGCGATGCGTTTACTCGAAGTGTTCCCGAGTTGAAAGATGTGCCACTGGCGAACGTGTTGCGCGACGGTGTTCGAGCGGGTGCAAAGAGTGCGCAGCCTTCGGTGCGCTTTTTCTCTCGCTTTGTCGTGGAGTTGGGCCGGAATAGTAATCCTGCATACGACTTACTTTCGAATGTCGATGCTGCGAAGACTCGGCTTGATGCGATACAAGTCGCTTTGCTCATGAGCCGTCTGGCGGCTGACATCTCAACTTTAGAAAAGAACACCGCCCGCCTGAACTATTCTCACGCGAACTTTGCTCAGTCGCAGTCGCCATGTCCGACGGACGCTGTGCAGGACGTCATCCTCGACTCTAACCAGGTGGCCTCAACCACACTGTTCGGAATTCTTGCGAACAGACTCGGCGGAAAACTGGAGAGGTACGGACGTGCGGCGGGAATTGCCAATATTGTCGCGACGGTTTCCAAGTTCATCCTGAGCTACTCTCTGCTCGATGTTGAAATCAGCATGAATGGAGAAGTATTGGTGCGCACGAAAAGCAATACCACTCCCGGCGAGCTCAAGACGTTAACCGCCAGGGTAAAGATCGATCCAACCCCCTGGGAAAAGCTCAACTGCGTGCGGCCGGTTTTCAATGCCGCCGGTCTTGATATCGAATTGTCGAAGTCTGGTCCATTGGCTGATACCACTGTTGCGTGGTCCCTGGTGATGGGCGGCGACAGTCGAGGGGCATTTGGCACCTTGAGTGATCTGATCACCGGTGAAGACAATCGTGACGATATTGTTTATCTGAAACCAAAGGCCGGTTCGCATCCAATGCCAAACCGGCAGATTGCGGACAGCAATGGCGTCTCGCAAATCGACGTCGTCGGCGCGCCGCAGAAAGAAGACCTCACGCGCAGGAAAGTGTTGGTTGTGGCTAAGCCGGCCGGTGTGACTGTGGGCGTTCAGGTCAAACCCATGCGGATCAAGGATGCGGAGGCCGCGTTGTCGACTCTCGGTGATCTTGTTGACAACGTGATCTCATTTTTGTCGAAAGATTTCGTCGGCGGTGGACTGGATGCTACTTTTGAAACGATGTACCGCTCCAACTGGTACAGTGCTAAACCGTACTACTTCGTCGTAAGAGACTGGGAGCTCTGCAAAGGACAATGGATCGGCACGGTCACTTATAAAACGACCTTCAAGGAAGTTGGCTCCGCGGAAAGTTTCGTCAACTGGCAATCGTGGAACGAAGAGGCGTCTTACGAATCCGTAGCTACGCTTGACGGCAGAAGAGACAATCTCGGTGCGCCGATAGGGCGGGTGTCAGCCACAGCCAGTGAGAGAAGAGAGCGGGTTGGAAGGGGCAAGACTGAGTGCTCCTACAAGACAACGACAGTTTATGAACTCAAGGGCGGAGGATCGGCTACTACGGCAGGTGTGACTGTTATCTGGAATACGGGAACGGGTAAGTACATTGTGTTGGCTCCGACGATGATGGTGAACGCATTCGGCAAGTCTACCGTCGATAAAGTAATCCAGGGTACCTGTAACAATCCCTACAACAAAGACGTGCACGAAGCCCATGTGGAGAAGGGACAACTCGGTCCTGTAGGACCAGGTATCGAGGGAGTTGGCCGGATCGATCCCAACAATCCGGATGAGATCAGCGGAACCAATAGCGGCACCTTTCCTACGGCCAGAGGTGGCGAATGGACAGCCACCATCACCTGGAATCTTAAGCGTTGCAGGGAGTAGTTAAAAAGTCAATGTCCACGCAGGGAGCCACGAATTGATGGCCGCTGGATCAACTCCGGCGGCCTTTCTCTTTGCAAAGTCATGTTCGTGAGGGTGGCCTGTGCTGCTCTAACGACAACACTAGAAAGCTACCACCCTTCTCGCATACACTCTTCCGCACCCTCGTAACAAAGTCTCTCACTCCGGCTGCGCAGCGACGCAGAAATAGCCGCAGCGCAAAGAGAGCACCACAAGTAACCAAACTATAGGGAGGCCCTATGAGACGCGTACAGATTACACTCACTGCGCTCTTGCTTCTTTCAGTTGCGCTTGCCGGGTGCGGCAAGAGTCGTGACGCCGCCCGCGCCGAGCTTTCGCAAATGAACATTGCCTATACCGATAAGGCATTCATCGAGAGTGCGAGAGCCGGTAATGCCACGGCAGTAGCTGCATTCATAGATGCCGGCATGAACCCTGACACCAAAAACAGCACGGGCCAGTCGGCACTGGAAGCCGCGGTGCTGGCCAATCAAGTCGACACTGTCAAAGTCCTGCTCAACAAAGGCGCGAATGTAAACACGAAGAACAACTTCAATGGCACAGCTTTGATGAACGCGGCCTGGAAAGGACATGACGAGATTGTCGAACTGCTGCTGGCCCAGGGCGCTGACCTCGAAGTCAAAGACGATCGAGGCATGACGGCACTAATGTTTGCTGCGTGGGAAAACCGCACCGGTATCCTGAAAGCATTGCTCGAAAAAGGCGCCCGTGTGGATACAACAGATAAGAACGGCTGGACTGCGATGATGAGAGCAGCAGTCCAGGGCCACACCGAAAGCATGCTGATATTGCTCGACAAAGGGGCAGACGTGAACGCTTCGTCGACGGAAGGTGACACGGCGCTGATACGCGCAGCACAAGCAGGGCACATCCAGACCGTCAGCGCATTGTTGGCCCAGGGAGCCGATATAAACCGTAAGGACAAGCTCGGTAATACGGCCTTGCTGAAGGCGGCCCAGGAGGGCCATAAAGAAATTGTCGGCGTTCTTTTAGAAAAGGGAGCGGATTTACGGTCTGTCGACAGCGAAGGAAAAACCGCATTGCAAGTCGCCACGGAGCAGCGACGTTCAGAGATAGTCCAATTGTTAAAGAATGCAGCAGCCTCGCGATAGGTCTCAACTGTTACAAAATATAGGACCACGATAGGCGACAAGATCCGCCATAGAAAACTTCTTGACAGTGTTTCCCAGCAGTGGTAAACACCTGCCACCCTGGAGTCTTTAACCTCGCATTGTCCTCAAGTGTCCCGACCTTGAGCTTGTCCCAAGTGTGAGCTTGGTCTCCCATTAGTCCAGAGCTGCGAGAGAGCGGTCTTCACTTCCGATTCTCTCATTGGTATTAGCCTGGTCCGCAGATGTGGGCCTTAGTGAGCCCGCATTCCAGTCGAACCATCTCTGAAACTGCGTCAGCACAAACCAAGGGAATTTTCTGCGCGCGTGGTGACGCACCCACGATCAGGATCAGCTTACCTGTTAGCTAAATGGCAAGGAGTAGTTATGAAGAAAAGAGCTCACCTGGCTGTAATCGCTTTTCTGGTGGCGTTCGCAGTGCCGATGGTTCTAACGAGCGGCGGATCGTCAGCAGATTCAGATTCCAAATTCGTACGCACCGGGATGACCGATGCTGATTATCTTCTCGCCGACTACAAAGTGTGGGAGGCAAAGTATCTGGAGAATGGCGGAGACCGGAACGTGGTCATGTCGTTGGGCTGGTTCAAAGGTCTCTCGACTGAAAAGACGAATGCCTCCGGGCAGATTAAGTTAAATCTTTTGGACGGGATCGTTTCGGTTGAAGCCGAAGGGCTTTCCAGGAAAGAGAGCTGGGACGTCTGGCTGGTCGACAATGGTCCAGGTAGCAGTGTGACACCCGATGCGAACGACACGATGGTCCATGTCGGCAGTTTGAAGCACCACGGGAAGCTTGCAAAGCTCGAGGCCAATCTTGGAAGTAAAGCATTCGCAGACTTCGACCCCGATCTTTACGTCGTAACACGAGCAGGCAAGAAACCATCAGAAGAACGCGTTCTGGTGGGATCGACGACGCTCTTCCAGCGTCTCTATCGAAGCGGCCAGCGTGGGCAGTTTGGGCAACTCGCCGATATGGATCTGCCCCGTCCTGCTCCTGAGCCCGCCAAGCCCGCTAAGGAAGAGAGCCTGTGGAGTAGCGTGGTCCAATTCCTGAGCCCGACGGCACACGCGGCAGTAGGAGTCATCCCGGATGGCGGCGGCAGCGGTGAAGGTGGATCGCTAACTCCGCTCGATACCCTTATAAACCAGGGAAGGACACTCTTTTTCCTTGAACAGTTCAACGGAAACGGCAGGACTTGCGGCACCTGCCACCGCGAGGACGAGAACCTCGCCATAAGTCCTGAGTTCATCGCGACGCTGCCGGCGAACGATGCGCTCTTTGTTGCCGAGTTCAACCCGAGCCTTTCGGCGAGTGCGTGTCCCGGAGGTACACCATGTTTCGAGAATCCGGTGCTCATGCGGAAGTTCGGGTTGATACTGGAAAACCTGGACGGGTTCGGCGATCTACAGAACAGGTTCGTCATGCGCGGCGTTCCTCATACACTCGCGCTGCTTCAAAACACTCTGACTCCCGCGCCGGATGGAACATCCACACCGCCGAACGAGAGGACAGGATGGAGCGGCGACGGCGCACCCAGCGGCAGCTTCACGCTTAGCAATGGAGCAACACATCTCGCCCAGGGAACCCTGAGGGACTTCCCAATAGGCGCGGTGATCCAACACTTCACGAAGACCTTGCTCCGTCGAAACAACATCGACTTCCGCCTCCCCACCAACGCCGAACTGGATGCCATGAATGCGTTCATGAGATCCACGGGACGACGGGCCGATCTTAATCTCTCGGGGCCGGGAGCTTTGAGTCTTAAAGGAGAAATACCAAGAGAAGGTCAGCGGATCTTTAATAACGGAGGTGTCGGTTTTGCCGGCGGTCGCGGAATTCCACCAGGGACGGCGAACGGGGCCGGCAAGTGCTTTTTCTGCCACTTCAACGCAGGCGGCAGCGACTTTTTCTTCCCTGAGCAGAACGCTAATTTCAACACCAACGTCGAGCAGCTCCCGTCGCAGCCAGCCGACCTGGTCGTCCCTGCTCAGAAGAATCCCGCTGACGGAGGCTTCGGGGTTGGTGCTCCACCCGCAGGTGTTTTCGGCCTCGGCGACGGCACATTCAACACGCCGGTGCTGGTGGAGGCCGCCGACACGGGGCCGTTCTTCCATAGCAACGTCGTCAACACGATCGAAGAGGCTGTGAACTTCTATAACAGCAGCCAGTTTAATAACGCACCGGGGTTCGGCGCGCAGATTGGAGGAATACGTCTCGAAGCGACCGAGGTGTCGGCAGTCGGGGCGTTCCTGCGAGTAATCAATGCGCTCGAGAACATCAGGTCCGCCCTGGAAATCGAAGGTCGAGCCAGAAACGCGAGGTTCCTCAACGACTCGGTTGACTTACTCAGGCTCTCGATCTCTGAACTCCAGGATGCCGTTGATGTCTTACACGGCGGCGGCCTGCACCCGGAAGCTCAACAGAAGTTGCGTCGAGCGATAGAACTTGATCAGCAGGCGCTGACGACGAGCAGCCGTTCAGCGAGGCAAGCTCTAATCGACGAGGCGATTGCATTGAAGACCAGCGCGCGAAGTGATTTGCGCAATTGATCTTAGCCTGCGATAGCAGGCGTAAGCGTAAAGCCTGGGGCGTGAGCCCCAGGATCAAATCCGAAACCTAAACCCGAGCCCGTGAACACGGGCGGCAGAGCGTAGTCTGTCGTCCGCTATCGCGGGCTCGGCCTCTTTGGTGGACGCGACGAAGATTGACCCGTATGATCCGCTCATAACCAGATAAGGAGACCCCCAATGCAAGCAGAGCAAAAACTATCTTCAACAGCAGCTGCATCTCTCAGCGACTACGACGCGATCCGACAAACGATCGAGCACTACATCAACGGCGGCAAGACCGGCAACACCGATGAGATGAAGCTCGCCTTTCACAAAGACGCCGGCATCTACGGTTACGTTGGACCAGACCTTTTCGCCGGTCCAATCCAGAAACTTTTTGATTGGAACGATCAGAATGGTGCAGCAACAGAACTCGAGGGTCGAGTCACAAGCATTGACCTCGTCGGCACAGCGGCGACTGCGCGCATAGAGCTCGAAAACTGGAGCGGCCATCGCTTCACAGACTTTTTCACTCTCCTAAAGATCGACGGTGAGTGGAAA
>DASTQB010000134.1:0-31790 GCA_035761985.1 Pyrinomonadaceae bacterium
GTGACTGTGTGCAACGACATCTCTTCCGTGTGGATCGCGTTAGTAGGTCGATAGATTCGAGTAGCCGGCGCGATGCGTTTGAATTCCTCGGGCTTGGCGTCTTTGTGCCACCTTCGGACTGCGGGAAAGTCGTCGAATGGATTATCCGCGTAGACATCGAGGTACTGCGGCGTGTAGAAGATTAGCTTGTTGCCGATGAGACGGCTCGCGTAGTTACGGGAGGAATAGTAATCGTTGGAGCGCAGATGATAAGTCGAGCGATAAGCGAGTTGCCCGTTGTCGTTGATGTCGAATAAGCCCACTTCAGTACCGCCACGTTCGTAGCTGTAACCGATCACGGCGATGGTGTTCTCGGCAATCAGCATCTCGTCGTACCACGTGCTCGATGGATCGATCTCTGGGCCAAAGGCGTCAATGTTTGAGATTGGTTTCAGGTTGTCGCCGCCGATTGCTACGGTGAACAGGCGCCCGCGGCGCAATACGACGAGGTGATTGCCGTGTACTTTTACGATGCCGCCTTCGTCTACGCCTGCGTGCTGCGTATTGGTTACTGATTCCGCCGGGTCTGCTGACTTCGCCAGAGGAGCGGCGGCGTTGAGAGGCGACGAGTCGTACGCGAGCATTGATTGTCGTTCTCTCCGGCGTTGTTTTTCAGCCCAGTCGCGAACGTACTTGGCCAATTCGCGCTCTGAGGTGAAAGGCTTCATGGTCTTTTTGACGCGGATTTTGTCGCTCGCCAGGGCCGCGGGCGGAAGTTCTTCAATGCCGGTTGATACGCACGCTAAAAGGCTGCAGACGGTCAGGGTTGCGGTGAGAGTCAGGAGAAAAATGGTTTTCATGACGGGTAACCTCCGGGCTGTAGAACGAACATGAAGCCACAACTTGCACTAAAGACACCACGACACGAAGGATTGTTCCGTTAGCTGGACAGGATTATAGGATTTTCATGATTGACAGGATTCTTAATCCTGGCGCCACTCGCGGCGGAGGAGGCCGTAGAAGAGTGCGTCCTGGATCTCGCCGCAGACGTGCCACCGCTCGCGGAGGTAGCCTTCGCGCTGGAAGCCGAGTCGTTCGAGTGTGCGAATCGAGGCGGCGTTTCGCGGATCGACGTCGGCTTCAAGACGGCGCAGGTTCATCACGTCAAACGCGTGTCGTACCAGAGCGGTGAGCGCTTCGTTCATGTAGCCCTTGCCCCAGTGTTCACGGCCCATGGCGTAGCCAATCTCGGCGCGTTCGTTGTCGAGATTGAGGTGGAAGAGTGTCGCGGTGCCGATGACGAGGTTGGAGTCGCGCAGCGCAACTCCCCACTTAATAATCGTCTCTTTCTCATTGCTGTCTGCGATCTCACGCTGTAGTTCTACTGCTGCTTCTCGGTTCTCGAGTGGACCACTACTCCAGTAGCGCATCACCTGCGGATCGGAAAAGATTGCGTATAGACCATCGATATCGTCTTCGGAGATCCAGCGCAGAACGACGCGGGGAGTTGTAATGACCGGGAGTGTAGTGGAATTCATGAGGCGGGATTGTACAGAGGGGTGGCCACGGAGGCCACCCCTTGCAGGTTTATTTGTCGTCGTCGGGCGGGATTACCAGTTGCTGGCCAACTTGAATCTTGTCGGGATCGTTCAACTTGTCGCGGTTCGCGTAGAAGATGCGCATGTACTCGTTTGCATCTCCGTAAAATTGTTTGCTGATCTTCGAGAGGTTGTCGCCGCTCTTCACTTCGTAAGTCTGACCGCCCACGCTCTGGCCGCCGCCTGCCGCCGCTCCCATCGCACGGCTCGTGTCGACGCTGATGTCGGCGGTGATGTCGTCAGCATTCGGACTGACCAGCTTCACCTGATCCCAAAACTTGTTCTTGGCATCGTCAGACGGCGCGACGGCGCGAATGAAGAGCTTATTGTTCTCCACGTGCAGATTTTGAAACTGGATCTGCTGTTGATCGGCAACCGTAAGCACGGTTTGATATTTTTGTTTGAGCTCGTTGAAGCGTTGTTGCGCGCCCTGTTGCTGCTCGGCTTGCGAGGCGCCGCGTCCGAACATTTTGTCAAAAAGTCCCATGATGATTTCCTTTCGATCTTATTTAACTTTTCAGGGGGAAACCGAGGGGGTTTTTGCGTGCACCAATGATACTACAAAATCCGCGATTTTTTCCGCGTTAATCCGCGGCCAAAAGTTCTTTGATCAATCGATCGACATGGATGCGCGTCGTGTCGAGCATTTGTATGCCGTTGTGTTGCTCGTCGCGCAGCAGCAGCGGCAACTCAGTTCCGCCAAGTATCAACCCTTCGATGCCGTGCCGCGCTTTCATCGCGTCGGCAATCTCGAGCAGTGCGGTTCGCGTTTCAGGCAGAAAGAGATCTTTGAGGAGCTCGCCAAGATACTTCTCGTGGATGAACGCTTGCTCTTCTTCGTTTGGTAGGACGAGCTTCACGTCGGTGCGTGAAAACACCTTCGGGTAAAAAGGCCCTTGCATCGTGTATCTCGTGCCGAACAGTGCGACAGTCTTGAGGCCGAGTGTTTGTACGCGTTCACACGCTGCCTCGACGATGCTGATCAACCGCAGCTTCGACCGCGCCTGCACTTCGTCAAAGACGATGTGGGCTGTGTTTGCGGTGAGCGCGCCGAAGTCGGCGCCTGCGCGGTGGAGCTTGTCGATCGCGTCGACGAGAAGATCGGTGACTTTCCCCAACTCGTTCGCTGCCATCCACTCGATCATGTTCTTCAGGTTGACGCTGTTGATGATCAGGGAGGGAGAATTACCATCGGCTTTCTCGCGATATTGCGCCGTGAGCAGCCGGTAGTAGTCGATTGTTGATTCGGGGCCGGTGCCGCCGATTAGGCCGAGCGTTTTCATAACACGGATTTACGCGGATATTTACACGGATTTTACTGTTGTGTTGTCGTGCTCTTTGCGGGCTCGCCGATGTCGTACTCGGGTTTCGGAACGCCCATGATCCATTTGTCGAACCAGCCCACGATGTGTTGCAGACGTTCGATGCGATGCCACGGCTGTCCTGAACGAGACAACTCGTGCGACTCGTTTGGAAAACGCACCATCACCGTCGGTATGCGCCGGTATTTTAACGCGCGAAATAGTTGCTCGCCGCCTGGACCCGTCGGCGTACGCCAGTCAGTCTCGCCAAGGATCAACATCAATGGCGTCTGGATCTTGCTGACGTAAGTGATGGGAGAACGGCGCCTGTAGTCTTCAGGATCCTCAAACGGCGGCGCCTTGAACCACGTTGGGTGAAAGAGCGTGAAGTCAGCGGTGTACCACCAGTCAGTCCAGCTTGCGATGTCGCGTTGCGAAACTGCGGCTGCGAAGCGTGTGGTTTGCGTGATGGTCCAATTCGTCAGCAAGCCGCCGCCGCTGCCGCCAGTCACGCCCATTTTCTTCTCGTCGATGTAACCGCGTTTGATCAACTCATCCACGCCGGCCATTAGATCTTTGTAATCGTCGCCGGGATAGTTGTGCTGGATGATGTTGCCAAACTCCTGGCCGTAGCTCGTGCTGCCGCGCGGGTTCGGATAGAGCACGACGTAGCCCTTCGCCGCCATCCACTGAAACTCATGATCGAAGATGAACCCGTAAGCAGCGTGCGGTCCGCCGTGAATGTTCAGAATGAGTGGATATTTTTTGTTTGGATCGAAGTCGGGTGGCTTTTGCACCCATGCCTGGATCTTTTTCCCGTCGAAGCTGTTGTGCCAGATCTCTTCGGGCTCGGTCAGGTTCAGTTTTGAAAACAACTCTTCGTTGATACGCGTCAGTTGTTTTGGCTGACCGCCTTTCTCGAGCAGGAAGAGATCGCCAATGCGAGTCGGCGTCGAGATCAACAGGACAAACTTCGACGCATCGGGCACGGCGCGATAATTCACTATCGCGTGATTTCCGGTTGTGACGTCGGTTAGTCGACCGCTCGCAACGTCGAACGAACCGAGATTTGTCTTTCCTTCTTTTGCATAGACGACCGTGATGCTGCGCGCATCCGGCGACCACACCGGCAGGCTGCCGCCGCCACCACGCGGCGCGACGTTATCGCCGGTGAGTCCGCTGCCGATGTCGTAATCGAAGTTCGCGGTGAGGTTTCGTGGTTTCGCTCCTGGGTTCAGATCCATGACCCAGAGATCCGGCTGTGAGTAAGAACGGACCGGCTGAGTTGTCGCAGCGATGAAAGCCATCTGCTTTCCGTCAGGGCTGATCGTGAACGCGCCCGCGCCCATGTCAAACGACGCAAATTTCGCCGGTTCACCGCCTGTGACAGCGACGGAAAAAATCGTCGTCGATGGGAGTTCGTAATAAGGTTCGTCGGTTTGATCTGATTCGAAGTAGATGCGCGAACTGTCTTTGGCCCAGGTCAGGCCGCCGCTCTCGAAGCGCCCGTGCGTCAACTGCTTTGGTGTGACTTTCTCGTCGCCCGTTTTCGGAGCATTGACGACCCAGATGTGGTTCGGGTGTTTGTAGTCGAGATAGCCGGCGCCGTTCATGCGATAGATCGCGCGATTGATCACGCGCACGTCACTCTCGCGTTCGGGTGACGGGCTTGGGCTCGCACTCGCGCCCGGACTCGCGCTCGGGCTTGGGCTGGGTTGGCTTTTGGCGCGCTCGGCCTTTGCGAGTTCTTCCGCTGTTGCGCTGTTGTAGAACGCGATCATCTTTCCGTCGGGCGACCACTGCGGACCGCCTGCGCCACGCGGCAGAGTGGTGAACTGAAACGGCTCGCCGCCGGACATCGCAAGCATGAACAACTGCTGTGGCTCGACGCGGCCCTGTACCTCCGGCGCGCGCACGAACACGAGGTACTTTCCATCCGGCGACCAGCGCGGCGTTGTATCGCGTGGTCCATTCGTCAATTGACGCGTTTGACCCGTTGCAGTCTCGACTATCCAGAGCGCCGTGTTGTAGCCGTCTTTGCGATCGTTGACGGTAGTGCGAACGAAAGCGATGCGGGCGCCGTCAGGAGAAACCTGCGGATCTCCGATCCAAACGAAGTTGAAGAGGTCTTTTTCGGTGATGTTGCGTTTCTGCGCGAGGGCAGGCGCGACGAAAGAGACTACGATGATCAGGAGAAGCGAGACACGAACGCGCATGATGGTGTCCTTTCGGGTGAACGGTGGTTGCAGCGCAGCGCGGCTATTCTAACCACTTTTCTTGTAAATGTAGTAGACGACGCCGGAGTAGTCGTCAGTGAGGAGAAAGGCGTTGGGGCCGAAGTTGAAGATGTCGGCGGGGCGGCCGTTGATCTTTGTGGGGCTCTCGTAGAAGCCGGTGATGAAGTCTTGCATCGCGCCAGATGAGTTGATTTTTACGACACGATAACCGCGCTGGAGTCGTTTCTTAGTCGAACCGTGCAGCGCGACGAGAAACGATCCGTCAACATATTCGAGACCGAGTGGCGAACTGTGCGCTGGAAAAGGAGTGAGTGCCGCAGGTACTTTGCCACAGTCAAACTTTCCATCAACGTTAAATTTGGGATCAGCGTAAATCCGTGTCCCGGCTTGAAAGCAATACGGCCATCCGTAATGCTTCCCATCCTCGATCGCGTAAAACGTGTCGGCAGGACGGTTGTCGCCGAGGTGGTCCGACCCCATGTTGGTCGCGTAGAGCTTGCCGTTGGTCCAACGAAGACCGACGGCATTGCGCAATCCGCGCGCGTAGTAGCGCTGGTTCTTGCCGTCGGGATCCATCTCGACGATCGTCGCGCGCACTTCCTCCTTCTCCTCGCACGCATTACAACTGCTTCCCACGGCGATATAGATCTTCCCGTTGCCGCCGACGATCACGGTGCGCGTCAGGTGCCAGCCGCCGTACTTGTAACCTAAGCCGTAGTCAGGAAACGTTGCGAGCACTTCCGGCGTGCCTGAAGGCGCGTCTTTGCCTGGTTCGTAACGATAACGGAGCAGACGATCGGTGAGCGCGAGATAAAACCAGTGCGTTCCCTGGCCATCGGTGTAGAAAGCGACGCTGTTCGGGTTGCGCAGCCCGGTCATGTATTTCGTCACTTTCTTAAACTGCCGGCTCGCAGGATCAAACTGGTCGAGTATGTAGACCACGCCTCGACGATTGTCGGTGAGGTTGTACATGTCAGTGACGAAGATTCGTTTGTCAGGACTCAGTGCCATGAAGCGAACGCGTTTGAGTCCCTGCGCGGCAACGCTGATCTCATAGCCTTCGGGAAGATTAAGTTCGAACGTCTTACCGTTGGCGAGCGTGATTCGGTGCGGTACCGCGGAGGCTGAATCGAATGAAACGACGAGCAGGAACAGACATAGTAGGCGTGTCATCGCCGGAGAAAATACCACGGATCTTCGCGAATGGATCTACGAAGATCCGTGGCCCGGAGAGGGCGGCGTTGGGAGACTTACAACACGCGCAAAAACGCTACGAGATCTTTCTTCTCCGGTGCGGTCAGCTTTAATTCCAGTACGAGGTTGAAAAACTCAACCGTATCTTCCAACGTCAGCAAACGTCCGTCGTGCAAGTACGGCGGCGACTCCTTGATTCCACGGAGTGGAAACGTCTTGATCGCGCCTTGCGCGGTCATCAGCAGTCCGGCTTCAATCCGTGGTTTGTAAAATCTTTCCACGGCGAGGTCGTGCATGAGATTGTCTGTGTAGAACGGCGGCGTGTGGCAGGCGCTGCAGTTCGCTTTACCGAAGAACAGCTCCTCACCACGAATTTCACTCTGCGTCGCCTTCGCACGATTGAGACGTCCAAGCGGGTTGAGTTTCGGCGCGGGTGGAAAGTCGAGGATCGCCTGAAACTCCGACATGTCGTGCACCTGCGATCCGCGGTCGAGAATGTTTATGCCTTTCTTCGTTGCGAGCACCGGATCGCCGTCGAAGTACGCCGCTCGTTGTTCAAACTCGGTGAAGTCTTCGACTGTCTTCAAAGCGCGTTGTGAACCAAACAACCGTTGAATATTGACGCCACGCAGCGAAGGCGTTTCGATGCGGCGGCGGTTCTCCTGCGGCCGGATATCGCCGACGAGGTGAAACGCTGCTGACGTGTGGCCGTTGACGTGGCAATCGAAACAAGCGACGCCGAGCATGCCGTCGGGTCTTTCGGTTTTGCGATCGGCAGTCGCGTTGAACTGCTGCTGTGGAAACTGCGTGACGAGCAGTCGCAAACCCTCGAGCTGTTTCGGATTGAGAATGCCGTTGAACAACTCGTAGAAGTTGTTGACGGTGATGAACTGTCCCTTCGAAACGTCGCCGAGATCTTTGCGAGTCGTTAAAAACACTGCGGGCGGAAATTCCGGCAGGAAGTGATCCGGCAGATCAAAATCCATGTCGAAACGTTCCACACGCGGCAGGAGTTTGATCTCAGACTGTGGAAACACCATGCCGCCGACCGGATGATTCACGTGCGGCAACGGCAGGTACGGAAACAAGTCGCGCTCGCGAATCGTTTCGGGCGACATCTGCCCGAGTTGCTCCCACGTTACGCCGCTCTTCAGTTTGGCAGTTGGGCCAACCGGGATCGGTTTACCGCGCGTCATTTTCACGCTCTCGTCGACGCGCCGGCTCAGGTCGTAACGTTGCTCGAGCAGGCGTTGATGTGCGGCCATCACGCGCGATTTCGCGGCCTTGTCGCGTGCGCGGACGACTTCAAACGGTTCCTCGATCACGGGCGTGAAGGACGACGGGCGTTGTTGTGGTTCCTGTTGTTGTTGCGCGCGGGCTGCGTCAGTGACGACCAACACGGCGGTTGCGGAGAGTAGAAAGATCGCTGCTACAAGGACTTTGACCCGTTTTGTGTATCTCATGCATGGAATAACACGCCAGCCGCGGGATTATTCCATGGGAATTTTCTTTGGGTTCGCGTGTTACTTTAGAATGGCGTCCTAAACGCGAGAAACGCGAGGAACATTGTCCGGCCTCATGAGCAACGCATTGTTTAGTCAGGCAGCGCTCGAGCACATCGATGCGCTCTACGGCTATGCCATGACGCTGACGCGCGATGCGAACGAAGCCGAAGATCTCGTGCAGGAGACTTACGTCCGCGCCGCAGGTGCATCAAATCGTCCTGACGGCGACGGTTTGAAGGCATGGATGTTTGTCATCATGCGCAATGCCTGGCTGAACCAGGTGCGGCACGTTAATAGTGGGCCAAGGTTTGTCGATCTCGATGGTAATGAGTCAGTCGAGATGAGTAACAACCCACACGTTGTTTACCTGCGGAAGCTGGAACGCGAGCAGGTACGCAAAGCGATCGAGAGTTTGCCGGATGCGTACCGCGAGATCGTAGTTTTGCGCGACATCGAAGGATTTACTTACCAGGAGATCGCGACGGTGTTGCATTGCCCGGCGGGGACCGTAATGTCGCGACTGGGTCGCGCGCGCGGAAAACTCCGCACGTTGCTTTCGAGTTGGCACTCTGCGTTGTCTGTGAAATCTATGGCTGTCGGAAAGAGGTAGCAGAGTTTGAATAATTGCGACGACATCCGTGGGCGGCTGACGCTCTATCTCGACAACGAATTGCAAGGCGATGAACGTGGCGCCGTCGAGGCCCACCTGACCGAGTGTGAAACCTGCGCGGCGGTCCTCGCGCGCGAACTGAATTTTCTGAACGCTGTTAGAGAAAGTGGACCATTGCACGTTGCATCGCCGGCTTTGCGGGCGAGGGTCGCCGCGATCTTGAGCGACGGCCGGGCTCCAGCGGTGGAACCGCGTGTTGCCGCCAAACCGCATCGCAGTGGCTCGCGGTTGAGCTGGGTTGTTGCGGTAGCGGCTGTGTTGCTCGTGTTGCTGCTGCCGATGTTCCTCTGGCGTGTGATGGACCAGAGCGCAACGCCCCACGGACAGCCTTCGTCGTTTGCGCTCATGGCGAAGGACACGCACCTGCGCCGCGCGCGCGGGCAGTTGCCGCTGGAGGTGGAGTCGGCGAGCCCGCAAAACATCTCCGACTGGTTCTCAAACAAAGTGATGTTCAGTGTGAAACTCCCGAATTACCAGGAGTCTTCGGGGCAGGAAAAGTTGTACACGCTCGAGGGCGCGCGGCTGGTCAGTTTTGAGAGCGACTATGCGGCGTACGTTGCGTACCGCATGAAAGATCGTCCGATAAGCCTGGTGATCACTTCGGATTCACTCGCGAAGCCTTCCGGTGGTGAAGAGATCGCGTCGCGTGGTTTGAAGTTTCACTACAACGCGATCGACGGTTTGAAAGTGATCACGTGGTCTGATCGCGGATTGACTTACGCGCTCGTGTCGGATCTCGATGAGCGCGGTCAGCAGTCGTGCATCGTCTGCCACGAAGGCACGAAGGACCGCGACTTCATCGAGCCGCTGAAGCCGAAGTCATAGTGCCGCGGATTTACGCGGATTCACGCGAATACATCTTAATTACCCGGATGATTGCCTCACGACAGACGCGACAAAAAGTGTCTGTGCGCGTGAACATGATGCAATCGATCTCCGGGCGGTAGTAGCCTTTCGCCTCGTAGTTCGCGCCTTCAAAAGCACCGACCTGCCCGAAGTGCTTCTCAGCCGCAAACATCTTCTTCTCGTGTGCGAGCTCTTCGCGGAAAAGCGCTTCCATCTCTTCTTCCGGTCGCTTGTCTTTCCGCAACTGCGCGCGACGTTTCTGAATGTCGCGCTGAAAAGCTTCAAACGCTTCCTTGTTCCACGGCGTCGGAATGGGAGTGACGTTTGCAAACGGCGAAACGAGATGTCGCCACTTCAGTTGGCTCACGTCGAGCAGCGCCGTGACGTTTGGTTCCCATGGCTCGACACGATCCGCGGCCGCCGGTGCGTAAGCGACCGACGACGTGTAGTACTCATCTGCAAGTGCGGCGAAGTGATGTCCAAACTCGTGCACGAACACGTAATCCGCAAAGGCATTGTCTGACGCGACCGTGCTGTACAGGTTGAAGATGCCTCCGCCGCCGTACGTACGATTGTTCACTAGCACTTCGATAAACTCGTAAGGCGCAAACTGTGCAACCCGACGCAGCGAGCGGTTGTCGAACGTCAGCACGTATCTTTCAGAGCCGAACGCGTCGTAAGTCGCACCGATTGGCGAGTCGCGGTAGACGCCCGTTGAAGGTCTCGACACGCCCGACTCCGCCGCCGGTGGACACAGCCCCCACACGTTGAAGTTTTTGCGATGCTCTTTGAACGGCGAAGTCGCGAAGAGCGTTTCCGTCAGACGGCGTGCGTCTGCTTCAAACTTCTTCGCCTCCGCGGCCGTGTACCCATCGCCGATGATCAGGAAATCGACTTTTGCCTCCGGCTCGCCAGTCTTTTGAATCGTGATGAGCGGTGCCGGTGGTGCAGGCTTCGATCGATCGACAAACATGTCTGCCGGATCGATCGTCGTCTTCCACAGGTCTTGAAATACGTTCTTAGCGTCGCGTTTCTTTAAAAGGACCGTGACGGGCGCCGTCGGGGCAGGAAAACGAAGCGACTCCTGAAACGTGCGCTTCATCGACTTCGCTTCGTCGGTCGTTTCCCACTCGCCGTAAATCGAGGCAAACCCGCGCGAATAGAGCAGATTGTTAGTCTTCTGGTCGCGAACCTCGAAAATGTACTTACCCAGGTTCGAAGTATCGATGGCCTGCGCCGGATTGCCCGGCCACGGCAGCGGTTCGATCACGACCCGATCGACGCTAAAAAACTCCTGCGTCGCATCACCCGTGTGGTAGTAATCGAGCCGCATCGTTTGCTGCGCGGCGAGCGCGCTGGTCACAAAGAGCAGGAGGGCGGCGAAGCTAAGTAGTAGTCTCATAACGCGGATAATAACGTGTAGATTCGTGTTGATGCTATACTGAGGGACTTTATGGCTAGCGTCCTCGAGATCATCCCGCTCGGCGGTATCGGCGAGTTTGGAATGAATTGTATGGCTGTGCGATACGGCGACGAGATGTTGATTCTCGACGCCGGAATGGGTTTCCCTGAGGAAACCGCGTACGGCGTAGACGTTTCCATCCCGAATTTTGGCTTCCTCGACGAGTATCGCGACGACATCACCGCGATTGTTTTAACTCACGCTCACGAAGATCATCTCGGTGCGCTGCCGTACCTACTGAAGAAGTTCAACGTTCCCGTTTACTGTTCACACTTCACCGCCGGTTTGGCCGAGAGCAAGCTCGAAGAGCACGACCTGCTCGGCGACGTGCTGCTTCATCGTGTCGAACCGCGAGACGTGGTTGATATCGGCGTCTTCCAGGTCGAGTTCATACGCGTTTCGCATTCGCTCGTCGACTGTTTCTCACTCGGCATCAAGACTCCGGTGGGTACGATCATTCACACGGGCGATTATAAAGTGGATGAAACTCCGGTTATCGGCGAGCCGATAGATCTGAGGTCGTTCAGGCGATACGGGCAGGACGGCGTGCTCGCGCTGCTCTCCGACTCGACGAACGCGACCGTTCCCGGGCGCACGCCGTCTGAACGAGCGGTGATTCCTGCGTTTGAAGAGATCTTCGCGGAGGCGAAAGGACGCATCATCGTCGCCGCGTTTGCATCTTCGATTCATCGTTTGCAGATCGTGCTCGACGTGGCCCAGCAGTTTAACCGGCATGTGTGCGTGCTCGGTCGTTCGATGCAGAAGAACGTCGAGGTCGCGGACCGGCTTGGCTATCTCGACATTCCCGACGGCTTACTCGTCTCGCTCAACCAGGCGAAGATGATGAGCGACGATGAGATCGTGTTTCTCGTGACGGGTTCTCAGGGCGAGTCGCGCGCGGCGCTTTCGCAGATGGCGACGCAGAGTTACAAGGGACTGACGATTGAAGAAGGCGACACGGTCGTCCTTTCGGCGCGCATCATTCCGGGTAATGAGCGTTTGATCTCGCGGATGATTGGATACATTTACAAACGCGGCGCGAACATCATCGAAGAGAAGCGCCGGCTGGTCCACGTCAGTGGTCATGCGTCGCAGGAAGATATTCGGATCCTGACGGAAGCTGTGCGGCCGAAGTTTGTGGTTCCGATTCACGGCGAGTACAGGATGCTGTTCCGGCATAAGGAGTTTGTCAAAAACCATCTCGGATATGCGGAAGACAACATCATCCTCATCGAAAACGGCGACGTGCTCGAGCTCGATGGTGAACGCGCCGCGGTGATCGACAAGCGCGAGATCGGTCGCACGTTCATTGACGAGAGTGGGTTCAAAGAGATCGACAGTGAGACAGTGCGTGAGCGCAAGCAACTGGCTTACGAGGGCACGGTCACGGTTGTCGTAACAATCGACGAAGAGACAGGCCAGTTGGAGGACGAACCGAAGATTTCCGCGCGAGGTGTGCGCGGTTTGGGTTCTGATAACGGTTTGCGTGATGATGCGAAGCGAGTTGTGTCGGCTGCAATCGCGGGTGCGTCACGGCAGACGCTTGCCGATGAGAGTCTGTTGAAAGAGCACGTGCGTGTCGAGTTGAAGCGATTTATTCAGAAGCAGACGGGCGCCCGGCCCGTGATTACGCCAGTGATCGTGCTGATTTAAGTTTCAGTTTTACAGGATTTGCCGGATTTTACAGGATTACCAGGATTGGGTTACTGGACCAATAAGGTAGTGATGATCACGGGTGCGTCCTCCGGCATCGGGAAGGGCGTGGCGCTTGAGGTTGCTGCTCGTGGCGCGAAGATTGGATTGTTGGCGCGCCGTGAGGAACTGCTAAAAGAGTTGGTCGGAGAAATCGAGGCTCGAAACTCGAAAGCGGTTGCAGCGGCCGTCGACGTTCGCGATGCAGAAGCTGTCAGATCCGCGGCGGATCGATTTCGCAGTGAGCTTGGTCCAATCGATGTTCTGATCGCAAACGCCGGTATCTCGAGCGCCGATCACGCCGTTCAGCTCGCGCCCGCACTTGCCGCAAACGTCATCGGCGTAAACCTGCTCGGAGCGGTGAACAGTGTTGCCGCAGTGGTTCCGGAGATGGTTGAGCGCGGCCACGGGCGGCTCGTCGCGATCTCGAGTCTGGCTGCTTATCGAGGACTCCCGAAATCGGCGCCATACTGTGCAAGCAAGGCGGCGCTTTCGTCGTACTTCGAAAGCGTCCGCATAGACCTGCGAAACACGGGCGTCGAGGTGACGATCATTCACCCGGGTTTTATCAAGACAGATCTGACAGCGGATCGCGACGCGAAGAAGATGCCTTACCTGATGGAGCTCGACGACGCCGTGAAAAAGATCGTCTCGGCGATCGAGCAGGGAAAGAAGAGCTATGCTTTTCCATGGCAGCTAGCCACGGTTATGCGCGCCGGAATGCTGATGCCGACCTCGGTGTGGGACTGGTTCGCGCACCGTAATTCATTCAAGAAATAGGTCCTATCCGTCCTATCCGTCCTATAGGACCTATAGGATTACTAAGACGAATAGGACGCGTAAAAAAATAAAGAATGACCATTCTTCAAGCTATCGTGCTCGGCATCGTGCAGGGCCTGACAGAATTCATCCCCGTAAGCTCAACCGCACATCTCGTTTTTGCAGCCCGCGTCGTCAATCTTTACGGCGGCGCCGACACAACGCTGCAAGCCGAACAGACCACCGCCACCATCGCGGTGATTCAACTCGGCACGCTGCTCGCCGTGCTCATCTACTTCGCGCGCGACATCATCAAGATCCTCCGCGCTTTTGCCTTCGATCATCTTGCTCTGTTCCGCGGCAAATCCGCGCCCGGCCAACCGCGGCTTTCGCAGGATGCGTGGCTCGGATGGCTCGTGATCATAGGTTCGATTCCCGTCGGCATCGTCGGTCTCCTTTTTAAGGAACAGATCGAAGGCCCGTTCACTAAAAACCTCTGGGTGATCGCGACGATGATGATCGTCGTCGGCGGCCTGCTGACGATCGCGGAGTTTGTCGGGAAAAGAGATCACGGCATGGAGCAGCTCGGAATTCGCGATGCGCTCGCAGTCGGCACGGCCCAAGTGCTCGCGCTCATTCCTGGTTCGAGTCGTTCCGGCTCGACGATCATGGGCGGACTGTTCGCGGGCCAGACTCGCGAGACGGCCGCAAGGTTTTCTTTTCTACTCTCGATTCCGGCAATCGCGGCGAGTGGTCTGCTCGAGTTGAACGAAGCGATCGAAAAACTTCCCGCGGGGAGTTACGGTGCGCTCGTAGTGGCGACTGTCGTTTCCGGCGCGGTGGGTTACGCTTCGATCTGGTTTCTGCTGCGATTCCTGCGCGAACATTCGACCGGCGTCTTCATCGTCTATCGCGTGATCGTCGGCGCCGCAATTCTCGTCGCACTCGGGCTGGGCTACATTTCAGGAAACATATAGTCAAAACTGTTTGTTCTGTGTAATCTGTTGGACATGACTACACAGCGACCACGAAGCCCTCGAGTTCCTGTTGAGTTTGCACTGGAAGTTGAAGGTACTGACGCTGAGGGAAACTCTTTTCAGACTAAAGCCACGGCCACGAAGATCAGTCACGGCGGAGCGACGTTGTTGATCGACGTAGATGTTCCGATCGGTTCTACCGTGAAACTGGTGCAGCAGTCGGGGAACAAGCTGACTGCGGAAGTGAATGGATCGTGGATAGATGAGATCGATGGCAACCGCCGTATCGGGGTTAGATTACTCGATGCGGGTGGATGGTTTGCCGAGTAAAACCGGGCCGCGGATGAACGCGGAAAAAGCCACGGATAAACGCGGAAGAAAAAACAAATAAATGAAAGCCAAACGCTGGATCGTGCGAGAGCATGATGCCGAAAGGGCCGCCTCACTGGCACGCGTTCTGGGTGTCTCACCAATCCTGGCTGCTCTTCTTATAAATCGCGGGTACGCGGATGAACGCGCCGCGCGCACCTTTCTCTCGCCAACGTACGATCAACTTCATGAGCCTTATGACATGCTTGGCATGCGTGAGGCAGTTGCGCGTGTGCAGCGCGCGATCGACAGCGGTGAGCGCATATTGCTCTACGGTGATTACGATGTTGATGGAACGACGGGCACCGCGATTCTCCTGAGAGCGTTGAAGCTCCTCGGGGCAAACGTCGGGTTTCATATACCGCATCGCTTCACTGAAGGCTATGGCATTCAGCAGGCTGCGCTTGAGCAGGCATTTGCGAACGGCTATACGCTCGTGATCAGTATTGACTGCGGCATCCGGGCGCACGAACCACTCCACTGGGCCCGCAATGCCGGGCTCGACGTAATCATCACCGATCACCATCTGCCCGACGAAAAAGAAGGTGCACCACCGGCGTTTGCCGTGCTCAATCCAAATCAGGCCGATTGCACGTATCCCGACAAGAATCTGGCCGGCGTTGGAGTCGCTTTCAAACTCGTTCACGCGTTATTCAGAGAGAACGGCCGTGAGGCGCAAGTGCCTGCATTCATGAAGGTTGTGGCGATCGGAACCGTCGCCGACGTCGCGAAGCTGGTTGGTGAAAATCGAACGATCGTGGCGATCGGATTGAAGGATCTTGCGCAGGTGGCGAACCCCGGTTTGCGTGCCCTGATCAGCGTTGCCGGTTGCGGAGACGGCAAGGGCATGACAGCATACGATCTCGGCTTCCGCCTCGGACCGCGAATAAACGCCGCAGGACGCATGGATGCGGCGCGCGCCGTGGTCGAGCTCTTTGATACGCGCGACTCCGAAGAGGCGCGCAGGCTTGCGAATCATCTCGATGCACGCAACGAGGAACGCAAGACTGTCCAGCAACAGATCGTCGATCTCGCTGCCGCCGAACTCGGCGACGACGAGAACTACGTCGCGGTGCTCGCGGGCGAAGGCTGGCACAGAGGCGTGATCGGAATCGCGGCTTCGAAGATTGCGGAGAAACTAAACCGGCCGTGCGTAGTGTTGTCTGTCGATGGTGAAGTCGCGCACGGTTCGGGACGCAGCATCGAAGCCTATCACCTGTTGAACGGGCTGACGGCTTGCGCGGATCTGTTTGAAAAGTTTGGCGGGCATTCGCATGCGGCGGGGATCACGATCCGGCCGGATCGAATTCCGGAGTTTCGACGTCGTTTGAACGAGCATGCAGCGTCGTGTTTGTCGGCGGACGATCTCGAGCCGTCGGTGACCGTGGATTTGGAGTTACCGCCGGAGAGTGTGACGTTCAACCTCGCGCGGGAACTCGAAGCGCTGGAACCGTTCGGCGCTGGCAATCCGCATCCGGTGTTTGTGACGCGCGGTCTGCGATGCTTATCGGAGCCGTCGGTGATCAAAGACCGGCATTTGAAGATGCGACTGGCGGGGCCGCAAAATCGGCCGCTCGAAGCCGTCTGGTGGAATTGCGTTGAGTCGCCGGGGCAAACGCCCAGCTTAAACGGCAGCATCGAACTCGCCTACATGCTCGAAACGAGTGCGTGGAACGGCGATTATCGAATGCAGTTGAAAGTTTTGGATTTGAGATGCAGGAATTAACACGCAAACGCGCGATTGCACTTGGCCTTCGGGCCAGGGTGCCGATGATCACGCGCATGGTCGCGTTTGCCTTACTCGCGGCGGGTATCGCCGTCGTCGGTGTCTCCTACTACAAACTCCGCAACACAGATAAGTTCAAAGCAAAATCCGAGAAGCCGGAACTGTCGAAGGAAGTCACCGGCATCGTCGAAGGGTACGAGCAACGCGTCACGAGGGACGATCGCCTCTACCTGCACGTGAAGGCGTCGAAAGACATCACGTTTTCCGACGGCCATCATGAACTCGAAAACGTGAGCGTGGCCGTTTATCCGCCCGAAGGAGATACGCCCGATCAGATCTCCGCCACACGCGCGATCTACCAGCCTGAAACGAGCGTTGTTTCGTTTGTCGGCAACGTGAAGATCGAGACGAAAGACAAGCTGAAGGTACAAACCGAAGCGCTCTCATTCGATCAGGACAATGGCGTTGCGCAAACCGATGCGCCTGTGGCGTTCGAGCGCGAAACTGTGTCGGGCACGTCTACCGGCGCAGTCGTCGAACAAAAAGCAAAACGTCTCGATCTAAAGAGCAATGTTCACTTGACGATCGCGCCGGGACAATCGGTGAAGTCGCCAAAGCGTGCGCGTCCGGTGACGATCAAAGCGTCGCGTGGAACATTCGAGCAGCAGTCGATGACACTGATGTTCATGGGCGGCGTCACTGTCGAACAGGAAAGCGACATCCTGAGCGGCGATCATCTCAACGCTTACATTAGCCAGCAGAAGCGTCTCGAAAAAGCGGAGCTCAGAGGCAATTCGTACTTGCGCGTGATGGAGCCCGGTCGTGCTGCAGAAGTGAAGTCGCTGGACATGGACTTCTTCATGGACCAGGACCAGCGACTCCAGCGCGCGCTCGCGACGCAGAACGTCGCCGCCCGCACGCTCGAAGGCGATTCTGATGTGCAGATGAGTGGCGGCAATTCTATCGACGTCGAATTTCAAGCGCACAACGATGAGAGTTTGTTGAAGCACATGGTTGCAGGCGGACGCTCAGTCATCACGATGACTGCGCCAAAGTCGAAGGCAAACGATCCACGCGCTGCGAACAAACGTCTCACTGCGAACGCTGTGAAACTCACCTGGCGCATCACAGGTCGCGACCTCGAAAAAGCCGAAGCGACTGGCGATGCGGAGTTGTTTATCGAACCGGTTGTGAATAGCGCGCGCGCTGAACGCAAGACGCTCACTGCGCCGCAGTTTGACTGCGACTTCTTTGAAGCCGGAAACCTCGCACGCACGTGCAAGGCGACTGGCGGCGCTAAGGCCGTGCTCGATCCGGTGCAACCCTCGCCAAGTCGTGGTACGCGAACCCTAACGTCGCAAAACATGGCTGCGGTGTTTCTGAAAGACACGCAGGACGTTGAGCGTGTCGATGCACAGGGCGACGGTAAGTTTAATGAGAACGATCGCAACGGCGTTGCCGCGAATGTTTCGTACGTTGCGGCTGAAGAGATGGTCCGGTTGCGTGGCGGCGATCCGACCGTGTGGGATTCGCGAGGGCGCACGAAGGCCATCGAACTCGATTCAGATCTCGCCAACGCTGTTTCTTACGCGCGTGGAAGAACGACCACGACTTACTACAGCCAGGAACAGACCAACGGCGCCACGCCTTTCTCAAAGACCAAGAGCCCGGTTTACATTGCGAGCGAGCGTGGCGAGTTTCGTCACCAGAGCGGTCATGCGATCTACACCGGCAACGCGCGCGCGTGGCAGGACGACAATTACGTGCGCGGCGACAAGTTGATCATTTACATCAACGACAAACGGATGGAAGCGACTGGTAACGTTCAGACGACCGTCTACAACGCTAAAGTCAAAGACGAAAACAACGTTCCCGTGTTTGCGGCTGCCGACTCGATGTTCTACTCGGATCCCGATCGCACGATTCACTACGAGGGCAATGTCGACATCAAGCAGGGATCGGATCGACTGACTGGCGGCGTCGCCGATGTCTATCTCATGAAAGACAAGAACGAGATGGAGAAGACAGTGGCGCAGCGCGGCGTCGTGCTCACGCAACCGGGGCGGAAGGGAACTGGCGATTGGGTTGAGTATACGACCGCGAGTGAGATCGCAGTGTTGAAGGGAAATCCTGCGCGTGTCGAAGATGTCGAGCAGGGCAACACCGCTGGAGATCGTCTGACGCTTTCGATCCGCGACGGCCGAGTCACCGCCGATGATACGCGTGGTCCACTCTCGCCCGGCCGCGTCCGTTCTACCCACAAGATCCGCAAACCGTGACCGTAGCCACAAAAAAACTGCAGCCGCGGTTAGACGCGGAAAATCCGAGGATTGTTTCCGACACCGCGCTGCGTAGTGCACACCTTGTGAAAAATTATGGGCGGCGAAGGGTTGTCGACGATGTTAGCCTCACGGTTGAGAAAGGCGAGGTTGTTGGATTACTCGGTGCGAACGGCGCGGGCAAGACCACGACGTTCTACATGATCGTCGGTCTCGAACGTCCGGATAGCGGCAGCGTTCTTCTCGGCGAGCAGGACCTCACGAATCTTCCGATGTATCTCCGCGCGCGACTCGGCATCGGCTATCTTCCACAGGAGCCTTCAGTCTTTCGCAAGATGACTGCGGCGCAGAACATTCTCGCGGTGCTCGAAACCACCGGCCTGCGACGTCGCGAACAACTCAAACGTCTCGAAGAGCTGCTGGAAGAATTCGGCATCGGGCACGTTCGTAACACGCGCGGCGACGCACTCTCCGGCGGCGAACGTCGTCGCACGGAAATCGCGCGAGCGCTTGCGACCGAGCCGCAGTACATTTTGCTCGACGAACCTTTCGCCGGGATCGATCCGAAAGCGGTAGACGATATTCAAAACGTAATAATCTACCTGCGAGATCGGGGTATCGGAATCCTCATTACGGACCACAACGTACGCGAGACGCTCGGCGTGACTGACCGCGCGTATATAATGGCCGAGGGCCGCATCTTCCGTTCGGGCCAACCAAGAGATCTGACTGAGGACCCGGAAGTGCGAAGGCTCTACCTCGGCGAGAAATTCCGGATGTAGCACGCCGGGTATTCCATAAGACACAAAAGAGTAACCAGAGTTCAAATTTTTGTGTCTTCACGTGTGTGTGGTTCAGTTTTTCTTCATTGCAAATTCTAAACCAGACACGCAAACCGGCGCTGATCGGTTATAATCCTCCCCGTGCGGCCAAAGCCGCAAAATCCGAAAAGAAGAAGTTGAGTTTCGGCAACCTGTACTGAGGAATGTCTTTAAAGCTTACTACCAGCCTCTCCCAACGACTCGTGCTGACGCCGCAGTTGCGACAGCGCATCGAGATGTTACAGATGACGTCGCTCGAACTGAGCGATCTCATTCAACAGCAGTTGTTGGAAAATCCGGTGCTCGAAGAGGTGCCGAGCCAGGAAGAAGTACAGGAAATCGCCGAGAAGGTGCTCGATCATCTCGCGAGCTCCGATACGCCTTTTGAAGATCGAACTCGGGAAGTCGAACCGCCTTCGACGAATGGTTCGGGCGACGCTGAAGTGCTTGCGAGTTTACCTGCAACGGGCGATGGCGACGTTGGTGAATCCCTTGCAGGCGGCGAACACGAAGAGGCAGTTTCCGAAGACAGCGGCGCTGATGAATCGCAGCGAGATGCGTTTGAGGAGATCGATTTCGGACGCGAGTTTCAGGATTATCTCGATCCCGGCTACAAGACGCAGGAGATTGAGTACAAAGAAGACGCTCCCACCTTCGAACAATTTTTAACCCGCCCACCATCACTGGCCGAACATCTCGAGTGGCAACTCAACATGACCACTCTCGACGATCAGGTGCGTGATGCGGCCATCTGCGTGATCGGTAACATGAATGCCGACGGCCGTCTCAACGCGACGAACGAAGAGATGGCGGCGATGGAAAAGGTCTCGGAAGAAGTGGTGGAACGCGCGCGGCAGACCGTGATGCGACTCGATCCGGTTGGTTGCGGCGCGAGAGACGTTAAGGAGTGTCTGCTGGTCCAGCTTGAAGTTCTGGGTGAGAGCGATCGGCTGGCGACGAAGTTGATCAGCGAGCACCTGACGGACTTGCAGCAGCACAAGTTGCCGCATCTCTCGAAACAGATCGGCATCGACGTTGAGACGCTGCTGGAAGAGCTGCAATTTATCCGCACGCTCGATCCATATCCGGGTCGCCGTTATTCATCTGACGAGCCGATCCTGATCAGTCCGGAGATTTACATCGAGAAGCTCGACGAGAACGACGACGAATACGTGATCTATTTTGCCGACGATGGCAGCCCGCGGCTTCGCGTGAGCCAGCAGTATCAGCAGATGCTGAGCCAGGGCGTCAGCAACGAGACGAAGAGTTTCATTCGCGAGAAGATGCGATCGGCTGTCGACCTGTTGCGAAACATCGAACACAGGCGCCAGACGATTTATAAAGTTGTAGAGTCGATAGTGCAGCGCCAGAGAGACTTTTTGGACCACGGAGTGCAACACATCAAGCCGATGATGTTGAAAGACATTGCCGAGGACATCGGCATGCACTTGTCGACAGTGTCGCGGGTGGTCAATCGAAAGTATGCGCACACGCCGCAGGGCGTGATCGAGCTTCGTCGTTTCTTCACCGAGGGGATGTTGAACGAAGAAGGCGAGGAGATCTCGACGCGCATCATCAAGTTGAAGATCAAAAAGTTAATTGAGGAAGAGGACTCGCATGCTCCGATTACTGATGATCAGGTAGTTAAAATCCTCGCGAAGGACGGAATAAAATTATCGCGTAGAACGGTCGCGAAGTATCGCGATCAAATGCAGATACCCGGGTCGCGCGAGCGTCGCGCCGTCGTTTAAGTCCCCTCAACACGACGCGAATCAAGTTTAGTTATAAGTGTTGTTGCGTAGGCCTGACTCGCGAGTGTTGGTCTGGCCGGGGCATTGGTATATTTTTCACCGGCTCTAGGAGGGAAACCGCTGATGAAATTTGAATACACAGGCAGGCATGTGGAAGTTTCGCCGGCAATCCGGCGCCACGTTGAAGAGCATTTCAAGAAACTCGATCATATTTTCAACGACTCAACGCTAAGCACTCATGTAATCATCGATGTTGAGAAGAACAGGCAGATCGGAGAGATCGTAGTCAACTGGCGCGACCACACGCTGACGGCTAAAGATACAAACAACGATATGTACATGGCCCTTACGCGCGCCATGGCCAAGATCGAGAAGCAGGCAGTTAAACTCAAAAAGAAGCTCATCGATCGCACGCAGAGCGCGCGGTCCACTTCGCGCGTGGCGCCGGTGCCTGATGGCAGCCTGGAAGCGACGCCGCGTCCGCCGCGAATTATTCCCGCGCGGCGTTATGCAGTGAAGCCGATGACAGCCGAGGAGGCGGCGATGCGCCTGTCGGGCGAGCCGGACCAGTTTCTCGTTTTCCGCGACGCGGACACGGAGCGTTTAGGCGTGATCTACAAGCGGAAGGACGGAAACTACGGACTGATCGAGCCCTGAACTTAGAATAGGACCCATAGGACCTATAGGACATATAGGGCCTATAAGACCTATTCGTCCTATTCTATAGGTCCTATACGTCCTATTGGGCCTATACGTCCTATCCATATAGGTCCTATAAGACCTATACGTCCTATAGGACCTATTTTGAGCAACGTTCCCGATATCGTAATCATTACCGGATTGAGCGGTTCTGGAATGTCGTCGGCCACAAACGCCTTTCAGGATCTCGGATACTTCTGCGTCGACAATCTCCCGGTAACGATGCTGCCCACGTTCGGACGTCTCGTTACCGACGACGAGGAAAAGGGAATCAGGCGTGCCGCGCTCGTCATCGACATTCGCGAAGGCGGTTTCCTCGCCGACTTCGAACAACAACTCGAAGCCCTGCGCGCGTTGGGTCTGAAAGTTACCGTCCTCTTCTTCGAAGCTTCCGACGACGTTCTTCAGTATCGCTTCAGCGAAACACGTCGCCCGCATCCAGCCGAAACCGGGCACGGCCTGCTCGCCGCGATCAAAGACGAACGCGATGCGATGTCGAAGATTCGGCCGCTCGCCGATCAGATCATCGACACTTCCGATCACACAGTTCACACGCTCCGCAGCTTTTTACTCGAACGCTTCAGTCTCGATCGAGAAGGCGCGCCGATGCGCGTGCAAGTGATGAGCTTCGGTCACAAGTATGGAAACCCGGGCGACTTGGAGTTATTGTTTGACGTGAGACACTTGCCAAACCCGCACTTCGTTCCCGATTTGAGACGCCTCTCGGGCCACGACAGCCGGGTAGTGAAGTTTCTTCGTTCGGACGAGACGGTGCAGGAGACGCTGAGACGCTTCACGGATTTGCTTTCGTACCTGTTGCCGCTTTACAAACGTGAGGGTAAATCGTACGTCACCGTCGGCATCGGCTGCACCGGCGGCCGGCACCGTTCGGTGATGATCGCAAACGCCCTCGCACGCTCGCTGCGACGCGCAGGCTTCGACGCACATGCGTCGCATCGCGACGTGCGTAAACAGAAACGCGGATCACACACATGAGCACTGAAGTCAAAAGAGTGGCAGGCGTGATCGTGACGCACGGAAATCTCGCGGGTGAGCTGCTCGCCGCTGCGGAAATGATCGTTGGTCCAATCTCACACATTGGCGCCGTTTCGATCGGGTGGCACGACGACGTAGACGCAGCGCGCGACGAGGTCCAGCGAGCGATCACACGAGTTTCGCAACAGGAAGGCGTGCTGTTGCTCACGGACATGTTTGGCGGCACGCCGACGAACATCGCCTCGATGTTTCTCGAAGAAGGTTCGGTCGAAGTCGTTACCGGAGTGAACTTGCCGATGGTGATCAAGCTCGCGACCTCCACCGCCGAAGAATCGCTCGAGGAAATCGCACGCAAGATCTGCGAACAGGGACGGCAGGGGATCTATACCGCTGGTGCTCTGCTCGAAGCGCCACCGAAATCCGGAGCTGACTAGAAGTGGCGGAACGCAGACTCCAGGTCACTGGCCGCCTCGGTCTTCACGCTCGCGCCGCCGCCAACCTCGTACGCGTGGCGAGCCGGTTCAAAAGCAGCCTCACGCTACAGCGTCTCGACGGCAACGCCGAAGCCGACGCGAAATCAATTCTGAGCATACTGACTCTCGCCGCGAGTCGTGGCACTGCGTTGCGAGTTGTTGCCAACGGTGTCGACGAACAGGAAGCGCTCGATGCAGTCGTCGATCTGTTCTCGCGCGAGTTTGACGAAAACTGGCCCGACGTCGAACATCTCTCGCCGCCGACGCAGGAGTTGCGTTGCAAGGGTCTCGGTGTTTCAGCAGGAGTCGTGATCGGGCGCGTGCTCCGCCTTCAGGAAGGCACGCGTGAAGTTTATCGAGCGCACATTGCCGAAGCAGATGTCGAACGGGAGCGGCGGCGTTTTCGCGCCGCAGTCCGGCTTTCGCGCCGGCAGCTCGAAGCGATTAAAACACGAGCCGAAGTCGAGCTCGGCCGCGGTCACGCTTACATCTTCGACGCGCACCTGCTTTTCCTGGAAGACGCGAAACTCACGCGCGACGTTGAAGACTACATCGTAAAGGAACGTGCAAACGCCGAGTGGGCGGCGAAAGTCGTGGGCGATCGGCTGCTGTCAATTTACACGCAGATCAACGACGAGTATTTACGTGAGCGGGGTTCGGATATCGAAGACGTTATCCACCGTTTAATCGCGAACCTGACGGGCGAGGGGCCAAAATATCCGAATCTCTCGGAAGATGCGGTCATCGTTTCGCCGGATCTGCTGCCTTCGACTATCGCCGAGCTCAACTTGCAGCACGTCAAAGCAATTGCTACGGACGCCGGTGGCTGGACGTCGCACATGTCGATCATCGCGCGCGGTCTCGGACTGACGGCGGTTGTTGGGTTGCGCGACTTCTATCACCGCACGCGCACCGGTGACCGGATCGTCGTTGATGCTCGTCGCGGAGAAGTCGTTCTCAATCCGACAGCAGCGACTATCGAACAGTATCAACTCAGCGAGCACACTGCTGGTCCAACAACTGCACCTGAGGTCATCGAATCAGGTCCGGTAAAAACTCTCGACGGCGTTGAGATCGCACTCCGTGCGAATGTAGAGCTGCCGGCGGAGTTTCGGGCCGTGCGTGATTTCGGCGCGTGCGGTGTTGGATTGTTTCGGTCGGAGTTTCTTCTGTCGCGACCCGGGCTGATGACTTCCGAAGAGGAGCAATACCAGACGTACAAATCGCTCGTAGAAGCCGCCGGAGACTACGGCGCGATCGTGCGGCTGTTTGACGTCGGCGGTGAAGTCGGGCCGGACGTAAAAGATCGCGAAAGAAATCCGGCGCTGGGCCTGCGCGCTGTTCGTTTCAACCTGCGGAACAAGCAGATCATGCGCACGCAGGTACGTGCGATCCTCCGAGCCGCTACGGCTGGTCCACTCAGCCTCGTGATCCCGATGATCGCCGACGTTGCGGATGTTCGTTCGGCGAAGGAGGTCATCAACGACGAAGTGCAACGACTCGCAAGTGAAAAATCCGCGTTCTCGCCGGTGAAAATCGGCGCCATGATCGAAGTCCCATCCGCGGTCCTGACAGCTGAGCGAATCGCAAGTGAAGTAGATTTCTTCGAGCTCGGCACAAACGATCTGGTCCAGTACACACTGGCCGTCGATCGCGGCAACGACAAAGTCGCCGAATGGTTTCGCACGTTGCATCCGGCGGTGCTTTACGGAATCAACCGCACGTTGCAGGCAGCAAACGAAAAGAAGATCCCGCTGATCGTTTGCGGCGAGATGGCTTCGACTCCCGCTTACGCTGTTTTACTCGCCGGACTCGGCGCAAACGATCTCAGCATGATCCCGGCGACCATCCCGCGCGTCAGGGCAGTGCTCTCGAAAATCAATGCCGCTGAAGCGCGGGAAATCGCGTTGAAGTGTCTCGATGCCGCTACGGCGGATGAGGTGGAAAACCTTGTAAAGATAGAGTTTACAGCTCGCTGGCCGGAACTGTTTCCGGCGGCATCACTGCCAAAGCCGCTCACGCACGAATGAAAAAGCAACTCATCAACGTGCTAATCGTCAAGTCGATCCTGGAGACGGTTCTGGTCGGCACGATTGCGCTCGTGTTCCACGTCAACGCGTTTCCGCCGTCGTATCGCGGTTGGGGTGAAGCAGTTCCCGAGACGCAAACTATCCAGGGCTGGGCCGTCAACCATGCCGATCCGTACCAGCGTGTCGAGGTGCAGTTGTTCATCGACGGAAAGTTCAGGAATAAACAGATCGCAACTTACAGTAGGCCGGATGTTGCGGCGGCTGGATGGGCCAGAGACGAATGGCACGGCTACATTTTCGTTTCGCCGAAACTGGACGCCGGAAAACACGAGGCGCGTGTATATGCGCTGCATTCGAGCGGCGAAGGTGCGCGCTACACGTTGCAGCTGTTAGGCGATCCCATCAGGTTCGAAATCAAAAACGATGGCAGTTGGACCACGGATTCACGCTGAATTAAACGGATCGACCGTCGCGTTGTGGGAGATCGTTTCGGTTATCGTTTCGTGCCTGATCGCCGAGTGGGTGGTCCTTGCTTTCGCCGGCCCGGATTCGATGCTGATGGCGGTGCCGATCGCGCTCGCGCTGGGGCTGATGGTCTTTTCCCATCGCGTGTACGGCGAGACTGTGCGGGATCTCGGTTTTCGTCTGGACAACTTCCTCGCCGCTGCAAAAATTTTGCTATTGCCGACGATCGCAGCCGTGGTCCTGATCGTGATCGTCTCCGGCCTGACCTCCGGCGACTTTTTCGCCGCCCGGCCGTTGCGGTGGCGATTCCTCGTGGTCCCATTCTGGGCCCTCTTCCAGCAGTACGCTCTACAGGGCTACATCAACCGGCGCGCGCAGATCGTCGCGGGCAAGGGCTGGAAAAGCGTCGTCCTGGTTGCAGTGCTGTTCGCTCTCGTCCATCTTCCAAACCCGCTGTTGTTTCTTCTGACGTTGATCGGCGGCGTGATCTGGGCCGCGGTTTACCAGAAGGAACCAAATCTTTTTGCGCTCGCACTCTCACATGCGGTGACGTCGATCACTGTTGCCCTTTTGTTTCCCTTTAACTGGGTAAACAGCCTGCGAGTGGGTTTCAAATACTTTGGATAGCAGCAATTGTCACTTGGCTATACGGTTTGAACACTTGTTGGTATAATTTGCGAGCCTTGCAAGAGAACAGGTCGGGCGGTCGCTGCCGGCGCAGCCGGGAGAGGAAAGTCCGAACACTACAGGGCAGCGAGCCCGCTAACGGCGGGGCGCCGGGTAACCGAAAATCCTCAGGGTTTTCGGCGGCTGGGCGACGACAAGTGCAACAGAAAACAGACCAGCCCTAACGGGTGATGGGTGAAATGGTGCGGTAAGAGCGCACCGGCGCGTGTGGTGACATGCGCGGCCAGGCAAACTCCTCGCGGTGCAAGACCAAATAGGGAGGCGTCAAAAGGGCTGCCCGCCCGAAGCGAACTTCGCGCTCGCGCGCGTTCGCTACGACCTCCGGGTAGGTCGCTGGAGCCAGCCGGCAACGGCTGGACTAGATGAATGATCGCCACTTCGATTTAATCGAAGTACAGAATTCGGCTTACAGACCTGTTCCGCATTTGCAGGGTTAGTTTTTCCCCGACGACCGGAAGAGAGGCGACGTAGATGGCTAATCGCAAAGGCGTTTTTATAGGCGCATATGTTCCTAATCATTTGAAAGAATCTCTCCGTCGCCGCGCGGCTGCC
This sequence comes from Pyrinomonadaceae bacterium, assembly GCA_035761985.1. Taxonomy (GTDB): domain Bacteria; phylum Acidobacteriota; class Blastocatellia; order Pyrinomonadales; family Pyrinomonadaceae; genus PSRF01. The sequence continues at coordinate 27,069 of DASTQB010000134.1, forward strand.
GAGCACAGAACGCTTTCGCAGGAGATTACGCGAATTCTGGAGGAGGCAGTGCACGGTCGTGGTCTGCCGCCAGGCAGTCTGGACAGGCGCACGAAGGAGTCGCAACCGCGACGACGTGCGAGCGATCCGATGCCGCGACGACGAGCGACTGACGAACCGTACGCAGCGGGTGCCCGGGCTGGCGACGATCGCTAAGCAAGATTCACAGGATGGCAAGGATTAACATGTAATCATGTAAATCATGTTAATCTTGTAATCCTGTATGAAATATCTGATTATTGCCGCGCTCGTTGGTCTTGTCTTCGTGCTGATCTACGCGCGCGTCCGCCCATACCTCAAACTCATCCGCGAAGTTAAAAGCGCTTTCGAGGAACGACCGCAAACCACCGCCGTCACTAATCGAACAAATCAACTCGTTCGTTGCGAGGGTTGCAATACGTGGATTCCCGCCGATCGCGCACTCAGTCTTAAATCCGGGCTCGCGACCTTCTGCTCCACTGAGTGCATGGCGAAAACACCTGCATCGAAGCCACGCAAGATCGCAGGCTAGGCGTTTTCAACTGCCGCCGCCTCGCGCACGCCTTTGTCGGTATTCGTTATCCACAACAGCACCAGGCCCACGACGAAGAAGAAGATCAACGACAGCAGCGCCTGCCGGTATGAACCTGTGCGTGCGATGACGATGCTGAACAAAAGCGGTCCCATCCACGACGTACCGCGTTCCGAGACTTCGTAAAGACTGAAGAACGCAGCTTCCTTTCCATCGGGAATCAGGCGTGAGTAGAGCGACCGCGAGAGCGCCTGCGAACCGCCGAGCACGATTGCGATGATTCCCGCCATCACCCATGCTTCGGCGACAGTGTCGAGAAAACGGTTTGCGTAGATCACGATGCCCGACCAGATCACGAGTGAGACGATGATGGCGTTCTTCGTGTTAATCAGGTAGGCGAGTTTCTCAAACAACAGCGCGCCGCCGACTGCCACGAACTGGACCATCAGAAAGATCTCCAGCAGGAACACCGGATTGCCGCCGGGAAATAGTTCCTGCTCCAGAAACGCGCTCGAGGCGAAGATCACTGTTTGTATGCCGTCGTTGTAGACGAGAAATGCGAGCAGGTATCGTGCGGTCAGCGGCAGCCGGCGCAGGTCCCTGAACGTTTCCCGAAGCTCAGAAAAACCTGCGGAAAGGTAACTTTTACCGGGCGGAAGTTGCTTTTGACCTGGCCGCGACCTCAATCGTGTAAAGCTAATCAGCGCGAATCCGCCCCACCAGATTCCCGCAGAGAGCAACGACAAACGAACGGCCATGCCCGTTGACATACCCAACCGTTCCGCGTTCATCACCAGTAGCAGGTTCAACGCGAGCAGGATCGCGCCGCCGAGGTAGCCGTAGGCAAAACCGCGACTTGAGACTTTGTCAGACTGATCGGGTGTGGTGATCTCAGGCAGAAATGCGTTGTAGAAAACGAGTGCTGCGCCGAAGGAGACGTTTGCAATGATGAACAGCACGCCGCCGAGGAGATAAAGATTGCCTGTGACCAGAAACATCAGGCATGTGGCCACGGCGCCGATGTAGCAAAACAGCGCCATCAAACGCTTTTTCAGATCCGAGTAATCCCCGAGCGCGCCGAGTATCGGAAGTATGAAAACCTGCGCGCCGACCGAGATTGCGACGCACAACGTGGGCAGCGACTTTGCTGTGACGGCGCCGAGTGGTCCAAGATCAAGGACGACGCCGTTCTCGCCAACCGCCGTCTGTGCGAGCCGCGTCAGGTATGGACTGAAGAGTGTGCCGATGACTGTGGTGTAAAAGCCGGAGTTGGCCCAGTCGTACATCTTCCAGCCGAAAAGCTCCCGCGGATCGTTTTTGTCCCCCAAGATGTTCTCCTTCCCGGCCGCAAGTGACATGATTTAGACGATTCCAACGATTTACATGATTAAATCCTAAAAATCATGTAAATCCTGGCTAAGGATTGTGACGATCGTGGGCGTGATGTCGGCAAGCGTTTTGATCCGGCTTGCGGCTAGTTCACGGCGAGCGCCCCAGATGATCGTGGGCACTGCGTGCAGCGTGTGATTGCGTGACGAAAGGTCTTCGATATTGCCGTGATCGCTCGTGAGCAGAACTGTCGTGCGCTCGAGATCGAGCTGCACCAGCACCTCGCGGATAAAACGCGCAAGACTCGTCAGGATCGTCTTCGCGAGGGGCATGTCCTGCGCATGGCCCACCTTGTCAGTGATGAAGTATTCGTAAAGCGTGAAGCGATTTTCCGAGGTGATGCGCGCCAGTATCTCCGCCGCCTGCTCTTCGGTGCGTTCGGAAACGTCAATGCCTCGTTCGATCAGTAATCGGTTGGTGAAATCCATGAAAACGGCGGCGTTGTTTTTCAGATCGTCAACCGATCTGAACGTCAGCCCGGCAGCTTCGACTGCCGCTGTCGTTGCCGAAACCCATCGCGGCCGCTCCGCGAAAAAGTTATTCGTGTAGGCGTTTGCGAAAGTGACTGGTCTGACGCCGGCTTCAAGAAGTTGTCGAAAGATGGAATGGGCGCTGATGATCTCGAGCAGAGGTTTGTTTGGAAAACCCTGCTTGTGATACCCGAGGTGGGCGGGCGCGTTCACGCCTGTAAGGATCGTCGTTTGTCCCGAAGCGCTTTGCGGGCGTCCTTCGACCCCGAGACGCGGATCGGTGGGCACGACGATGCTGTCGAGAAACGGTTCCGGAGTTTCATCCTGGAAAACTGCGAGTGGCGCGGCGTTGTCGAGGTTGTCGAGAGGGTTGAATGGACCACGCGCACCGATTCCGAGTCCGTCGATGAAGAAGAGAAGGACGGAATCGTCAGACTTCGTCGTCATGAATGAGCCCACGCTCGCGATAAAGATTTAGCTTGTTGTGAAGTGTCTTGAGACTGATGCCCAGCAGTTCGGCCGCGCGCGTTTTGTTGTTCTTCGTCTTCTGGATAGTGCGCATGATCATCTGTCGCTCGACTTCTTCGAGGGGCGTGCCGACAGGCAATGTCAACGTATCTTCGTTGCGCAGGCGCTCGCGCTGTTCGATCGGGTATGGAGCGAAGTGGTGCCGTTCGACCTGTTCGCCGGAACAGATGATCACCGCGCGCTCGATCACGTTTCGCAGTTCACGAACGTTACCGGGCCAGGTATGAAACTGGAGTGCCTCGATGGCTGCGGAACTCAGAAATCGTGCTGGACGCCCGTGTTTCTCGGCAAGCTGCGTGACCAGGTGTTGTGCGAGTAACGGAAGATCTTCTTTTCGTTCGCGAAGTGGCGGCAGATGAATGCCGAAGACGTTGAGTCGATAAAGCAGATCGCTGCGCAGGTTGCCTTCGGCGACTGCCTGATGTGGCTGCCGGTTTGTAGCTGCAAGCAGTCGCACGTCGACGTCGATCTCTTTGCGGCTGCCGAGACGTCGCACCGCGCGTTCTTCGATCACGCGCAGGAGTTTTGCTTGCAGGACCGCGGGCATCTCGCCGATCTCGTCGAGTAGAAGCGTGCCCGTGTCGGCGAGTTCAAAACAGCCCTGGCGAAGGGAAGCGGCGCCTGTGAATGCGCCTTTCTCGTGCCCGAAGAGTTCGGATTCCATCAGCGACTCAGGGATCGCAGAGCAGTTGATTGCGACGAACGGTCTGTCGCGACGCGGGCTCATGTTGTGGATGGTGCGCGCGACGAGTTCCTTGCCCGTGCCTGATTCGCCGGTGATCAGAACTGAGGCTGAAGAAGGGGCGACCTGTTCGATGAGCGTGTAGATCGTGCGGATGGAGTCGGAGTTTCCAACGAGTTCGCCGTAGGCGCCGTGATCCTGAAGCCGTCGACGTAGTATCTCGTTTTCGAGCGCCTGATCGATCATCCGCGTCAGTGTAGCACACTCGGATCTTCGCGGATTGGGGAACGCGGATTAGCGCGAATAGTGGGCCGCGATCGCAGCAGCGAGGGCGTGGACGGTTTGTTCCGCTGGTTCGATGTCGACGCGGAGGCCGTATTCCGCTGCGGCTGCGGAGGTGATTGGACCAATGCACGCGATGACGACGCCGCTTAGGACCGTGCTGAGATCGTTTGTGTCGAAGAGTTTGGCGAGGTTCTTGACGGTTGAAGGGCTCGTGAAGGCGATGCAGTCGCCGCTGCCGGCGAGCATTGCGCTGAGGCGACCGCGATCGAAGTTCTCAGGAACGACGGTTTGATAAGCCGTGACGACGTCAACGCGTGCTCCTGCCGCTTCCAGCTCTTTAGGCAAAACGTCACGCCCGACTGCGGCGCGTGGCAGCAGGATGTTCAGCCCGCGTAACTGATCGCGCCCGCCTACAAATTCGCTGAGCGCAGCGAAAACACCTTCGGCAGTCGATAGTGAAGGGACAAGGTCAACATGAACGTGTGCGTCGTGGAGTTTATCCGCGGTGCGCTGACCGATTGCGCAAACGCGAATCTCGTCGAGATCGGCGACTTTCAATCCGCGGTTCGTGAGGCGTTGTAAAAAGAACTGGACGCCGTTGGTGCTGGTGAAGATCAGCCAGTCGTAACCGTAGAGGTGATCGAGCGCTTCGTCGAGGCGGTCGTAGTTATCAGGTTCGCGAATCTCGATGGTGGGACAGATAAAAACTTTCGCACCGTAACTCTCCAGCGCTTCGCTCAACTCGCCCGCCTGCGAAGCCGCACGCGTCACAATTATTGTTCTACCTTCAAGCATAGTTGTAGGGGTGGCCCTCCGTG
>DASTQB010000135.1:0-3784 GCA_035761985.1 Pyrinomonadaceae bacterium
TGGCACATCCGGCGGCCGAGCCGGAGATAAGAGTTGAGAAGGGACCACGGTAGCTGGCACATCCTGCGGCAGAGCCGGAGATAAGAGTTGAGAAGGGACCACGGGTAGCTGGCACATCCGGCGGCCGAGCCGGGGATAAGAGTTGAGAAGGGACCACGGGTAGCTGGCACATCCTGCGGCCGAGCCGGAGATAAGAGGTGAGAAGGGACGATGGTCTGAGCGTCAGTGCGAGCGGTGGAGCCGCAGCAGGATTGATCAGGATTTATCCTGTGAATCTTGTTTATCCTGCAAATCCTGTCGCCAGGCGCGGGTGGGGTCGTCGTCGGGGTCGGGAGTTTCCTGCGCAGGGCGGAGTTTTTCCGGGACGTTGCGGAGGTTTACGCGGATGCGCGTCCAGGTGGAGGAGCGACCGCGCATTGAGTCGACCAGTACGTCGTCAACCGCGAGCAGCTTTGCGACTTTCGGATACTTTGCTTTCCAGCGCTCGAGTCCTTCGAGTGCCGCTTTCTTGTTCGGCGAATTGGCGATTACGAGCAGCGGCATGCGGACGCGTTTCTTTTTCGCCGCCGGCTTCTTCGCAGCGGCAGAACGCGCACGCGAAGGTGCGACGCGTGGTCCTTCGCCCGTCATCTTCTGAAAGTGCGGCGGCCACGGCGCGTCACCCAAGCCTTCCGCTTCATCCCGAGCCGCGAGTTCGAGTAGCTTCTCGAGCGAACCTGGCGTTGAATCCATCTCAGCGTGAGGATCTCCGATCTCCGCAAAACGCTTCGGCACTGTCAGCACAGTAAACTCAGCAGGATCACAATCCGGAACTTCCGTCCAATCAAGCGGAGTGGAAACACGTGCGTCCGGCAACGGCCGCACGGAATAGGCCGAACACGTCGTCCGATCTTTCGCGTTCTGGTTGTAATCCAAAAACACGCCGTGACGCTCTTCCTTCCACCACTTCGAACTCGCCAGCTTCGGCATACGACGCTCAATCTCACGCGACAACGCAACTGCCGCCCGTCGCACCTCAGTAAACGTCCAACGCGGATGAATCCTGACGTTAACGTGCATGCCGCGCGAGCCACTCGTCTTGGGCCAACCACGCAAACCCATCTCTTCCAACAACGCTTTCACTTCGAGCGCTACCAGGCGCACGTTCTCCCACTCAACACCCGGACCCGGATCGAGATCCACGCGCAACTCATCAGGATGGTCCAGATCCGACGAACGCACTGCATGCGGATGAAGCTCGATGTTGCCAAGATTTATCACCCACGCGAGTCCTGCTGCATCATCAACCACCACTTCCTCGGCGATGCGTCCGGAAGGAAACGACAACGTCGTCGTTCGTAACCAGTCAGGCCGGTTTTCCGGCGCACGTTTTTGATAAAACGCCTCGCCTTCAGCACCGTTGACAAAGCGCTTCAAAACTATCGGACGATCGCGAATTCCCGCGAGCGCACCCGGCGCGATGGACAAGTAGTATCGAACTAGCTCGAGTTTGGAGAGTTTCGTTTGTAAGGTGAAGTACGGTTTGTCAGGGTGCGTTATACGAACCTCACGCCCATCGATCGATAACACTTCCGCTTGTTCGTTAGCTTTAGCCACTTACAGACGCTTCGACATGTTGATGAAATGACAGGGGAGCTTGGTTTCGACGTCTTCGACAAACGGCGTCGTACCCGTCGCGACGTATCCGCGGCGTTCATAGAACCGCGGCAACTCCGTTCGTAAGTTGACGATGTAGATGTCCATGAAACGAGAGCCACGCTCGCGGCAGTAGTTTTCAGCAGCGTCCATCAGAAACGATCCAACTCCGCTTCGCTGCAGCGTGGGATCCACCGACAGCAAGCCGAGATAAGATCGTTCACCACGAAGCTCGACGTACACGCAGCCACTCAGCTTGTCGCCGGCTTCAGCGAGCAGGAACGCGCCCTTTGACATGTATTGCTCGACTTCCGCCTTGTTCGTCCGCGGTCCGTCGACAAAGAAGCCTTCGGCAGGATAAAACGCGGCGTTGATGAGCGCGGTTATGTTTTCCGCGTCGGCAGGCGCAGCAAGGCGAATGGGAAGAGTGGTCGTTGTTCTGGACATCGTATTCAGAGATAAAACGATACTAGGAGTGCAAAGAAAACCTCAAGTGCATTATTCTGCCATTCCGAACACATGAGCACACTAACGGTCCCCAAAACAGTTTCGCCCGAAGCACGTTCCGGCCTCGACCCCTGGCGAATCGGCGAACTGCCGCCCGCGCCAAGACCGCACGGCCTGGGTTGGTTCAGTGCGATTGGACCAGGCGTGATCGCGCTCGGCGTTTCGATCGGCAGCGGCGAGTTCCTTCTTGGACCAGCGGCGTTTGTGAAATACGGTCTCTCGCTGTTGTGGGTAGTCGGTGTAGCTGCATTGCTGCAAACGCTGCTGAACGTCGAACTCATGCGTTACACGATGGCCACAGGTGAACCAATCTTCACCGGCTTCATGCGCATGAAACCTCACTCGACTTTCTGGGCATGGTTCTACTCTATCCTCTACTTTCTACAGATGGGCTGGCCCGGCTGGGCGGGCGCTGCCGCAGGCGCAGTCTTCTTTCTCTTCGCGAAGCGTTTGCCCGCTGCGGGTGAAGCCGGCACGGTCTATGCGATCGGCGTCGGACTGTTTCTGATGTGCGGACTGATCCTGACGTTCGGACGCCGAATCGAACGCACGCTCGAGTATCTCAACTGGATCATGGTGGCGCTGATCATCGGCGGACTCGGCACACTCGCCGTGCTCTTCGTTCCACTATCAACCTGGGGCGCCGCAGTTGCAGGATTCGCAGGTTTCGATGTGCGGACCGGATCGTTTCAGTTCGTTCCTGCTGGCGCCGACTTCTTTTTACTCGGCGCGTTTGCAGCGTACGCCGGCGGCGGCGGCGTTGCGAACCTGACGTTGAGCAACTGGGCGCGTGACAAGGGCTACGGCATGAGCAGCAGCGTCGGCTTCATTCCTGCCGCTGTCGGCGGAAAGAAGGTTGCACTCGCCCACTCAGGCGCGACATTCAAACCCGACGCGGAATCGCTGGAACGCTGGCGTGGCTGGTGGCGCATCGTGCGTGTAGATCAGTGGGGCGTTTACTTCACCGGTGCAGTACTCGGCATGGCGTTACCGGCGTTGCTTTACGTGACGTTTGTACCTGCAGGCAGCGACATTCGCGGACTCGGCATCGCGGCCGCACTGGCGCAGGCGGTCGCAACTCAAAAAGGCGCGATCTTCGGCGGCGTCATCGCAATACTCGGCGTTTGGATACTCTTCAAAACACAGCTCGACATTCTCGAAGGCATGACACGCGCGATTACAGACATACTCTGGACGGGCAGTTCGCGCATTCGTCGCTGGCGCGGTGGCGACGTTCGCGTTGTTTATTACGCGGCGCTCGCAGTGATTTCTCTATGGGGAATTCTCGCGTTGAGGTTGACGCAGCCGATCATACTGCTGTCGTTGAGTGCAAACATGGCGGGCATCGTGTTCATCATCAGCTCGGTGCACGTGCTTTATGTGAACACGCGTTTGTTGCCGGTTGAACTGCGACCGCCGATGTGGCGCCGCGTGGCTTTAGTCGCGCTTGCGCTGTTTTACGGGCTGTTTTTAACAATGTGGTTGTGGAGCCTCGTGACGGGGTAACGAGCATTTGCAATTCTGGGCGAGGGAGTCTATAGTGCTTCCCAATTAGATGGTTGGTGAATCCTTCCATCAAAGTGGTTGTCGGGGTGAGGACGATGACCACATAAGACTAGGCGCGACGGTTCCAAACTGTCGC
>DASTQB010000136.1:0-9673 GCA_035761985.1 Pyrinomonadaceae bacterium
GGTCGTGTTGGGGAACTGGTAGAAGTAGACCTGCTGCTCTGCCGGAATCGTCGCGGGATTGATGCTGTTGTCGGCCACTTGCGGACCATCGACAATGATCTTCAGAATCTTCGTGCCCTGACCGGCTCCCACCACATCGCCTGAAGGGCCACGACCGTCGTCCTGTTCCAGACGATTTTCGAGGTAGAACGTCTTACCTGCCTCGTTCGTGAAGTCGACGATCACGTCGACGCGTTCGGCCACCGAGAAGCGCGCGCTGTTCACGAGTACCGGTTTTTCCAGGAGGTTGCCGTCGACGGAGATTTGCCAGAATGCCTTCGTGCTGTTGTTCGGCCCGAGCACGAACATCTGGTAGAAGCGGGACGGTCCGGTGTTCAGCCAGCGGAAGCGATACCGTCGCGGGCTAACGTGCAACACAGGATTGATCTTGCCGTTGACCAGGTACTTGTCGCCCAGGATTCCGTCGGTATTGAACAGATCGAATTTCAGTAACCCGGTCTGGTTGTCGAAGACCTTGTCGTTGAAGACCATGTAAATATCGAAACTGGTCAGCGGGTTTTGGCCGTCGCCGAAACTCGGCAGCCGGAAACCCGTGTTTTCGTTACCCGTATCGAATTCATTGAAGAGGATGTACGTGCCTGCGAGCCCTTTGTAGGTGTTTTCAGCCGTGTGGTCGATGCGGTGATCGTGATACCACATGGTGTGCAATGCTTCCCTGACGTCGCCACCCTGGGCCTGGTGCGTCGATTTCACGCCCGCATAGACGTTCGGATAATGATGATCGTAAAACTGGCCGCGCTCCATAAAGAAGCAGGGGAAGCCGTCGCTTTCGAGCGGCGTGTGGCCGTTGTGCAAGTGGGTCGTGACGGATGGGAGACCGAAGCCGCCGTTGTTTGCCGGAAGGTTGTTGCGCAAACGAAGCAGCACTGAACCTTCCTGGGGCTCGCCGAGTGGGCCATACCGTTCAACGATCAATGGACCAGGCGAATGGCCGTTGAACGTCCACAGAGGTTGAAGCGGGAGTTCACCTTCCGGGGCAACTCGCAAATACGCGAGGTGTTGCGACATTTCGTAGTAACGCAGTGGCGGAAAATCATCCCAGGCCTGGTGTGCAACTGTCCGCGCTTCGCCTGCGCCCGTGTTGGGATACTTTTGCGGCGCGGGATTAAGAGCCGCAACCGGCTGAAGCACAGGCAGTCTGGGCAATTCATCCTGCCACGGAGTCGTGGCAGGACTGTTTGGCTCGTCGTCGTCAAACGAACCTCGTGTATTGAGCGGGTGTGCGCTCAAACCTTTTTTCGGGATCAGCATACCGGCACTGGTAAGCAGTCCCATTTTGAGCAGGTCGCGCCGTTTGAATCCGGCTGCGATCAGCTCGCGACGATTGTTCGCTGCTGTCTGCTTTTCCTTTTCTTTTCTTCTATTCCGCTTGGAGATGTACGCCATCGGAAACTCCTTTGGTTTAAGGGCTTGCCTTGGGGGCCAAGCACGATTTCTTCTCGTGACTGATTTTTAGAGACTTTCCCGCGCATTCGGGCAGGGAAGGGCTCTGCGTGTTCGTTGTTAGTCGAAAGCACAATTGCGCAACGGCGTGTTTACGTTGCGGAATTGCTTCGAAAGGTACTGCTGAAGAAAGAAACCCCTTGATCAAATGAGCTGCTTACTGGATGGACTATTGGCGAGCTAAAAATGAGAAACGCCGGCCAACTCGAGCAACCAATGAACGCGCAGCCATGTGAGTTGAGAGTTGACTGATCCGAAATCTTTAAGCCGGAAAGGAAGGCTAGTGGATCGTCGAGTTATGAAAAGTCGAGGCAATTTATTATTGGCGCGGATCGAAGTCAAGAAAAAAGTGAGACTAATTACAGGTCTTTGCGTCGCTGCGTTGGTGTGTTTGTGGTTAGCTAGGTATGCTAAAGGCAAGTTTGTCAGGAGAAGATTTTCGTATGTTATCCATTCGCGTGTTTTGTGCAGTCGCTATCATCGTTATTCTTGGTCTCTCTACAGTATTAACTCCCGCTCAGAACAAGTCGCGCACTAAAGATGCTGCGCGCCACTCAGGTGAGGCGGCCGAGACGTTCACCGAAATTATGAACGTTAAGGACAAAGCCATCCCGAAGGAGCTACTCGACGCGGCTGAAGCCATCGCCGTGTTTCCGGGAGTGATCAAAGCGGCGTTTTTGGTGGGTGGACGTGGTGGACAGGGCGTCATCAGCCGTCGTGTGAAGAAGGGGTGGAGCGCGCCCGCGTTTTTCAATCTCGGCGGCGGAAGTTTTGGACCGCAGATCGGCGCTCAACGAACCGATTACGTGTTGCTCATCATGAATCCGAGTGGACTGGATGGTTTGCTGAAAGACAAGTTTGAGCTCGGCGGTGAAGCGGGTATTGCTGCTGGTCCAGTGGGCCGTGAGGCTGCAGCCTCGACAAACCCGCGGCTCGATGCAGGCATTCTTTCTTACTCACGCAGTAAAGGCGTGTTCATCGGCGCAGCATTAAAGGGCGCAGTGATATCTCCCGACAACGATCTCAACGAAGCGATCTACGGGAAAAAAGCAGACGAGGTGCTTAAAGGCGCGCCGATGACGTTCGCTCAAATGCCGCCATCAGTGCGGATCTTCCCGCGTACACTCGTGCGTTACTCGATTCGTTGAAATTGATCACAACAAACCCTTGACGCTTTCGTTTGTGCGACCTAGAATGCGTGGTCGTCCTTAGCGTCGGCATCCATCTCTCCTAACTATCAAGCGGGGAAACGTATCGAGCGGTTTCTGAAGCCACATGCTCCCACGAACGCAACGCCAAAAAGAGATTCTCGATTACATCACTCGTTTTCAGGAACGCCACGGTTACATACCTTCATACGCACAGATCGCACGACAGTTTGGCGTGAAGTCGCGCGCGACGATTGCAAAGCATATCGCCGCACTCGAGCGCCGTGGTCTATTGGTCCGTGAACATGAGGATGGATCGTTTGCCCTCAACGTGAAAGTCGAAGATAAGAGCAGCGACTCGCTTTGTGAAGTGAAGCTGCTCGGAAGAATCGCAGCGGGTGCGCCACTAGAAGTAGTTGAATCCGAGGAACGCATACCGGTGCCGCGCTTCCTGCTTGGACGCGTGAAGCCGGATCGAGTTTATGCGTTGAAGGTCAAAGGCGATTCGATGATCGACGAGCACATCTGCGACGGCGACATCGCGTTGATCGAAAACCGCACCGATGCACGTGACGGAGAGATCGTCGTGGCGTTGTTAATCGAGGAAAACCAGGCCACGCTGAAGCGGCTTTATCGTCGCGGCATGAACATCGAGTTGCAGCCGGCAAATTCTCAACTTCAACCACTCACGGTTCCGGCGCACCAGGTCCGCGTTCAGGGCATCTTCCGCGGCCTTCTGCGGCCAAGCAATTAAATCTTGTAAATCAGGCAAGTCCTGTAAACCCTGTCAAACCGGCCCTTTGCAACCAGTTATCCGCGGGATAATCCGCGTCTGCATGAATCAAGTGCAGCGTATACGCGTGCCGTGAACGCGCCGACCTGTTCTCATAACTGCCGTGCGGGAGTAGCCCGTTAAGAACTATCAAACTCCCTTGCGAAACTTCGAGCGGCACCAGTTCGTGTTCCGGCCACGGCTCAGGATCGTAGACCTCAAACTTCATCCCGCCTTCCGGCGCGCGCACCCAGCGTGATTTCAACCCGCGTCGATGTCCGCCGGGGATGGCCCACAAGCATCCGTTCTCAATCGTCGCATCTTCGAGCGCGAACCATAGACCAGCAATGTCAGTCGGTTCAGTGTAAAGAAACGTGCTGTCCTGATGACAACTGACTTCGCCGCCGATGTTTGGTTGCTTGAAGATGTACATCGACTGAAGCAGCAGTGGGTTCTCGAATCCGAGTGCCGTGGCGAGTTGTTTCAGTTTTTGTGTGCGTGAGAAGTCGTTGAAAACGGGATCGAGATCGTGAAGCGCGTGGCCGATCTTGTTGATCGACTTCTCCTTCTCGTATTTGAGCGTGCCATCAGGTAGAAACCCATGCTCTTCGAAGAAGAAACGAATCTTGTCGCCGGACGTCAGAAAGTAGTCGTCAGCCACTCGATTCTGTTCGCGCGTTGAAAAGATCGACACCACTTCCGCCGGATCAAACTCCTGGACCAGCTCTTCCGCCCGCGCGCGCAAACGATCGCACGACTCTCCATCTACAAATCCCTCGAGCACAAGAAAGCCGTCGTCGTAATAACGCGCGAGTTGTTCTGTTGAGATTGGCATTTACGGAACCACAGATAACACAGATGAACGAAACACGATCAGCCCCTGACATACATAATTGTAGACAAGCCACGCTCGTCAAGGTTATAAAGATCGTTGTAGTCGCGACTACGACGTACCCACCCGAGTACGCCTCCCAGTTCCTTACACCCAGAGTTGAATTAGGATAACCCCAACCAGCATGTGGTCGTGTGTGTTCATTGCCACAAACTACCATTCAACCCATTAACAAAGGAGGCACGATGAAGAAGCTGTTGCTCATGTCTGCAATGCTTTTGCTTGCCGCAGCGGTAGTCGTCACTCATCTACCGGCAGGGCAAGTCCCCCACGTTTCCGCGCAAAGTTCCTACGTCCCCCAGGCGCAACTGTGCGCCGATGGTTCCACTTCACTGTGTTCGAAGCTGCCCGCCTACATCGGACCCGATCCGCTATTGAATTCAGGCTTCGGCTATTCAGGACTCTTCGGCCCGTTGCCAACATCAAAAGAGAGCGACGTCCAAACACCTTTCGACAACATGGCGTGGCAGATGTTTGTCGCACTCAACTGGGCGGCCAGTGCAGTCAATCAGCCACCGTCTCAGGGACTGACGGCGCCCGGCCGTCGCGTTTTTCAGGACTATCGCAAAGTCAGCGCGCTCTTTGGCAACTCGCCCAAGCGCGCCGGCTGCACCAGCGCCCTCGCGCTTCCGATTTTCTACATTGGCTCGGATGGAAATGGTAAACCCGCTCCGAATAACGAGGAGTATTTCCAGGCATCAACAAACCTGCCGTTGATTGACGTCAATGGAAACTGGACCATCTACGAGCGTCGCGTCAACGACGTCGAAGCAAATTATTTGCTGGCGCCTAACGGACAATCGTCTCAAACACTGACGACACTCACAGGACAAACTAATTTCGTCAAGAACAATCCCGGTGGCGCGCAGTTCACGGCATCAGCCACAACCCAGACAGGGGCAAACGGTTCGATCGAAATCAAGACCGCCTGGCGCATCATCAACCCCACACTCGGCGACGATCCATCACGCTATTACACACAGCTCGCGTTTCTCGCTGTTCCTGGAGACCTCGTCAACGGTGGTCGGCAGTTTTGCAGCAGTGTGACGTTGGGCCTGGTCGGCATGCACATCATCCAGCGGAATCCGGTTGATCCAAAGAATCCGAAGTTGTTGCCGCAATGGATCTGGGCCACCTTCGAGCACGTAGACAACGCGCCGATGGCCCAATCACCGTGTAATGTAGCGAATGGATGCGGCACCAACCCGGCCACGAACTGGATCAATCAGCCGAGTTGTGGAACTGCGGCGCCTTCGTCGTCAGTGCGCTACTCCTACTACAAACAAAACTCGGGCGTTCAAAGCACTAACGTCCGGCCCGCACCTACCGGATTGGGACCTACGACGTTTCCATGGAACGCGGCGCAGCCGTATGCGAAAGGCAACACGACTGCGGCGACCGCAATGCCGCAAGCAACACGTTGCTTCTCAATCTACCCGACGACCGCTCAGCTCAATACGCAGTGGCAAACTGCTTTAGCTTCGTTCAATACGCCACTCAAGAATTACATGTTGGTCGGAACGCAGTGGGGCGGCGCCGTCGAACCCCGCGAGGGCAATCCTTTGCCGGACGACGCGGTGCCGGCGATGCTTTCAAACATGACACTCGAGACCTACATTCAGAACTACACGCAGGCCCAGCCTGACGGTGGGCCTAGTTCGTGTGTTGGCAGCCACAGCTTCGCGACGTTGTCGGCAGGTAATCCCGCGCCGACGGCAGATTTTAGTTTCCTGCCGGGGCTGGTCCAACCAGCAAGCGCGCGCAGTAAGTTCAAGACGCCGGGCAGCGTTCCTGCGTCTCTAAAGCCACTGAAGTCCCAAAAGTCGCGGAAGTAATATAGGTCCTATAAGTCCTACAGGTCCTATAAGTCCTATAGTCCTGTGGGACATCCTTTTGCTCGCGATGTGAGTCAAAAGGTTTGTCGATCCCCGCATGACCACGGATGGACACAGTTCATCCGTGGTTTCGTCTTCTCACTCAACTTTAGACCAATGAAAACTCTCCTCTTATTAGCAGTTGCACTACTGTTGTCGTGCACGACTACACTTGCCGTTCCACCTGCTCGAAAGAAAATGAAGGCGTTCACGTCTGAGCGTGAGCTGCAACGCTATTTTCGCAGGATAGCTGATAAGCAGAAGCGCGCTGCTGAACGCCGACAGGAGTTGCTCTTCGGAACGTCCGAGGTCGTAACCATCACGGGTGCTGACAGCTATATTGAGTCAGTTACTAATACGCAGCACGCCGGCGTTGACGAAGGAGGCATCGTCAAACTGCACGGCGATCATCTCGTGATACTTCGTCGCGGCCGGCTCTTCACAGTTGCGATTGGCGGTGGGAGTTTGACGCAGGTTTCGTCAGTCGATGCTTTTGGTCCGGAGATCGATCCCGCCTTCACCTGGTACGACGAGATGCTCGTTTCAGAGGATACGGTTGTCGTCATCGGCTACAGTTACAAGCGCGGCGGGACGGAGGTTGGCTTATTCAATATCGATGCAGGTGGAAACCTTAGCTACCGATCCACATATCACCTGCGTTCGAATGATTACTACTCATCACGCAACTACTCGAGCCGCCTCATCGGCAACAAGCTGATTTTTTATTCTCCGCTGCGTGTGTATTCGAGCGATGGAGAGACGTTTCGTGCATTTCCCGCAGTGCGCAAGTGGCACAGGGACGCGACCGACGAACAGTTTCGCCGCATCGTTAGTGCCCGTCGTTTTTATTATCCACAAGCTGACTTTGCAATTGACGATGCTGTGAGTCTGCACACGGTGACGATTTGCAATCTCGCTAATCGTGGCTTCGACTGCGAGGCGACGTCAGTCATCGGACCTCCGGGACACGTGTTCTACGTTTCGCCCGATTCCGTATATGTCTGGGCCAGTTCATGGGGCGAGAATGGAAAACAACCGCTGTCGTTTCTTTTTCGCATGCCGCTCGACGGTTCCGGCCCGAGTGCACTACGCACGTGGGGTGGACCAGTGGACCAGTTTTCCTTTTTGCAAAGTGAAGATCGTCACTTG
Organism: Pyrinomonadaceae bacterium; assembly: GCA_035761985.1. GTDB lineage: Bacteria > Acidobacteriota > Blastocatellia > Pyrinomonadales > Pyrinomonadaceae > PSRF01. The sequence goes on from DASTQB010000136.1 coordinate 7,339, forward strand.
AACGTGCTGGTGCGTTCGGAAACGGAAGGCGATGGGATGTGGGGCGCCGAAGTCACTGAAGGAGACGTGGCTTTACTGCGCGTTCCGCTGTGGAGTTTCTCGGACGGCAGCGACATAGTTCCCGCGACGAGCTACCGTCCTTTGCCCGACCCGCAAGGCGCGTATTTCCAGAATCGGTTTGTAGGCGATTATGTGATCTACGGAACGGGGACCGGCTATGCACGTCGTGACCTCGGTCCATTGGAGCGGGATCTTTTCGTAGTGGAGTGGGCACGGGGCAACTTGCAGAAACTGACCTTGCCGCACGGTGCGGATCGCATCGAGCAGATGGGGAGTGGCGCGGTGATCATTGGCGGTGATGGAAAGAATCTTCATTTCACTTCGATGCGTTTGAACCCGCAGCCCGAAGTCGTTTCGCGCTACGTGCGCGAGGATGCGTTGCAAGGTGAGACGCGGAGTCATGGTTTCTTTTACAAACCTGATGGTGATAACTCTGGAACACTTGGGTTGCCGATCGACCTGCCCGGTCAGCCTGGATACTTTCAGCTGTTTAAAACGTCGGCCGGGATTCTGTTTTTGCGCAACGAAGCGTTGCAGTTTCGGGTGGTTGGAGAGCTCGCTGCGCAAGCTGAGAAGGTTGCGGATGATCACTGTCGCGCGTCGTGTACTGACTGGTATGGGAATGCGAGGCCGCTGTTCGTGCGCGGGCGCGTGTTTGCGCTGCTTGGGTATGAACTGGTGGAGGGCGAGTTGGTCCAGGGGCGCATGACTGAGCTGCGTCGAATCAATTACGCGTCGCAAGTAGTACAGCCGTGAGATTACGGCGTCGGTTTGCCGACCATGGGAACAAACGCGACCGGGATCGTTCGGCGTTGGACCACACCCGATTCGTTCTTCGTGATGATCACCATCTCCTGAAACTGAGAACCAACGGGTACAACCATCGTGCCTCCGACGGCGAGTTGATCGACCAGAGCTTGCGGTACTTCGTCCGGCGCCGCTGTGACTATGATCGCATCAAACGGCGCGCGCTCGGGCCAGCCGAGGTATCCGTTGCCCGTTCTCACTTCTACGTTCTTATAGCCTAGTTCACGCAAAAGGTTTCGAGCGCTGTCGGCGAGAGCGGGAACGATCTCGATCGAGTAGACCTCTTTCGCCAGTTCAGCGAGCACGGCGGCCTGGTAACCCGAGCCGGTGCCGATTTCCAAAACGCGATCGCCCGGCGCGATGTCGGCGGCTTCGGTCATGTAACCGACGATGTAAGGCTGCGAGATCGTCTGTTCGTGTGCGATGGGCAATGCTCGATCTTCATAGGCGCGGTTTCGGTGCGAGGCGGGAACAAATTTATGACGAGGAACCTTCAGCATGGCGTCTAGAACCGCCTTCTTCTTCAGCCCTCGCGACTTCAGAACCTCGACGAGTTTGCGTCGCTCGGCGGCAAACTCCTCTTCCGATCGCTGTGAGGAGCCTGTTACCTCGGAAAGAAACCGACGGTTACAAGCTGGCGAAGCCAAAAGCACCACGCCTAGCACAACTCCAACAACATATCTCCCCATACTTCCCCCCTGCACGCGGCCAACGAACTAAAGTGTACGCGCTATAGCAACGCCAGGCCACCGTAGCGTAAATTGTCACAACGGAGTTGGGTGTACATTGTACGCCCATCGGTGCTATGCTTGGTTCCGCTCCAGGGAGAGGACACCATGGCAAAGGCAAACACAATACGAAAGACTCGGGCGCAGAAGGCCTCACGTTTCAGTATCCGTGCATCGGCCACTCAGAAGAAAGTTATTGCGGAAGCAGCTCGGATTAAAGAAACAACCATTAGTGACTTTGTGCTCGAACAGTCACTCACAGCGGCGCAGCAGGTCATAGCCGATCAGGTGCAGTTTAGACTGCCGAAAAAGCAGTGGAAGGAGTTTTGCGATGCGCTGGATGCGCCGCCGAAGACAATCCCTGCGCTGCGAAGACTTTTGACCCGGCCGGGACTTTTCGATGCCAACCGCTGAAAACCTTAACCCGCCAGTATTGCTAACGAGAGACCTTGACCGTAATTCATTCAACTGTGGCGTACCGGCGCTTAACGACTGCCTCAAAAAGTATGCTTTACAAAACCAGAAGAAGTACGCTGCGCGGACATATGTGGCAACACGCGGTGATCGAATAGTTGGTTACTACTCACTCGCCTACGGCTCGGTCTCGCCCGAAGAAGCTCCGTCAAGCATAAAGTCGGGACTGCCCAGGCATCCAGTTCCAGTGATTCTCCTCGCTCGATTGGCGGTCGACTCAACTGAGCAGGGACTCGGTTTAGGCGCCGCGCTGCTAAAAGATGCGC
>DASTQB010000137.1:0-3187 GCA_035761985.1 Pyrinomonadaceae bacterium
CTGGCCCACAAACATCATGAACGGGATGATCGGCGGCCGCGGATCACCTTCCGGCCTGGTAAGCATCAACTGCCACGACAGACCGTATTTATCCTGAACCCAACCATATCGCTCGCTGAACGGGTACTGGCCCAACGGCATGAGGGCAGTGCCGCCGTCCGACAACTTTTCCCACACCTCATTTAATTTTTCTCTCGCATCCTGATCTCGTGACGGCGACGGATCGAAGAACAACGGATCAAAATTTACGATGAATGACACAGACGGATTGAACTTGAAGACTGGTCCGGCGCTTATAGCCATAAACTTCTGCCGCCACACCTGAAACGTGACGACGTCGCAATCGCCTGAGGGCGTGTCGTGGAGTGTAGTTACATCTGTAACTGCTGAGTCGGGGAAAACAGATGCGTAAAACTCGGCTGCTTCTTTCGCTTCTTTGTCGAACCACAGGTGTGGAATGATTGTTTGCTTGTTCGCTTCCATCGTGTTCTCCCTTGTATGACTGACTGGTGCAACCCGACTCGAGATGGATCCGTGAGTTGGTTCTCACGCACACTCATGCGAATCTCATGCCTTCGTGGTATGTCTGCCTCGCTCGCTATGCGAATGTGCATTTTTCGCTACCGAACTGCAAACCTCACGACGATTCGGCGACGTGTCGTTTTTGAAACGCTGAATCGAGATCGTTCTGTAAAGTCTCTGGTTTAGCGCGAAACACTTCGATATCGCCATTCCGGTAAGTGGAACGTAACGTCACCGTGGAATGTTCAGGTTCGAGCTGTTTACCTGTTACTTCGATACGAATCGGTTGCCCGGTATCGGACCAACGATGCAGTCGAAACGCGCTCGCCGGAAACTCGCGAACCTCCAGGAGCCATTGCCCGATCAACAGAAGCGCCTGTTCGTTCTCTACGAAAAAACAATATGCAGGTCCGTGGCTTCCCAAATGTTCGATCTCGAATACGCGAAGGGCGTCCACCTCAATGACTTCGACGGCTCGTGGATCTCTTTTCATCCTCGCGCGCCGCCTCGAGTCGCGAAAAAACCGAACATTGGAATACAGCGAGGCTGCGAAGAACACCCCAGAAAGAAGACTCGCTTCGAACGTGGATCGACTCAGAAGATACACGAGCACGAACACCACTGCTGTGACAGGCATCGTGACGAACAGTATGTTGCGACGCAACTCACCTTTGCCTCGCTGCATGTCTTGCAAGTCGCGATCACCGGCAGTTCGATAGTATTGTCGGATCATCTTCACGTGACGAACTCTCGGTTGATTCTGAGGGATGTAAACGGTTGTCGCTCGTTAAAGCTCGCGCTTGTTGTGCCTGGCGATCGCATTCGCGTCAACGTCTACGCCTCGCTTCAGCATGTCGACGTATTCGCGAATCTCTTTGCCGGACAGGTTGCATTCATCACAGCGATAACTATTCTTCCCGATGCCCACGACTCCGATGTCGAAATACTCGCGCGACATAAAACTGTCGCAGATCGGACAGCGAAGGGCGAACCACATGAGGGCAAACGCGATCACAAAACTGCCGGAGAGTACGACGGTTGTGAGCGTGTGGTTGGATCTGCCCGCTACGATTATGGCTAAGACGATCCCGCCGATTACCAGCACTGCACTAATGACCTTCAGAACGATCGTGTTTTCGTAGGCGTCAACTATCTGTTCTTTGGTCTTAGTCGATTTCATACTTTTGAAGGGCTGGCGACCGCATCGCGCTTAAGGTCGAGGATTGATCCGTCGTAGAGCGGTTACAAAGTCGAGGTCGCCACAGTACTTCGCCCATGGGTTCGACAACGCCGCGTCGCGAGATGTCAGGATAATCTGCATGTTGGGATTGAGGAAGGACGTCGTAGAGACTGCAACACTGGTAGTAAGCCATGCCTCATACCCAGTTCTCCACCACCAACCCTTGGACTCTAGCGAAGTGCCGGACGTTGTTCGTCACAAGCGTGCATCGAAGGGCGATGGCGTGTGCTGCAATCAGAGCATCAAACTCACCGATCGGAGTTCCACGTTCGGCAAGAATGCTGCCGATTCGCCCGAACTCGGCAGCGGCAGTTTCATCGAAGGAAACCACCTCCACTGCCGCCGCAAAGGTATCGATCAGAGCGTGGAGTTTTCGAGAACCCTTGCGATCGGCACCATAACGCAGTTCGGCTAGAGTGATCGCGCTGATGCAGAGATCAGACGGGCGCTTGGTTTGCAGGCGCGCACCGACCTCGCCCTGGCCTCGAAGCGCGAAGCTCACGCTATCGGTGTCGAGGAGGTACCTCATCATTCGTCAAACGGAGCCTTCCGTGAACCCATCGCACGCGCGGGAGGCCTCGGGATGTCCTCCGTCCACGCACCGAGACATTTAAGGAATTCAGCGGGCCATTCGTCAGCGGGCTCGAGGATGATCTGCTTCCCGCGTCGCTTTACGATTACCTCGTCCAAGTCATCGCTGAACCGGCACGACTTCGGCAGCCGTACCGCCTGGCTACCGCCGTTCTGAAAAATTTTTGCACGTTCGGCCATGCTCAAAGTATATACGGCCGTATATACCTGTCAAGCTCTTCACAGAGAGCTCTGACGGAATCGATCGTCACAACAGCAAAAACGGCTGCCAAAGATGGCAGCCGTTCATAGAAATGGTCGGGACGACTGGATTCGAACCAGCGACCTCACGCACCCCAAGCGTGCGCGCTACCAGGCTGCGCCACGTCCCGTTGTCCCTGTCTTACTATCCTCAAAGAACAAATGTCAAACGCCCGTCACTTCGCGCGGCCCTTCGTCTCCTGCTCGAGCAACGCGAGCAACTCACGAAGTTCCGATGCCAGTTGCTTCAAACCTTGTCGCTCTTCCGCAGTGCGCGGCGCAACTGTACGCGGATAAGAAGGCGCTTCCGGAAATGCTTCCGTAGATTCAACCGGTGCAGCACTCTCGACGCGTCCGTCTTCCTCGCCGACGACCTTCAACTTCCCACCACCTCGAAGTTCGTTTGTCAATCGCTTCTTCGCGCCCGCGATCGTGTACTGGTCCTCGTAAAGAAGCTCTTTGATCCGCAACGCCATTTCAACATCGCGTTTGCGGTAGACGCGCTGGCCCGCGCGGTTCTTTTGCGGCGCGAGCATTGGAAACTCCGATTCCCAGTAACGCAGCACGTGCGCCTGCACGCCCGCAAGCTCACAA
>DASTQB010000138.1:0-29691 GCA_035761985.1 Pyrinomonadaceae bacterium
CCTGGCGAGTTTCAGCTTCCATGTCGAGCGCCTGCCCGGCCACCATTCCTTCCGGAGTCGCCGCCGCACGCGCGAGTTCGGAAATGAGCGCGATGCGTGTGCCAGCGTCAAGTCGATCGTCTTCGGCGATGGTTTTGAACGCGAGTGTTTGCAGTGCATCACCGGCGAGGATTGCCGTCGCTTCGTCAAACCGTACGTGACAAGTCGGACGGCCACGACGCAGATCGTCGTCGTCCATCGCCGGCAGATCGTCGTGAATCAACGAGTAAGTATGGACCATCTCAAACGCACAGGCGGTCCTAATCAGATCTTCAACCGGCGCGTCAAACGCCTGGCCCACAGCCAGCAGCAACACCGGTCGAAAACGTTTCCCACCTGCAAAGACGCTCCAGCGAATCGCCTGGTGAATCTTTTCCGGAGCGGCGGCAGACGACGGCAGCAGATTGTTCAATTCCACTTCCACGACTGCGCGGCTGCCGGCCAACAAACTTTCGAGTCCGAGGGTGTTTGGCGTAGAAACTTCAGAAGGCATCGTTATCTTTAGCGGAGTTGTTTTCGTGTGTTTCGGGAGGCGCTTCCTTGAAAGCGGCGGCGACGGGCCGGCCCTGATTGTCGCGCAACAAAATCTCGATTCGTCGTTCAGCCTGGCTCAAACGCTCCTGGCACTCACGCGACAGCCGAATGCCATGCTCAAACAGCTCGAGACTTTTCTCGAGCGGCAGGTCGCCGTCTTCCAATTGCCGGACGATCTGTTCGAGCGCTTCGAGCGAAGCTTCAAACGTCCGGCCTTGTTCCTGACCATTACTCATCTAATCGCCTCGATCTACCTGTTTCTGCGCGAGCGTTTGTTCCGCGCGGGGCTCTTAAGAAATGGAAGCGCATCCGACGTCCTGATTGCCGGCAAGTCTTTCATCACACTGTCGACCACGCGTTGGACCACAACGTCGTCTTTGAATTCGGTCACTTTCCAACGCTCGGCATCACGCTGCATCGCGAGCTCAATCGTGCGTCCGTTGATGTTCGCGGTTGCTTTTGCGGCGTCGCCCTCGGTCGTGATCGTCATCAACGATGGAATCGCAACGAGCAAACGTATGAATGGCTGCGGCTCTGATGTCGTAGCAATCGCCTTGAGCTCTTTTGCCACTTCCTGGTGAATCGTTTGCTTCAAACGCGGCAACAACGCCGGCATCGCTCCATCAATCCGTTGCTGGATAGAACTGTCGAGCGCGAGGCCGTAACGTCCGGCAGCTTTCTGGCTGACGGCGGCGGCCATGTTCTTCGCGATCGACTCGTGATCGATTCGTTTTTCAAACTCCGCCACATCGTTGCGCTGCGCGGCATCAATCATCAGCGCGAGCGTGTAAGTGGGAGTGGATTGATAATAGCGCCACGACACGAACCCGGCCACCGCAACGACAACCACGACCACCAAAATCACGACGCCGAGAATCGCCAGCACCCTGGGCCATCGCCTCCGACGGCCCTGAGCCGCGCGCGCCGTCGGAACGTTCTGTGGCGGCGCTTCCAGGTTAACTACGATTCGGTTGCCCATTGCTTGAAGTTAAGAATAGGTCTTATAGGTCCTATAGGTCTTATAGGTCCTATAGGTCCTATACGATCTATCCCAACCTAATCCGTGCTCTCGACGCGTGTGTTCAACCGCCCCTTCGCCAGACGAACGCTCACCGCATCACCCGGCGTGACCGACGCCGCATCGCGCAACGGTTTGCCCGACGCGTCCTGCGCGATCGCGTAACCCCGTTGCAATACTCCAAGCGGCGACAGTGCGTCAAGCGAAGCTGCGGCAAGCCCGAGCCGCTCGCGGCCGTCCTGAAGCTGGTCCTGCATCAAGGCGCCACAGGCCGACGACGCCGAGTCGAGACGTGCGCGCGCTCTGTTAAGCCGTGATTTAACTTCATCAAACGCGTGCGACAACGCTTGTTCCTGCACTCGCGCTCGCAAATGCACGACCTGGTAACGCGTCAATCGCACGAGTTGTCGACCGAGATTGTCGAGCGCCGAGCAGATCTGATCTTCACGCGCGGCAACGATCTCGGCCGCTGCTGAAGGTGTCGCAGCGCGGAAGTCCGCCGCGAAGTCTGCGATGGTGAAGTCAGTTTCATGGCCCACGGCTGAGATTACGGGAATCGCTGACTTGCGAATGGCGCGTGCGACTTCTTCCTGGTTGAAGGCCCACAGATCTTCCGTCGAACCACCACCACGTCCAACGATCAACACGTCCACAAGATCGTTTTTGCGACCCTCGCGCAATGCAAGCTCGTGATATTGATTTATGAAACGAATTGCGCGCGCGATGTCTGGTCCAGCACTGTCGCCCTGCACGCGCGCCGGTGAAAACAGCACGTGGACCGTTCGCGTGCGACGTGAGATGACGTTGAGAATGTCGCGAATCGCAGCTCCGGTTGGTGAAGTGACGATGCCAACGCGACGTGGAAACACAGGCAACGGGCGCTTCAGTTCTTTCGCAAACAGGCCTTCCTTCTGCAAACGATCGCGAAGTTGCTCGAACGCGATTCGCAGCGCACCCGCGCCCACCGGATCCAGCGCATCGATCATGAGCTCATACTCACCGCGCGGCGCATACACTGAAAGCTTGCCGCGTGCGCGAACTTTCAAACCGTTCGCAGGACGAAAACGAATGCGCGTGTTTGTCGAGCGGAAACACTTCGCGCGCAACTGCGCGTTTTCGTCTTTGAGCGTGAAGTACCAGTGACCCGAAGAATGATCCTTGAAGTTCGAAATCTCGCCCTCTACCCAAACGGCGTTGAAGCGAGATTCGAGCGAGATCCGGATCGAGTTTGTGAGCTGGGAGACGGTTAGAGGTTTGCGCTCAGATTCATCAAACAGCGCATGGAAGAGAGGTTGTTTCACAGGATTACAGGATTAGAAAGATTTACACGATTAGGGGCTGTTTGCCTCGACGACCGGACTCAGCCTGATCGATGCGCCGTCGCGATTAGTCCGTACACGCACGCGCGGTGTAGCTGAAACAGAATTCGACGCGTAAGTGATCGTGTACGCCGATCGCAACTGCGCCACGACGTCGTCATACGCCTTCTGCAGATCCTCGATACGCCGGATCGGATAGTAAACCCCGCCTGATGCCTCGGCGAGTTTGCGTCCTTCTTCTTCCGCGCGCGTCGTGAGCGTGAGATAACGCGTGCGCATAGGATCGATAGTGACCTCCGGTTTCGGCACACTCGCTTCCGGTATCAATCCCGAAGGCACGTACAACGGATAAACGAGCGCGCCCGATTCGCCCAGCGCCTGCAAAATCGCGGGGAACGGCAGGAACGATTTGTTGTCGTCGCCGTCAGACATCACGACGATCGCCGTGCGTTCTCCGCGGACGCGTCTCAGTGGTTCGCTCAAAACGTAACCAAGCGCATCGTAAAGCGCAGTCCCACCACCGGCGTCGATCTCGTCCAACTTTCGCGAGAGCATTTGCCGGTCAGTACTGAAGTCGGAGATCACCTGGATGTCGTCGCGGAAACTGATTATCGAGATTCGATCCTGTGGGCTCGCCGTGCGAAGGAAGTCGCGCGCGGCTTTGCGAATAAAATCCATTCGCTCCTCAACGCTGCCCGAAACGTCGAGCAGCAGCACGAGGTTGAACGGTTCATTCGCCGGCGAAACATTCGTGACGCGACGTTCCACGCCGTTTTCCCAAACCGTGAAATCCGACTCGCGCATGCCTCCGATGGCGCGCCCGTGACGATCAGTGACGCTGGCGTTGAAACGCATCAACTGCGGCGAAACGGCGCTCACGATCCGTCCCGGCGATGTGCGCCTGGTCAGCTCCGGTTCTTTTTCCGGCGGCGGCAACGTGTGCGCGTAGTCGCCAAAGGTCTTTGGTGAAACTTTGCGAATCGCTTCGACTAGCTGACTATCGCCACTGCGGACGATCGCACGTGCGGCTTCAGTCAATGGACGCTCACGCAGATCCGCGGGGGCCATTTCCGGATCGATGTTCAGCAGCACCACACCGCGCTGCGTGCGAAAGTCGAGCGCGACGAGTTCTTCTTTCTTCGCGTCTTTTTCGCCGAGCCGTCCGGAGAGCTTGAACGTGCCGCCTGCTTTTTCCTGAACGGGCGGGAGTTCGACGTCGCTCATGTAGCGCGGCCGGCTTGCTTCCCAAACGAAGTTAAACTTCACCGCTTCGAGCGGCACGTCGGCGTGTATCGTACCGGTGTCGGTTTTCACTGACGCTGACTCGACACTGCCGACGATGTCTACAGCTCCGGCTTGTCCTTCAACCTCCACCTTCGAACGCACCGGAATCGTTACGACGAGATCGATCCGGTTCTTCTCGCCGCGTGGGCGCACGTCAATGCGAAACACGGTGCCCTTCGACTCGATTTTCACGTCTTCAGCCTCAATCGCCTGGCCGGCGGAACGCGCTTCGACGGTCACCTTTTTTTGTTGCTCCTCGGAAGCAACCACACTCACGCGTCCCTCAAGGTTTTTAACCGAAAGGGCGACCTTCTCAGGCGCGTCGATTTCCTGTTTGAAGCTTTGCGCGGCGACTGGGAAGCACAACCCGGCAAGCAAACACAAAAGCTGGGCGAGGCGTTTACTAAACAACATTGCCGACAGATCTTGCCCACCTGCGGGCCGCCGGTCAAGCGCAGCCAAGCGCAGCGACACATTTACCGTCGTGCCGAAGTGTTGTAGAGTTGGAGCACACCGACAACAGATTTCAGGGGAGTTTGGGGAACATGCGTTGGACGAAGTTATGGATTATCACCCTCGCATTGATACTCGGCGTGTACGGAGTTGCCGCCGCGCCATCGATGACGGCATTCGCGGGTGGTACGTTTGAAGCCTCGGGCGTTGTGCAGGTGCCGGGTACCGACAGTGTGCTTTTTGTTGACGACGGCCGAACAAACGAAGTTTTCTGGATGCGCCTCACGCAGGATCGCAAACAGGCAGGAGCGATCAATCCGATCAAGCTTTCGGCAAACATAATCGATCTCGAAGGCATTACTAACGATGGAAATTATTTCTACGTTGTCGGCTCACAGTCGAAGCCAAAGGGCGGCGATCTCACGGGCCTCGCGCGTTTTAAGTTTGACGAAAACAACAAGCAAGCTGTAGAGACGCAAACTATCGACGGTCTGAAAATCTTTCTCGCCGACAACGTCGCCGAACTGCGCGGCATGCACAACCGGAAGTACAGCGACGGCGGCATTAACGTCGAGGGCATCGCGTGGGATCCTAAGAACAACCGCTTGCTGCTGGGTTTACGTTCGCCCGTCGTCGAAGGTCAGGCTTTGGTTGTGCCGCTGAAGCTGCGCGATCCGCAGGGCGCGTTCTCGTCTAACAATCTCGAAGTCGAAGGTAAGCAGGCGATCAGGTTGCCACTGGGCGGCGCCGGCATCAGAAGCATTGAGTTCGATGAGCAGCGCCAGAAGTTTCACCTCATCACCGGCGCGGGACCAAACGCCGAGAACATGGATTTCAAGCTCTGGGAGTGGAGCGGCAACGGTGAACCACCAACGCTGCGCGAGACCAACAAGTTCGATCGCAAGCTAAAGCCTGAAGGAATCACTCGCGTTTCATCGGGCGATCAGAGTTTCATCTTCATCGTGTTCGACACAAGCGGTTACGCCGCACATGACTGATCGAGTTTGTGTCCTCGCTCCGTAGGAGCAACATGTCTATAGCTTAGCAGTCCTTTTGTTACCGGCTCTGTTAGGAGCCGGATGTACATGGCGCTCCTATGGAGCGCGTCAATGTTGATTTCGCAGCTATAAACATATTGCTCCTACGGAGCAGAGACATGATGTAATTACAGGGGAAGGACAAATGAATACTGTGTGTTCCAGGCTCCGTCTGATCCCTACAACTGTCTTTGTGTGCTTGGTTTGCGCCGTTGCAGTTTCTGCTCAGGAAACGGCCGGGTTGCCGAAGTTTGAGCAGGTGAACGACAAGCTGTTTCGCGGCGGCCAGCCACACCCGGGTGCGCTTCTTCGGTTGCGCGAGCTCGGCATCGACACCATCATCAACCTGCGCGGCAAGAGCGATCGCACGAGGGCTGAAGAAGCAGAAGCGCGCGCACTCGGTTTGAACTACTTCAACATCTCGCTTCCCAACTGGGGCCGGCCGCAGGACGAGCGAGTGCGCATGATACTGATGATCATCAACGCGCCGCAGAACGGTCGCGTTTTCGTTCACTGTAAAGACGGCGTGGATCGCACGGGCACGATCGTCGCGCTGCACCGCATCACGCGCGAAGGTTGGAAGGCCAGCGACGCACTTGCAGAAGCCGAACAACGCGGCATGCGGCGAATTCAAATCTGGATGCGCGATTACGCCGAAGACTACGCACATCGTGTCGAGAATCCGTATGCTGGCGGGAATCTCGGCGATCGCATCGGTTTCGGCATGCGCATCGTCGAGCGAGAAGCGTTCAGAGCACGCCGCATCGGCAAACGCATTCTACGTAGCATCCTGTAATCACGAGGCACAATGTATCACTTGAAGGCCCGCTTGCTGGCGGTGGTAATCATCGTGATCTTCGGCGGCTTGATGTATTACAACTGGCAGCAGTTGACCACCGAAGGTGAATATTCGTTGAAACTGGCGGCGTTCGGTCCGGTTGGCGTCGTTGGCGGTCTTTTCCTGTTGTTGTTTCCGGGCAAAGGCGGCCGACCGGAGACGACGAAAGACAAAGTCATAGCGCTACTCGTGTTTGGCTTTGGCCTGGCCTTAGGGCTATTGAACTGGTACCTGATGGATCCGGGCTTCTTCGGGCGATGATCTCCCGTGGTTCATTTGAATTACGGCGACGCCGGTCGCGAATGCTCGTGGCATTGGTTCACTTTGAAAAACGCCGTCAGGGTACATCGCTTCGAGCGCCTTAGGCGTCTGTCTTCGAGAGAGAATAGGTCCTATGAGTCTTATAGGACCTATTCAGCGGCGTTAACAATGCCTGCGACCGGCGTTATATAATCCTCGCCATGGCACAGTCAGAACCCACGCGCGATTCCCGGTTGTTTATTCACAATCTCGCCAAGCGTGATCCACACGCAGGATTCGCCGAGGACGTGCGGAAGGGGTTATCGTCCCCTCAGAAACGTTTTCTGCCCAAGTACTTTTACGACGAACTCGGTTCGCAACTCTTCGAAGCCATCTGCCTGCTGCCCGAATACTATTTAACTCGCGCCGAGAACGAGATCATCGAGCGTTACTCGGATCAGATCGTCGCATCGGTCGACGGCCACAAAACGCTGCTCGAGATGGGCAGTGGCAGTGCGTCAAAGACGCGTTTGATTATCGAAGCTCTCCTGCGCGGGCAGCGCGAGTTGCTATTTATTCCGGTCGACATCTCGGCGTCAGCGCTCGAGAGCAGTTCGCGTATCCTCCTCCAGTCATACCCGCGGCTGAAGATCGAAGCATACGCTGCCGATTATTTTGCAGGTCTTGCAGAACTCGGAAAGAATCCACGCGCCCGCACACTCGCGCTCTTTCTCGGTTCCAACATCAGCAACTTCGACATTGAAGAAGCACTTCGCTTCCTGCGTGCGCTGCGCAACGTGCTCCAGGAAGGCGATGCCCTCTTGCTCGGCGCGGATCTCAAAAAGGATCCGGCAATCCTGGAAGCGGCTTACAACGACGCCCTCGGTGTGACTTCCGCTTTCAACTTAAACGTGCTCACGCGAATCAATCGCGAACTGGGCGGAACTTTCGATCTGCGTTCATTCCAGCACAAAGCTTTTTACAACCAGGAAATGGGCCGCATCGAGATCTACATCGAGAGCCTCGTCAATCAACGCGTCCGCATCGAAAAGCTCGATCTGGAAGTCGAGTTTGCCGCAGGCGAGTTGATTCACACTGAGAACTCATACAAGTACGACATCGCCGGCATCCAACAGCTCGCCGAAGCAACCGGCTTCAGCCTTTCACACACCTGGCTCGACTCACAGGAGCGTTTTAGCAGTAATCTGTTGCTCGCCAGCTGATCCAACAGATGAACGATACGGCCGATAACGCGCTGGTCCAGTTTCACAACGTTTCGTTCTCCATACCCGCTCGGGATAAACCAAACACGATAATCCCCGATCTAAATCTGACCGTCCAACGCGGCGAAACACTCGTGTTGTTAGGCGAGTCAGGCTGCGGAAAGACCACTACTCTCAAACTCATCAACTGCCTTTTGACGCCGACCTCGGGCGAGGTCCTGGTCGAGGGAAAACCAACTGTCGCACGGGATGCGATCGAGTTGCGACGTCGCACCGGTTACGTGATCCAGGAAGGCGGCTTGTTTCCTCATTTCACGATTGCGCGCAACGTCGGGCTCGTCCCTGCTCTGCTCGGTTGGGACAAAACCCGCACGGACGATCGCGTGCGCGAGATGTTGAAGCTCGTCGGACTCGACGTGGACAAGTTCGCCGATCGCTACCCGCGCGAGCTTTCAGGCGGTCAACGCCAACGTGTCGGCGTGGCCCGTGCCCTCGCAGCCGATCCGCCGCTGCTTCTGCTCGACGAACCTTTCGGCGCGCTCGATCCGATCACTCGCGCAACGCTACAACGCGAGTTTGCGGCGCTCACAAAACGTTTGGAGAAGACTGCGGTCCTCGTCACACACGACGTTCGCGAAGCCCTCGTCCTTGCGGATCGTCTCGGCCTGATGGACAAAGGACGCATCGTGTTTCTCGACACGCCCGAACGCTTTCTCACCGCGGACCATCCGCTCGCACGTGCGTACGTCAGCTCACTGCAGTTGGACCAGCCGGGAGGCATGCAATGACCTTCTGGCAATTTCTTCAACTCAACTGGCCCGAGCTTCTGCGACTGATTCGTGAGCACATCGTCCTCGTTTTCACGGCAATTCTCATCGCGGTAATCATCGGCGTACCAGCCGGCATCGCATTAACACGTTATCGAGCGTGGCGTGGACCAGTGCTCGGTCTCGCAAACGTGATGCAGACGATCCCGAGTCTCGCGTTATTTGGGTTTCTGATCCCGCTGCCGTTCATCGGCGGCATCGGAACACGGACGGCGCTCGTCGCACTCGTGCTCTATTCGCTGTTGCCGATCATTCGAAACACTGTCACAGGAATACTCGGCGTCGAACCAAGCGTCAGGGAAGCCGCGGTTGCGATGGGAATGACGACCGGTCAGGTTTTGCGGCAGGTCGAACTACCGCTCGCGATGGGCGTGATCGTGACGGGCATTCGCGTCGCGACGGTGATCGCCGTCGGCGTGACTACGATTGCAGCCCTCGTTGGCGCCGGCGGTCTCGGCGTTTACATCTTTCGCGGCGTACGGCAGTACGACAACAACCTTCTACTTGCAGGCGCGATCTCCTCAGCGCTTCTGGCTCTGGCCGCTGATTTCCTTTTGGGTTTGCTGGAACGCCGCTTCAGCTTCAATGCGAAACGCAGATCGATGCGTATACCCGCGCTCATCGCTGTCCTGCTCCTTATTGGACTCGGAATCTGGTTCATCCGCGAAGGCGCAGGTTCCTCAAATCGCGTAAAAATCGGCTCAAAAGACTTCACCGAATCGGCGCTGCTTGCCGAGGTGGTCGCACAGATGCTCGAGGCGCGTGGTGTTTCAGTCGAACGCCGTTTCGAGCTCGGCGGAAATGTTCCGCACGAAGCGGTCGTCAGCGGCGATCTCGATCTCTATCCCGAATACACAGGAACATCATTCACCGCCATACTTCGCCACGCGCCGATCAGTGACCCGCGCGCGGTCTACGACCAGGTGAAACGGGAATACGCGGAGAAGTTCAAGGTCGACATCAGCCCGCCCCTCGGTTTCGAGAACACGTTTGCGATTCTCGTGCGTGGCGCCGACGCACAGCGGTTGAATCTCAAAACGATCTCCGACGCTGCTCCACACGCATCGAGATGGCGCGCAGGTTTCGGCCAGGACTTCATGTCGCGCGCCGACGGTTATCCCGGTTTTTCAAGGACGTATGGGTTGAAGTTCTCGGAAGTTCGCGAGATGGATCTCTCGTTGACTTACATCGCCCTATCTTCCGGTCAGGTTGATTTGATCGCCGCCAACTCCACCGAAGGGCGGATCACCACCCTCGATCTTGTACAACTCTCCGACGATCGTCGTTACTTTCCGCCATACGAGGCGGTTTACATCGTCCGGCAGGATTCGCTCGCCCGCGAACCCGCCCTCAAGGAAGTTTTATCGAAGCTGGGCAATGCGATTTCGACGGATGAAATGCGGAAGCTCAATTTCGAAGTTGACGGGAACAAGCGCGATCCGAAGGAAGTTGTCAGGGAGTGGATTAAGGCGAGAGGTTTGTGAGCCGCGGATTACACGGGTGGGCCGTGTTATCCGCGGCTGAATATTTAGCTGTTACTGGGATGTCGTACCGCCTCCATTGTTGTCGGGCGGATCTGTCTGCCGGTCTCCGCTCTCTGAGCCAGTACCGCCACCGTTGTTGTCTGGTGGATCTGTTGGTACGAGAGGATCATTTTCTGTGTCTGCCATGATTTGATCTCCTTGCATTTTGGGAGTTGAGCCAGGTGGATCAACTTCGGTTAAAGAGTGTAAACCTGAATATCAGGCCGTAAACTGTACTGCTTAAAAGCGTCGGCTCCCCACTGTTGTTCCAGCTTGGACCGAGCGCTCCGGGCATTTTTAAGCTGTTCCTCTGACTGGGCTTGGTCACCTAGCTTCTGGCTGGCCTGCGAAGCAATGAACCAGGCCCGCCATTCAGGTTCAAACTGCGAGCCACGTGCAAATCGCGCCTGGGCTTCGAGCGCCGATTTGAGGGCCGTTTGCAGATCTCCGGCGTGGAGAGCTGCTTCCGCCTCTACCAGTAACGCGCGAGACAGGAGCGTAAAGTCTCCCGTGCCGGCAGCTTTTTTTACGGCTTCCTGACAGAGTTTCAAACCTCCTTGTTTATCGCCTGAAAAAACCTTCGCTAATCCGAGGGTGAGCACCGATTGGATGGTCACCTCGGGATCCCTTTCGCCAGCAAGTGTTATGCCTTCATTACTGAAGTTTATGGCCTCCGCGAACTTTCTCTGGCTCAAACGCGTCTGGCCCATAGCCATCTTCAGCGTTGCAGCGAGGGACTCTGTATTTGCCAGCTCGCCTGACAAACTTTCCACCTGACTGTAATTGCCCAAACGCCATGAGAGATGGACGCGATTGATCTTGGTGTATGCATTCCGCGTAGTTTGGCCGAGCTGCTCGTAGATTTTCCCGGCATCTTCATACCGCTTCAGCGCCTCGGGAAGGTTCTCCTGATCCATCAGCACGGCGCCGATTTCGCCGTAGGAATCGGCGATTAAACGTTGATTGTCGACTTCCTGGGCCAGCTTGAGCTTCTCGTTCAATGCTTGTAGGGCCAGTACATAGTCGCCTTTGCGCCGGTATCCACGGCCGAGATTTGTCAGGCAGCTGGTGACGTTTCTTGGATAGTTTTCCGATCGGAAGAAGTCGAGGGCCTGCTGGACCAGGGGCAAGCCCTCGTCAACACGCAGGGTTGCGATGTACAAGCCGCCCAGATTCGAAAGTCCGTTCATCTCGTTCACGCGGCCTTTACTGGCGCGTGCGAGTTGGATCGCCTGTTTGAAATAGCGCTCAGCGTTCACGTAGTCGCGCCTCGCTGAGTAGGAGTTGCCGAGCTCGAGCAACGCCTTGGCGGCTAGATTTTCGAGTTGCTTTTGTTCTGCAAACGAAATGGCTTGTTTCGCGTAGTTTTCAGCTTCCTCGGCTTTGCCCTGGATAGACGCGAGGTAACTCAGGTCGATCAACGTCGCGATCTGCTGCGACTCGATTCCCCCGCCTTTCGCTCCATTCAGGCATTCTTCAAACTGCTGTCGTGCCTCGTCATAACGGTTTCTGTCGCGGTAGAGAATTCCCCGGTAACGCAGGACTTCATTGATTCCTTCCGTGTTGGTGGCCACACGATAGAGACGTTCGGCCTTCTCGAACATGTCGAGCGCTTCCTGCCATTTTTGTTTGCGGAGGTAAACGATTCCTGCGCGCAGGTAGGCAGTTGCATACTGGCCGTTATTCAACGGAATCGCTTTGAGGTAGTTCTCCAGGGCCAGATCGGGTTCGGCGACGTTCTCATACGCATAGCCGAGGTCTACATAAACGTGACCCTCGTTAGGCGATTCTTCCGCGATTTGCTTGTAGTCTGCGACTGCTTCAGCGAAATTGCGTCTTGCCATCGCGGTGACGGCGTTGAGGTAGAGTGAATCAGCGGGTGAGATTGCAAGACCTTGTCTTTCGAGTTTCGTGACCTCCAGCAGTTCGTCCTTGGCACGTTCGGAATAGTCCAACTCCGTCCATGAACGCGCCAGGCCCGCCCGGGCCAGTACGAACTTCCCATCGACGTTGATAGCTTCCTGAAAAGCCTTACTCGCCTGGTGATAAGCACCGTCTCGCAGGCGTTCAGTTCCGATCCGGTACCAGTTCATCGCCACCGGTGGCGGTTGGTGATAAGAACGCGGCCACAGAAAGTAAACCGCGAACGCGCCGACGACCAGGATCAGGAAAGCCGGGATGATCGATGCGAGGGAAAAACGCTGCCGCCGCAGTTGCGTCGTCAACGTGGCGACGGCGTTGGTTGCTCTCTTGAAGCCTTCGGTTGATTGCCCGGTTTTGCTCGATACCGGAACGCCGTTGCCGCTCAACGCCGGCGCCGCGGCCTTCAGATCATCAAGCAACGCTTCGGCGGTTTGATAGCGGTCTTCGACCTTCTTCTGGAGCGCCTTCATCGTGATGCGATCCAGCACAGGCGGGACCTGCGGGTTTATCTTCGACGGTGGCGGCGGTGTGACGTGAATGATCTGCGCGCCAATTTCCAAAACACTGCCGCCTGAGAATGCCGACTGTCCCGTCAGGCACTCGTAAAGCAAAGCTCCAAGCGCAAACAGGTCGCTGCGGCCGTCGATCGCTTTTCCAGTCGCCTGTTCCGGCGAAAGATAGAGAGGCGTGCCGACGATGACGTCGCTGCGGGTTTGAGTTGAATAGATCGTCTCCGCATCGAGATCCACGCCGCTCGTCGGTGGATCGAACAGGTGCTTTACAAGGCCAAAATCGACGACCTTGATGTGGCCGCGCTCGCTGATGAGGACGTTCGACGGCTTGATGTCGCGATGGACGATGCCCTGATCGTGCGCTTCACCGAGCGCCATTGCGATGGCTGAGACGATCTCAACCGAACGTTTGAGCGTCAGTCCTTCTTCAAGTAACTCGCTCAACGACTTCCCTTTTACAAACTCCATCACGATGAACGGCTGGCCCGTGACGGTCTCGCCGTAATCATGGACCATCGCGATGTTTGGGTGGTTGAGTGCGGAGACAGCACGCGCCTCACGGATGAACCGGGCGCGATAGTGATGGTCGGTTGAGGTCAGGAACTTGATCGCCACTCGCCGCGCGAGATGCAGATCCTCAGCGAGGTAGACTGCACCCATACCGCCTTCACCGAGCTTTTCGACGATTCGATAATGGGAGACAGTTTGGCCGATCATGGTTGAGGAGAAGCCATGCTTCACAGGATTAACATGATTATCGGGATTGACATGATTTTCGCGTAACCTAAAGCGTTGTGGCGCGTATTTTTGCCTCTTGTTCCTCGCGGAACTCGTGCAGCTTCTGGCGCAGCTCGGGACGGCTGTTGGCCAGAATTGCCACAGCAAAAAGGGCAGCATTCACCGCGCCGGCTTTTCCGATGGCAAAAGTTCCGACCGGTATTCCGCCCGGCATCTGCACCGTCGACAGCAAAGAATCCAATCCGTTCAGCGCACTACTCATCGGCACGCCCAGCACGGGCAAAGTCGTATGTGCAGCCAGAACGCCCGCCAGGTGCGCGGCGCCTCCGGCCGCCGCAATCACCACTTCGAGCCCGCGCGATTCTGCGTTCGAGCCGAAGTCCGCCGCCAGTGACGGCGAACGGTGCGCGGAGATAACACGGCATTCGTGATCGATCCCAAACTTTGTCAGCGTCTCGTCAGCGTGACGCATCGTTTCCCAGTCAGACTGGCTACCCATAATGACGGCTACGATCGGTTGATTTCCGCTTTTTTCTTGTTCTGCCATGCTATTCACCCTGGTCCAGCGAGAAACCCCGCTCGCCGTCGAATGTGTAAAGTCCCTCAGTTTTGATGAAATCGTATCCTTCGTTCGCGATGCGACCGAGTAGTGATACCACTTGTGCGTGCGCAACTTTGCCGCCGTCCGAATCCGGCAGGAAACGACAGCGCCAGTGATCGGAACAGAAAGTTTCCGTGTGACCGCCCGGCCAAACCTTCACGCCGCGATTGCTGATCATCGTAAGCTTCACGCCTTCACCGTTGACCTTGCTCAACGCCGAACCGAGATCGTTTGCCGAACCGCTGGTCCAATCAAGAAAAACGTCGACGCCGACGAGCTCTTTCTGCGGCGCCTTCTTCGCCTCCAGAGCCACGTGCGACTCTTCGCCTTTCTTGTATTTCCGCGGGTTCAGAATCTGCGGTGTTTGGCCCAATCGCTCGATCACCGCTTCCGCAAACTCCTTCGTCCCAACTTTCTGCTTGCTGACTTTCTCGTCGTAAATGTCGTACGTGTGTATGCCGTCTTCAACCGTCCGCAACCACGCGTTGTGAACTCGCTCGGCATGATCAGTCAGGCCAACATGGACCAGCATCATCACTGCGCCAAGCAGTAATCCCGAAGGATTCGCCAGGTTTTGACCCGCACGCCGCGGCGCCGATCCATGAATCGCTTCAAACATCGAAACGTGCTCGCCGATGTTTGCCGATCCGGCCAGTCCGACTGAACCCGCGATCTGCGCGGCGACATCGGAAAGCACGTCGCCATAAAGATTCGGCATCACGACTACGTCAAACGCTTCGGGCGTGTCGGCAAGTTTCGCGGCGCCGATGTCGACGATCCAGTGCTCGTTTTCGATCTCAGGATATTCTGCGGCGACTTCGTCGAAGATCTTATGAAACAGACCATCGGTCAGTTTCATGATGTTGTCTTTCGTGAAGCACGTGACTTTCTTGCGGTTGTTACGTCGGGCGTATTCAAAAGCGTAACGAATGATCTTCTCTGAACCCGGGCGCGAGATCAGTTTTAAACATTGGACCACCTGGTTCGTCTGCCGGTGTTCGATGCCTGCGTAAAGATCTTCTTCGTTCTCGCGAACGACGACAACGTCCATCACCGGATGTTTCGTGTCGACAAACGGGTGATATGAGACGCAAGGTCGTACGTTGGCGTACAGACCAAGAACTTTTCGAACGGTAACGTTCAGGCTCTTGTATCCACCACCTTGCGGTGTGGTGATCGGCGCTTTCAGGAAGACCTTGGTTCGCCGCAGCGACTCCCAGGAGCTTGGTTCGATACCCGATGAGTTTCCGGCGAGATAAACCTTCTCGCCGATATCGATGGTTTCGATGTCCAGCGGCGCGCCCGACGCTTCAAGAATTCGCAACGTGGCCGCCATAATTTCCGGCCCGATGCCGTCGCCATTCGCCACAGTGATAGGGATACGAGTCGACATTTTCCAACCTTTCGTGGGTGATTTGGAACGAAGAAGAGATTATACGGATTACGCGGATTTTCGCTAATCTGTCTAATCTGTTCTCGAAAAGTCAAAATTGTCCTTGACCCTTTCGCAAGGGCTCCTGCATACTTCCGCCTACGATACCTACTCTCGCGCGTCAATGGTGACTGCGCCTGTCCGTGATCGTACAGCGACGAGGTTCGGCTGATAGAGAGTGAGGCAGTTGTCAACCAGTTAGAAGCCGCTCTCGAAGTATTTTTAGAGCACCGGGTTCGTCGCAGCTCGCCGAAAGTATCGGAAGTCCCCCCCGAACTGGATCAGCGAATTCCAGCAAGCCCGCGCTTCCCTTCAGATAAGGATAGTTAGAATGGCTACAAAACTCTATGTTGGAAACCTCTCGTTTCGTACTACAAGCGAGGAACTGCGCGAGGCTTTCGCGGCAGTAGGCACAGTGGAATCAGCTTCGGTGATTGAAGATCGTGAAACCGGTCGGTCACGCGGCTTTGCTTTTGTGGAAATGGCAACCCCTGAGGAGGCAGCAGCAGCAATCGAGGCTTTCAATGGCAAGGACTTTGGCGGACGCAATCTTACCGTCAATGAAGCCAAGCCCAGAACCGATCGCGGCGGCGGTGGCGGCCGTGGCGGTTACGGTGGTGGCCGTGGTGGCGGTCGTGGTGGTTACGGCGGTGGTGGCGGCCGTGATCGCGACAATGATCGTTACGAGCGCGAACCCCGCTGGTAATTTTTCACTGCCCAAATGTTGAGGGCGGCCTTCGTGGCCGCCCTTTTTTCGTAGTTGGGACGGCTTTTGCCTCAAAAGTCAAAAGCGCGTAATTGTAGGGGCGGCCCTCCGTGGCCGCCCCAGCGTTGAACTTCTTTCGGTGGGGGATTCCACGCTGGGGCGGCCACGGAGGGCCGCCCCTACAGTTAGTTCCGGGCGGCGGGAGTTATCTTCAGGCTCAGTTTCTCTCCGGATCGCATAACTTCGATGACGTATTCCTGACCCGCTTTCAGCTCGCCCAGCGCGTGCGTGTAGTCGTAAACGTCTTTCACGTCGCGTGTACCGATCTTCACGATACGATCGCCTGCCTTCATGCCTGCTTTTGCTGCAGGCGAATCTTCGCGCACGCCGTCGAGCAGCAATCCATCCTTGCTGTCCGCGTAACTGGGAATCGTGCCGAGATAGACGCGAAATACACTCGCACGTGGCGGCTCGCTTTTCGCGGTCGTGAACGTCAGACGTTTCTCTGCACCGTCAACGTCCCTGACGATTCGCGCCACGAGACTTAGTATGCGGGCTTCGTCCTCGTAGTTGATTTTGTCGAACGTGTCGGAAGGTTTGTGATAATCGGTGTGTGTTCCGGTCCAGAAGAAGAGCACGGGAATCTGTTTCACATAGAACGACTGGTGATCGCTTGGACCAAAGCCGTCTTCGTTCATCGTTAACTCGAATCCGCCTGTCGGATCGACAGTCACGATCGGCCTGCCGTTGGTCGACACTACGATTGGGATTTTCTTGACCGCCGGCTGATCGGTAGTCGCCGCAACGTGCATTGACTGTGCGGCGTTTGCCTGCTTGATCATGTCGCGCCATTCTTTCGACGTTCCCACGCCGCCGATCACGAGCTTGCGATCTTTCATACGGCCGATCATGTCCATGTTGATCATGGCTATCGTGTTTGCGAGCGGAGCGACGGGATGATTGACGTAGTAACTGGAACCGAGCAGTCCTTCTTCTTCGCCGCCGAACGCGATGAAGATGATGGATCGTTTGATTTTTGGTCGTTGGGCGCTGAAGATACGAGCGAGCTCGATCAGTCCGGCAGTTCCTGAGGCGTTGTCGTCGGCGCCGTGATGAATGTCGCCCGACTTCGGTGCGAGACTTCCGCTTCCTTCACCACCACGTCCGAGATGATCGTAGTGAGCGCCGATGACGATGTATTCGTTCTTGAGCGTTTGGTCGGAGCCTTCGAGCACGCCGATGACGTTGTAAGCAGGAACTTCTTTGCGGACGATGTCGGTCGAGAGCGAGATTTCACCGGTCAAAACGCGGTTGTCTTGGAGCACTGAGCCGGAGGTGTTCGATAGTGCGAGGATCTTGTCGACTGCCTGCTGCGACATAACGATCACAGGCAATCCTGCGTCACCGGAGCGGTTGTCGTATTCAAGCCGAGTTAGTTGTTCGTTTTTGAAGTCGGCTTCGCGCGCGACGACGATCAGTGCTCTGGCGCCCGCGTTACGCGCGGCGACGGCTTTCCAACGCACGCCTTCAAATCGCGTGAAACGGCCGTGCGGGTTGTCGCCGTCGGGAGTGCCTTGCCGCACGATGGCGATCTTTCCGGATGCATTCAGTCCGGAGTAGTCGTCGTGATTCAACTCGGAAGCGGTGATGCCGAATCCTGCGAAGACGATTCCGCCTTGCACCTTCATGTTTGAAGAGAAACCAAGTGGCACCCAATCGACGGGCGAGTGAAGCGCTTTGTCAGGCTTTGTCGCGCCGAACGAGAGCGCGTTTGTCTTTCCAACCTCTACGCCCGCAACGTACGGAAACGTTTGTAGGTACCGCCCCATCGCTTCGCTGAGCTTGCGTGAGCCTGGTCCATTGGTTCCCGGCTTTAACCCGAGCCGCGAAAACTCCCCCGCGATGTATCGAGCGGCATCGTTTGCGCCGGCAGTCCCGGTGCGACGTCCGTCTAACGCGTCGGAGGCGAGGTAGCTCACGTGTTGCCGCAGTTTTGCCGGATTCGGATCCAGCTCCGCTTGCTGCGCGATGACAGCGACTGTCGTAACAAGAAGAGTGGCGATTAGGAAGGGGTATTTTTTGATTCGCATAACGCTTTGTGCTTTCTGTGCCTTTTCGCGGTTTTAGTCGACCCAATCCGCGATAAATACGTTGGTTTCTCCCTGCGCTTTCGCGTTGCGGTTGGACGCGAAAACCAGCTTCTTTCCGTCCGGTGAAAACATGGGAAACCCGTCAAACGTGTCGTTGAATGTGATGCGCTCCAGGCCGGTGCCGTCGACGTTGATCTTGTAGAGATCAAAGTTTCGACCACGTGGATCGTCGATGTTCGACGAGAAGATGATTCGCTTACCGTCGGGGAAGAAGTACGGACCGAAGTTCGCTCTACCGTTGCTCGTCACCTGCCGCTTGTTTGAACCGTCGGCATTCATCACCCAGATCTCGAGCACTGTCGGACGAATCAGATTCTGCTTCAGAAGACTCGTGTAGTCGGCTTTCGCTTCGTCTGTTTTCGGATGATGCGCGCGATAGACGATCTGCTTGCCGTCGTACGACCAGAATGGCCCGCCGTCGTAGCCGAGTTCGTTAGTCAAACGACGCACGTTCTTGCCGTTGGCGTCCATCGAGTAGATGTCGAGATCGCCGTCGCGCATCGACGTAAACACGAGCTTCTTGCCGTCGAGCGTGATCGTCGTTTCAGCGTCGTAGCCGGGCGTGCTCGTGAGTTGTTTCAGATCGGAGCCGTCGGGTTTCGCAGTGAAAACGTCGAAGCTGGGATAGACGGCCCAAACGTATCCACGCGAGAAGTCGGGTTTTGGCGGACACTGCTTGTCGCCGAGATGCGTTGACGAGTAGAGCAGACGCTTTGCGCCGGGATAGAAGTAAGAACACGTCGTGCGTCCTTCGCCATTTGAGATCATCTTCAGGCCAGTGCCGTCGACGTTCATCGTATAGATCTGATCGCAGCCGCGCCCGTCGCGAGTCGATTGAAAGATCAGTTGTTTGCCGTCAGATGAAAAGTAGGCTTCAGCGTTTTCGCCGCCGAACGTCAACTGCTTGATGTTACGCAGGTGCTTTTCAGCCGGAAGCAGAAGTGAATCCTGTGGTTCGGAAAGAGAAGCGTGCGAAGTCGGGAATACGATTATGCTGAGGGTCAGTATCGAAACGAGAATCTTCATAGTTTTTAGAAGGCGCGGGCTCCGTTTGTTACGAGATCGCCAGTCTTTTCGCCTTGCTGTGTACGACGTCGACGCACGATCAGCAGGATCAGCGCGGTGATTCCGATTACGATGCTGATCAGTTGCGAGGTCGAGAGCCCGGTCAGCGAGGTCAGACCGAGAATGTCGCCACGCGGATCGTCGCGCACGAATTCGATAGCAAAGCGAATGATGGAATAGAGTAGTGCGTAAACGAGAATCACTTGTCCAGTAAATGCTCTGCGTTTGTGAAGCCACAACAGAAACACAAACACGAGCAGCATCGCAAACGATTCGTAAAGCTGCGTCGGATGTAGATGCGCGTCGATCGGAACACCCGTGATCTGGTGGCCCAACTCCGAAAACTTCACACCCCACGGAAGCGAGGTTGGCTCGCCCCAGCAACAGCCTGCCGCGAAACAGCCCTGGCGTCCGAAGAAGTTGCCGAGTGCGATTCCTGGTGCACAGGCGTCGGCAGTTTTCCACCACGGAAGTTTGTAACGCTTCATCAGCAGGTAGCCGGCGAGCACCGCGCCGAGCAGTCCGCCGTAAAACACACCGCCGGAACGCAGGAAGTCTAACGAGAGAAGTTGCAGCGGTTGATCGCGATACTCAGGCTCGGTGAAGAGCATCAGGAACTTCGACCCGACGAGCGAAGCGAGCAACATCCAGAGGCTGAGATCGTAAATTCGGTCGCGCGGCAATCCATCGCGTTCGGCGAGTTTCACCGTCACGTAGATCGCGGAAAGAAACGCGATGGCGAGAAACACGCCATACGTGTTGATGGGGAAACTGCCGATACGGACCAATTCTGGATACATAACAGATTAATGCGACTCCGCGCTCTTCCGCGTAGCTCTGTGGCTAAAAACGAGATCGTAAGCCAGCAACAAGGCGCCGATGGTTATGCTCGCGTCGGCAATGTTGAACGTGGGCCAATGATAGCTGCCGGCGTGCACGACGATGAAATCGATCACGTAACCGAGCCGCGCGCGGTCGGTCAGATTGCCGAGAATGCCGGCGAGCAGGAGCGCGCACGCACCGAGCACGCGATCGTCGTTTCGCGGCGTGCGCATGAAGTAGTAAAAAACGGCGACTGCCGCAAGCGCGGCGAGCACTACGAAAAACCAGCGGCCAAAGCTGCCGCCTTCCTGTAACTGTCCGAACGCGATGCCGGGGTTCTCAGTGTAAATGAACTGTAGAAAGCCGCGGATGATCACGAGTTCTTCGCCGAAGCGCAGCGCCTTCACGGCCCAGGCTTTCGAGGCCTGATCGGCGAGATAGATGCCCAGCGCAGCGAGGAGATAGCCCGCCCGCCACGCGAAGCGCGTGCGAAGCTGGGTCGCTTTGTTGATGCACGCGGCCATAATAGGTCGTATAGGTCGTATAAGTCCTATAGGACCTATACTGATTGCTCGATCTCCTCAAGTGCGGCGATGCAGCGCTCGCAGACCGTCGGGTAGCGCGCGGATTCGCCTACGCGGGTCGAGTAGTTCCAGCAGCGCTCACACTTCTCTCCATCAGCTTTCGAGATCGTGATCGAAACGCCCGCGCCTTCGCTCGCGTCCCGAAGTTCAACCTGCGACACGATAAACACGTAACGCAGATCGTTCTGATGCTTCCGCAACAACTCGAGCGCGCTGCCCGACGCCGCAAGCATCACTTTCGCTTCGAGCGAACTGCCGATCTGTTTCGCCACACGCGCTTCTTCAAGCGCCCGCAACACGTCGTCGCGAATTGCAAACAAACGTTCCCACTCCGCCTGCAACGCTTCGTCACTTCGATCCGTCGCGGCTGGCAGTCGCGCGAGATGAACCGACGCCTCAGCCCTGTTTGGCAGATTTTCCCAGATCTCGTCAGTCGTAAACACGAGGATCGGCGCGAGCATCCGCGCTAGCGCATCAGCGATCCGCAGCAGCACCGTCTGCGCCGAGCGACGCGCGCGATTTCGCGGCGCAAACGTGTAAAGCCGGTCCTTGATGATGTCGAAATACCGCGCCGACAACGTCACAGTCGAAAAGTTAAACAACGTGCGGTAAACGTTGTGGAACTCGTACGACTCATACGCCGCCAGCACTTCTCGAATGACGCGGTCCAACTCAGCGAGCGCCCATCGATCGATCTCTTCCATCTCCTCGAAAGGCACACTGTCGCGCTCAGGATCGAACCCGTCGATATTTCCGAGCGCGAACCGCGCCGTGTTTCTCAACTTCCGGTACCCGTCAGTCACACGCTGAAGAATCTCGTCAGACGCGCGCATGTCGTCGAAATAGTTCGACGACACACACCACAGCCGGATGGTCTCCGCGCCCGATTGCTTGATCACTTTTTCAGGCTCGACCGCATTACCCGCAGACTTGTGCATCGCACGGCCCTGCGCGTCGAGCGTCCAGCCATGCGTGATCACCGTTTCGTACGGCGCACGATCGTGTGCTGCAATCCCGACCATCAGCGACGAGTTGAACCAGCCACGAAACTGATCGCCACCTTCAAGGTAAACATCCGCGGGCCACCGCAACTCTTCACGGCTCTCGAGTACGGCGATCGACGACGTACCGCTGTCGAACCACACGTCGAGAATGTCAGTCTCCTTGGTCCACTCCGCCGCGCCGCAGCCCTTGCACGTATAACCCGGCGGCAGCAGTTCAGCAGCTTCGCGCTTCAACCACGCGTCGCCCGATTCCTTTTCGAAGATGTCGGCGACGTGATTGATTATGGCCGGATCGGCAACCGCCTCCGTGCATTTTGCGCAATAGAAAACCGGGATGTTCACGCCCCAGACACGTTGACGCGAGACACACCAGTCAGGCCTTCCTTTAAGCATGTTGCGCATGCGGTCGCGGCCCCACGCAGGAATCCACGTGACGCGCTCAGTTTCAGCAAGCGCACCTGCGCGCAACGAAGTAGTACCTTCGGAAAAGTTGTCAGTGAAGTTGGACCGATCGCGCCCGTCGTCGTCCTTCTCGACGAGCTCGCGGTGTGCCTGGTCCATCGAGATGAACCACTGCGGGGTCGCACGAAAGATCACCGGGTTTTTGCAACGCCAGCAATGCGGATAACGGTGTTCGTAGCGTTCACCAAACAACAGCACGCCGTTTTCACGCATGAACTCGACGATCCGATCGTTCGCATCAAACACGCGCTGGCCCGCGAAATGCTCAACTTCAGGGGTGAATCGTCCCGCGTTATCCACCGGACAATAGATCTCCAAACCGTAACGCTTGCCGATCACGAAGTCGTCGTGACCATGGCCCGGCGCCGTGTGTACACAACCAGTTCCAGCTTTGCTGTCACCCGACTTCTTCTGCGCTTCGCTGACGTCGAGCTCGGTTTCAGCATCTGCTTCGCCGCCGAGCGTGACGTGCTCGCCAACCATCAACAGCGATCTGCGGTCGAGCCATGCGTGTCGACACTCGAGACGATCGAGTTTCGAGCCAGGGAAGCGCGCAAGCACGTTCGGCTGGCCCAGATCGCATTTCACCGCAACTCCTTCGACAAGATCGCTCGCAACGATGTAAACCTCGTCACCGGCTTCAAACGCCGAATACTCAAAGTCAGGATGAACGGCGATGCCGAGGTTTGCAGGCAGCGTCCACGGCGTGGTGGTCCAGATCACCACGAACACTTTCCGTCCGGCGAGTGCCGGATCGATCGACGCCGGATCGCTTTGCAGCGGAAACTTCACGTAGACCGATGGACTCGAGTGCTGGTGATATTCAACTTCCGCTTCCGCAAGCGCTGTTTGGTCCTTGAGGCACCAGTAGACGGGACGCAAGCCTTTATAAACGAAGCCACGCTCAACGAAGCGCGCGAACATGCGCGCAATCTCAGCTTCGTAGCGGTTCGACATCGTGAGGTAAGGATCGTCCCACTCGCCGAGGATGCCGAGTCGTTTGAAATCCCGCGTCTGGCTCTTCAACGCGTTCTCAGCGTGTTCGCGGCAGGCGCGTCGAAAACTCTCCAGGCTCAGATCGTTCTTCTTCTTACCTTTCTTCTCGAGTGCGCGTTCGAGATGCTGCTCGATCGGAAGGCCGTGGCAGTCGTAGCCCGGAACGTACGGCGCGTCGAAGCCCATCATCGTGCGCGACTTGATAATGAGGTCTTTCAGAATCTTGTTCATCGCGGTGCCGAGATGGATGTCGGCGTTCGCGTAAGGTGGACCATCGTGCAGGATGAACTTCGGCCGGCCCGCGCACGTCTTGCGAATCAGGTGATAAAGGTCGAGTTTCGACCACTTTTCGAGGCGTGCTGGTTCGGTTTGCGCAAGATTGGCTTTCTGCGAAAAGCCAGTCTTAGGCAGGTTTACAGTCTTCTTTAGATCGAGTGGAGTTTCTGTCGACATAAGTTTGAACTCGCAATATTACAGGATCCTGTCCAACAAACTAAAAACCCAAGCCACCGGTGAGATGGCTCGGGTTCGGTAGCAATCATCTTTGCTTTTTATTCAACCGATAAACATCTCATCCTCGGCGTAAGTTTGATTAATGGGCTTCGGCATCGGCGCCACGAGAACCTCGAGGCCGCGGCGGAAGCCCGCCATAATCGCCGCCAGCTCACGCGCCGGTTCTATGACCTTCGTTTGTATGAAATCCGTGGTCAAAGCAACCTGGTGGTGCGTGCGATCGATCGTGCGGCTAACGAGTTGAACTTTGTCGCGGGCCTCGACCGCAGTGTCGCTTACCAGCGTCTTCAACTCGCTGATTTCACTGCGCACGATCGCCATCGACTCAGAGATGTGCATCGTCGCCGTCGAGAGATGGTTCGAGACCGCAGTGAACTGCTCCGCAATGAGCTTGCCCTGCACTGCGATCTCCTTGCCCTGTTCGCTCATCGCCGTAACACGCTCGATGAGCGGTTCTACCTTTTCCTCGACGCGGTTAACTGACTTCACCGCACGGCTGACGAAGACTGCGATCGCAATCATCGCGATCGCAATCACGACAAACGATGCAGCAATAATCACCATCACCCAGAACATGGGATCGTTGGTGCTCATTTGTAACGCCAACATGCTCATTTTTAGTTTGTGTTGTCGCCGTAGTTCGGAGCTGCATCGATGCGGCCCGACATCTCAGTTTTACGCTTCTCTTCCTGGTACGCCTTCTTGCCTGCGTCGATTGCCGCGCTCAACGTTCCACTCTGGCGTGAAGCTACCTCGCGTGCGTTTTGGGCCACCTCGGAAACTCTGCCCGCCGCCTGCGTGTAAAGCTCGGAAGCACGCTCGCGCGTCGCTTCGTAATACTCGCCGGCGCGGTCACTTAGCTGTTGCGCCGCTTCGCGTGAACGATCGATGCCTTTGCGGGTGGCGTCTTTGATGTCGCCGCGCAGTTCCTCTCCCGATTTAGGCGCAAAAAGCAGGGCCAAAATCGCGCCAATGCCGCCGCCGATAAGAAGGTAAGTTAGTCTGGTTGAAATACTGTCGCCACTATCTCTCCGATAATCTTCGTATCCCATTTGCTGGGGTCCTTTCTTTCAAAGCGAAGCCCTAGTACTTCGCGGGTTTACTAAAGAATTACGAGGGAATTATACGGCGTTGGACTATAGCAGCCGCAAGGGCTTTTGCCAAGAATCGTTTGAAATAAGACCAATACGACCTATAGGACCTATAAAAATCCGCTTCACGATTGTCCGTTGTATTGCTCGAGCTTCCGGTAGAGCGTCTTGCGGCCGATGCCGAGGGCGCGCGCGGCGTGGGATTTGTCGCCCGCGGTGTAATCTAGCGTGGCCTCGATAGCGAGCCGCTCGATCTCCTCCATCGACGACGGCACCGTGATCTCAAATGTGGTCGTGCGGCCTTCGCTCGCAGCCTTGGCACGTTCAACCTTGATCTGGTCGCGTTTCTGCAAAGCGATCTTGCTGATCGCGTCGGGCAGGTCTTCAACCTCGATCTGCCGGCCTGAAGCGATGATCACCGCCCGCTCGATCGCGTTCTCCAGCTCGCGCACGTTGCCGGGCCAGTCGTAAGTGATAAACGCCTGTAACGCGGCTTTCGAGATGCCGGAAATGAAGCGCCCGGTCTTCTGTTTGTAGTGCTCGAGGAAGTGGATGACGAGCGGATGAATGTCTTCCGGTCGCTCCCGCAGCGGCGGCAACTTAATCGGGAACACTGAAAGCCGGTAAAACAGATCCTGCCGGAAAGCGCCGAGCTCGACCGCGCGTTTTAGATCGACATTTGACGCCGCAAGCACGCGCACGTCCGTCTTGATCACTTCACTGCCGCCGACGCGCGTCAGTTCTCCGTCTTGCAAAAACCGCAGCAGCTTCACCTGCGCCGACAAACTCATTTCACCAACTTCATCGAGAAACAACGTGCCGCCATTCGCTTCTTCAAAACGCCCGCGCCGCAACGCGCGCGCATCGGTAAACGCGCCCTTCTCGTGGCCGAAGAGTTCCGACTCGAGCAACGTTTCGGGAATCGCGCCGCAGTTTAGTTTCACATACGGCTGATCCTCGCGACCGGAGTTGAAGTGGATCAAATTCGCGAACAGCTCTTTTCCGGTTCCTGACTCACCTTCGATCAAAACAGTCGTCTGCGTGTCGGCCACGCTCAATGCCAGCTCGATCGCACGACGGATGGCAGGCGTTTGACCGATGATGCGTTCTTCGCCGTAACGTTCGTGAAGCGCGCTCCGCAACTGCATGATCTCTGCCGACAACTGATCGCGTTCGAGCGCCGTGCCGATCTGATCCGCAATACCTTCCAGAAGCGAAACTTCCTGATCCTCAAATCCTTCGCGCGCCTGGCTCCAAACGAGTCCGAGCAGTCCAAACGTTTGCCCGCCGACTCTCACCGGCGCAACGAGCGCAGCACGTCCACCCAGCATCGTGTTGAACGCGAGGCGAATCGGAAACGGCAAGTCAGTGTCGAGCAGCCGCAACGTTTTGCCCTGGGCCAACACCTCCACCATTGCCGGAAACGCAGTCACATCGAGGGACTTTCCATGCGCGTCAAACAAGCCCTGAACCGATTCGATCGACGCATCCGGCGCGGCCTTGAACGCCGCCAGACTAATCCGGCTTCCCGCAGGATCGAGCACGCCGAGGGCCGAATAATCAGCGCCTACGAGCGCGTTTGCGCGTTCAAGCACGAGCGACGACACTTCGCGAAAATCCGATCGCGCGTTCAGTGCATTCGCGATCGAGAGCAGCGCGCGCCTTGTTTGTGCTTCGCGTTCCTTGTCTGTGTAAAGACGTGTGTACTGGTACCCGATCGCGATCTGCCCGGCGATCGACTGTAAAAACGAGACTTCATCGTCGAGCCACTCGCGCGGCGTGCGCGTCTGGTGCAATCCGACGAGTCCGAGAACGTCCTCTCCGAGCATCACCGGCACAACCAGCAACGACCGTGTGCCAAGACTCGCCGCGAGAAACCGGACTTTCTGGTCCAATCCCGAGGTCTCGATGTCGTCCAGCCGGATCGGCTGCCGGATGTCGACGTGTTCAGAGAGTTTCTTCAGATCGAGCGGGATTACAGTCCCCAGGCTCGAAGGCACGTCATCCGATGCGCGCCACTCGTGACTGATGCGCAACTCGCTCGCCGACTTCAACTGGATCACGTCGCAGCGATCGACGTCCATCATGCGCCCTAATTCCGAGACGATGACGTTCAGAAACCGGTCGAGATTGATGGCGTGAGGCAGAACCATGGCGAGGCGATTGATAATCCCCTCGCGCGCCTCGTGCATTTTGACTTTGCGTTCTAAAGAAAGAGATTGAACGGTATTCGACATCTTGTGGGGGAGAGCATAGTCGAGTCAGACTTCAGAGTTCAACTGAAAGGCCCTAATCCCGATTTAAAATCCGTGTAATCCGCGGCTATAATCCACGCATGCCGATCTACGAGTTTGAGTGCAGAAAATGCAAAGCACACATCGAGGTGTTCCAGAAGGTGAGCGACAAGCCACCTACGAAGTGCCGCAAGTGCGGCGGGAAGCTGGAACGGAAGATTTCGGCGCCTGCGATTCAGTTCAAAGGCTCCGGCTGGTACGTCACCGATTACGCCCGCAAGACAACGAAAAGCGATAAGACTGAATCCGAATCGGTACCGGAAGCGAAAGCTGAAAAGGCCGAGAAACCCGACAAGAAAGCCAAAGAGGGTTCCCCCGCTAAGAAAACTTCCGAAAAGACTTCATCTCCAAAGGTTTCAGGCGGCGATTAAGCTGCTTCACGATTTGAAATGCGTTTTTCAGGGCCGCGAGTCACTAGCCATCGATCCAAAATCCTGCTTGCCGTGCTCGGAATTGTGCTGGTCGCGATGTCGATCGTGGGCCAGTCAGGCAATCGGCCGCACGCCAACGCCTCGGGCGGCGTGATGGTTGGGGTTGTTGCGCGCCGCGAGGACAACCGCACGAACCCGATCACCAGCAAGGAAGTGTCGGTTTACGACAACGGCATCGAGCAGATGATCCGCAACTTCACTCCGGATCCGTCGCCGGCCCGCATCGTTCTGCTGGTTGATAACTCGCTGTCGATTCGTGCGGACGTCGAGAAGCTCGAACAAGCGGCGCGCGAGTTTGCTTACGAGATCTACGAAGGCGACAAGCTGCTGATCGTCGGCTACGACGAACAGGCGGAGATCGTTTCTGACTGGACTGACGACGCCAAAGCCATCGAGGCTTCTTTGAAACTCTTCCGGAAGAAGGGACAGCCACACCTGTTCGACGCGATTCGCGCCGTGGTTGCAGAAGCACTGCGCCCGTTGCAGAACCAGAAACGAATCATCGTCGTGATCAGCGACGGCCTCGATCGCGGCAGCAAAGCGACGTTCGAACAGACGCTCGCGGAACTGCAAGCCGAGAACATCATGGTTTACGCCGTGCAGGCAGTGGATCGAACGCGCGGCGCGATCCGGCGCGACGTGCCGAAGCCGAAAGTCGTAATCAACAAGCTGGCGGAAGGAACTGGCGGCGAGATCTATTCAATCGACGAGCCACAGGTAGCTGCGAAAGCGATCTGCGACGAGTTGCGTAAGAATCGTTACGTGCTTTCGTACGTGCCGTCGAGTGCGCCATTTGGGCAAGCTCGGAGTTTGCTGGTGCTGGGAAACCAGGGAATTACGGTGCGGTCAAAATCAATGCAGCAGCCAAACTAATCCGCGTTTATTCGCGTTCATCCGCGGCGCGAATACAAGTAAAACAGCAAACCCATAATGCCGAGGATCAGCACTTCCATGAAGATGAAGAAGCTGAGTACAAACGTCCCGTCTTCGAGAAACGAATCCGAGTAAGCCACCGAAGTTCCGATCAGGAACCCGCCGATCACCCAAATCCACTGGCGCTTCCGGTCCCACACGAATCACTTCTCTTTCAACAGCCCCGACAGCCAGCGCATCAGGTTCAGTACGTATTGCTTGTTGTCGTAGCCGGGAACGTTCATTCCCATCGGACGTCTTTCCGCTCCCGCAATCTGCGCGGAGAGCATTGCGGCTTCGCCCTGGACCACCACACGGCCTTTTCCAAACTTCAGCGCGACCGCCTGCGCGCGGCCCGCTGCTGAAACGTGATTCTGCGCGTTGGCATTGGGAGCGTCTGTGGCTGTGTCTGACAGTTTGAGGATCGGCGTGCTGTCCTCAGGTCCTTTGAACGACTGGCCGGTAAAGCTGCGGACAATGTTGATGCGCTCGCTTTCTGCACGTCCTTCCATGATCGGATGAGTGCCGAGAAGTTTATTCTCGCGCGAGAAGATGAGGTGCGATGGGGTTCCGTCAACGGAGTTTTTCTGATCAAACGTGTAACCCTTGCTCGACTCGACACCGAATTTGCTCGCGAGCGCCGCGGCCGCACCGCCAAATGGCGCGTGGTCCGCTATCAACAGCAACGCGCCTCCGCCTTTTACCCAATCGTGAACAGCCTGGATCTCTTCTTCCGTGAACGCGGAGGTATCGGCGCCTTCGTCGTCGTCCTCTTCAGCGCCAAGGGCGTTTGCGATCACGAGGACTTTGAAGCTGCCAAGCATGGTTTTGCCGAACGGTTGGCGATTGCGTACGACGCGATAGCCGTCGTTCATCAGGAGATCGAAGAATGGCTTGTAACGGCCGTCGATAGTGTGGAAGTTGTGATGGGCCTCGTCGAACATCACGCGTGGTCCATCTTTCTTGTACGCGGGATTTTCGACGGACGTGTTGAATTCTGGATCGGCGTGTTGCTGGGCAGCAACCACACCACACGTCAGAAGCACCAGCACAACGGATACAAACGATTTTCTTATCATAATTGTAGGGGTGGCCCTCCGTGGCCACCCCAGCGTGGAAT
>DASTQB010000139.1:0-15250 GCA_035761985.1 Pyrinomonadaceae bacterium
GCTTTGCGTGAATCCGGCTGTCTCATTTACCGGTTCCATATCCAGCACGGCGGCATTGATCTTTTCGAGTTTACTGAGACCGAGACTCAGTCGAGGCAGCTGCAAAACCTTTACGTTCTCGGTTACACCCGCCGCGCCAATTACGCGCGCCTTCACAGGCTGGGTCAACTCGAGTAACGCCTCCTCCTGTGAGAACCTTTCCGAAACGACGGTGATGCTCGCCGCCGTATCGATGATGAAGTTGACGTTCTTCTCAAAACCATCAAGCCCGACTTCCCCGCTTAAAAACCCACTCGACGTCGTGCGCAGGGGAACTTCAACAGCCGTGTCGTTAGGCAGCACCGGGAGCAGCGTTTGAAAACCCTGTTTCACTGTGGTCCAACTCTCAACCGAACTCGTCTGCGCCTGTCGCAACAGCGACATTTGTCGCGTCCCGTAATCAAGCGATGCTAAATACTTCTGCACAACCGAGAGCCCAAGATAACCGTCAACCGGAATGTGACTGTCGAAAAACTTTCGAATGTAGACGGGAACGTTTTCGACTTTCACCGTGCCGATCTCGAGCGAACTAAGAAAACCGTAAACGATCTCAAACTTCCCACCACCTCCGACTGCACGCGCGAGCCCGCCTTTCGCCACCGGCTTTATGCCGAGACGTTTCGCCGTCTCGTCAGAAATAACAGACATGCCGGATCCTGTATCGAGCACGAATCGCAGCGGCTTGCTCGACCCGTTCACGCGAACCTGAAACACGGGACGATTGTCAGTCGCCTCAAACGGAACGGTTGCACGATCGCCACTCACAGCGTACAGCGAACTCTGCCTGCCGAGGTAACGCAGAAAATCGATCAACCCGAGAATGCGCGCGCGTCGATCGAAGTCGGTCTTCGGCGCAATCATGAGAAACCTCTCGTACGAGTCCGCCGCCTCTTTATATTTCTCACTTCGCGCGCATGCCTGCGCGAGGTTGTAAATGAAGTCGGGCTCGCCAGGATCGAGATTCACCGCTTTGCGCAAAGCGGGAATGGCGAGCTGCACACGGTTCTCGTAGAAATCGACCATCGCGAGACCCGCGATCGCAAGTGCTTCGTTCTCATTGAGCGCGAGCGCCGTTTTGAACTCTTCAACCGAGAGACGAAATTCGCCAGCCGCAAGGATCGCCGAACCAAGCAACGCGTGCGCTCGCGCCGACAACGGATCGAGCATGATCACGCGCGCGGCATTGTCGTAAGCGCCCTGAAGGCTTCGCTGTTTCAGAAGGGCAAAACTCAAACCGAGCCGCGCTTCAACGTCCTGCGCATCCTTGTTCAGCAGATCGCGAAAGATCTTCTCCGCCTCGACGTACTCTCCCTTCCGCAAGGCTTTGTGGCCTTTCGCGTAAGCCTTCTTGTCGGAAAAGCCGGCAGCAATGTTGGTGGCACCGGCAAGCGCAAAACAAAGCACGAAGGCGGCCACACTGAAGGCCGCCGTCCGGGGAAGACACCTTTTGTTCTTACATTGCATGATTCACACCCCTCTGAGTGAACGCTGGCGTGATCGTCATCGCGCGCGCCGCGCCGCCGGTTCGCGTATCGGTTGCTACTTCAACACTTCTCCTGTCTTCATGGACCAGAGAACCAGATCGAGCTCGTCGAAATCTATGCGGATATCGCGAGCGAACCTGATCAGTTGCTGCTCGACTTCGAGATACTTCCTTCGCGTTGAAGGTGGCTTGGCAGTATCGATCACTCCGATTTCAGCCAAACATCGCATCACGTGCTTATCAAGGATCGCGTGACCTTTTACGCCGATATTTCGCAGGAAGTGACTGGCTTCTTTGTAACCCAGTCCCTTCACTTGTTTTTCCTGGGCCAGCCAGTCGCGGCGTTCAAACGGATCTGAAAAGCTCCGCAAACGTTTTCGCAGGGCCATGCCGCAGTCGGCGTGAAAATAGTTTCGCGTACTAACAATGTAACGCGGACGCGCTACCGGAAAGCGATGCGCGCCGGCCTGTTTCAAAGCCGCAGTCATCGCATCGGAGTCGCCATCAAGAAGCAGCGGCCGCACAGCGTCGACAGAATTGAGGCCCATACGAGCGGAAGCACCGGCGGTGAAAATGCAGTAGGCCAGTTCTTCCCAAAGCCGCGCGTCGGATCCTCTGCGCCAAACTTCTTCAAACTCACGGAGCCGTTTTCGAATCTCTTTGCGTCGTGCTCGGTGAGTGGCAATCACTCTTTCAACTGTGACGGGTTCTTGATTGCGTTGCACTGTAGTTTGTCAACAGCGCGATTCTATGAGCGCGCCGGAAACATGTCAACGAGATGAGTCTTTAATCGCCGATTGTAAATACGTGTAGATCTGCGGCTGATTTCGGTTATGATGGTTGCGGTGCGGCCTGATTCCGCTTGAACATCCCCATCCGGTTGTTTGTGCATCAAAAGTTGGCTCTCCATAACGAAACGCATGATGCTGCGCTTGACTAAGCCCTGTTTGTTTTTACTGCTGCTGCTCGCGGTAAGCGCGAACACGTTTGCGCAGGTTCCTGTCGCAAGCCCGTCGCCGTCTTTGTCGCCATCGCCGTCGCCGTCGCCGTCACCTTCGCCCGAAGGTAGACCGCTTTACGGTTTGCAGGGAGTGCTGATCGAAACTCTCGACGGGCAGGTGGTCTCTTCCCAGGCCGAGAACGAACAGTTCAACCCGGCGTCAAACCTGAAGCTCGCGACTGCGCTAATCGCACTGAGAACGTTTGGTCCGCAGCACCGCTTTGCGACGGGCGTTTGGATAGACGGAACGCTCGACAAAGAGACGGGCGTGCTGACCGGAAGTCTTTACATTTCCGGGCGTGATCCTTCGTTTCACTACGAACACGGTGTGCTGCTCGCACGCGAGTTGAACAAGCTCGGGATCAAGCAGGTGACCGGCGATCTCATCGTCGCTCCGGGCTTTACGATGAATTTCAGCTCGTCCGCACAGCGTTCCGGAGAACGTCTCTACGACACTCTCGACTCCACGGTTCGATACGCCGAAGCCATACGAGCATGGAACTACGAACGCACGTTGCTGAACGATCGTGAGAGCCTGGCAACCGTGCCAAGCGTTGCGGTGATGGGAGAAGTGTTTGTCGGCCCAGTTGCGCCTTCAGCGAAGCTGCTGCTGACACAAAGATCGAGCAAGCTCGTCGACATTCTGAAAGTGCTGCTCTGCTACTCAAACAACTTCATGGCCGCGCGCATCGGCGAAGCACTCGGTGGACCCGAATCAGTGCGGCAGCAACTGATCAACGAGCTCGGGCTGACGCAGGACGACTTGAAGATCGCAACCCTCAGCGGGCTCGGCGTCAATCGCGTTTCGCCACGGAACATGATGA
This sequence comes from Pyrinomonadaceae bacterium, assembly GCA_035761985.1. Classification (GTDB taxonomy): domain Bacteria; phylum Acidobacteriota; class Blastocatellia; order Pyrinomonadales; family Pyrinomonadaceae; genus PSRF01. The sequence goes on from DASTQB010000139.1 coordinate 3,347, forward strand.
AGATCTATCGTGCGCTGCTTGCTGAACTGAACAAACACAAGCTCTCGCCGGCAGCGATCATGCCTGTTGCCGGAATCGATCCGGGCACACTCGAGGATCGTTTCAAAGGCCTGGCGTGGCGGGGAAGCGTGATCGCGAAAACGGGAACCTTGTTGAGAACTGACGGCGGTTCGAGTTCCCTGGTTGGTCAGATGAAAGCGGCGAACGGCGAGGTCCTGCTATTCGTGATCATGAATCAGCGAGGCAGTGTCACGAGGTTCAGAGAGAACCAGGATTACCTCGTGATGCTGGTGCAAAACACGCGTGGTGGACCAAAGGCGTTTGAGTACAAACCGTTGATGCTGAGCATGCAACTCTCAAACACGGAGAGCACTGTTGCAGGCAGCGAGGAATACGAACCACCCTCGAAATCAAACTAACGCATGGTTAAGCAAATACGCCCCGGCTATCCCCAAGGATAGCCGGGGCGTTTTACCGTCCAACCACATCGTGGCGTGCGGCACCACAACGTAGCGGACGATTCCTTGACTTACCCATTCACTTAAAAGATTGAAAGCTTTGCTCTTTCCTGTAAATCGTGAAAATCCGGTAAATCCTGTAGGAAGCTGACTTCCGTTGTTTGACACCTTCGGTAACACCACACCTTCCTCATCCCTGAAAATCACCCCAAAAATCAAATAAATCACCACGGCATAAGCGTTGCCCAGCTTTCCGCGGAAGACCCAGTCTCTGCCCGTTTGGAGGAGTGATGGCCAGAATCAAACGAAAACAAAAAGGCTTTACGATAACGCAGTTGATCATCACTCTTGCCGTGGCCGGCGTCGTCTCCGCACTTGCCTTCCTCGGCATCGCCTCCGCGAAGCAGCGAATCCGCCTGACGAACTCCTCGCGCATGCTCGCCAGCTATGTCGAAAAGGCGCGTGTTGATTCGGTCCGGCGTCACCCGATGACGTCTGACCTGATGGCGGGAATTGAAGTCCTCGACAAGACCAATTACCGCGTGAAGATGGACTTCGACGGCGACGGAACAGTTGAGACTAAAACTTTCGCGCTCGATACCGGAGTGGTGTTCGCTACGGATCCGATCGCGCTCGTGTTTGACTGGCGCGGACGTCTCGTGGACCTTCCGTTGACAGAAGTCAAGGTCAGTATCGCAATGCAGTGGGGCACGGACGCTAACGACCAGAGAATCGTCGACGTCACCCGTTCAGGCGACGTCACGATCGATAGCGACGTTTATCTCGACGACATTCCGGAAGTTAACGTCAACGTAGGCGGATTGACCGGGATCGACTCCGGCTCCACGATGAACGCCAACAACACCGCCACGCCGACGCCAACGCCGACAGCAACACCCACGCCGACTCCGACACCAACTCCGACACCCGACGTGACTGAAGAGCCAACTCCACCACCGTCAGAAGATCCGACGCCGATTGGCAATCCGGACGCAACTCCGACGCCTACACCCACGCCAACGCCAACGCCGACTCCGACGCCAACTCCGACACCAACGCCGGTTCCAACGCCGACGCCGTGTCTGGTGACAACGTCGACCACTCCGAATCCATTTAGTTTCTCGAAGCAAGGCAGCGGCGTTGTGAGTTTCACTGTGAGCCCGAGTGGAACGGTGACGTTTACGAGTGGTCCAAACAACCTGAGTGTTACGTCGGTTTCGACTAATACGTTTGTCGTTAAGTCACTCAACAATACGCGAGGAAATTTCACTCTCACATTTGAGACGCCTTGTGGTTCGCGGACAGTGAGTTTGAGTGTGACCAACTAACAGGAGAACGAGATGAAAGCGCAAGTAAAGAACCGGCGGGAGCGAGGTTTCACCCTACTCGAGACGGCCTCGGCGCTCCTGGTCATGATGATCGGCGGGCTCGGCATCTGTGCGGTGTTCACGTATGCGATCAAGAACAACACCGGCTCGCGCGATCGCGCGGCGGCCATCGCGGTTGCGCAACAGGAAATGGAGTCGTACCGGAATTTGATCTTCACGGATCCGGGGCTCACGGCGGTGGCGGGTGTCACTAAAACAGTAACGAGTGCAGGTCGCACTTACACCGTGCGCACCACGATCGCGGATACCAGTGCCTCGATGAAGACGATCACGATCCAGGTGACGCCTCTGTTGAGCAGTGATCCGTGGGCACTCGGGACCGTTGAAATAAGCGTGCGGCGGTCGGCATTTTCGTTAGGGCCATGGTCAGGTGGAGCCTAAAAAGGATTTGAAAACAATGAGCGCCAATACCAATTCGCAACGCGGCTTTTCGCTAATCGAACTGTTGATAGCCATGACGGTGACGGTCGTCATCGCCTGTATCGCCAGCACCCTCGTGGCCCAGTCGTTTCGAATGCGCGCGCGTGAGGACGCACGCTCCGATGCCATCGCCGATGCTCAGCGTGCTCTCAACATCGTCTCGCGTGAGATTGCAAACTCGGGTTTTGGTCTGCTCGATAACGGGATCGTTCCCGGCGATACGGGTGCGGGTTCGATCAGGTTTCGCGCGAACCTCAATGCGTACACGCGTGACGACGCGGGAAATCCAGTCAGCGGCAGCGATGCGGTAAGCGATCGCGACGAAGACATCAAGTACACGATGTACAACGACGACGTTGCCAACCGGCACTATCTCGTCCGCTACGATGCGATTCTTGGTGCAGTGGACCAGCGCGAGGGCACGACAGTGCTGGCAAACAGGCTGGATAGTTTTGTACTTCAGTATTTTGACAGCAGCGGTGCGGAGTTGAACGTTGCGGCAACACCCAGCCTGGTTATCAGCGCATGGAAAGTCCGCATCACGGTCGGCGTGATACTTCCGGCGCAGGGCCAGCCCGGCTCGCCCGGCTATCAACCCGAATCGACGGTCAATCTCGTTTCGGATGTCGTCTTGAGAAACGCAAGTCAGGTAACGTTCTAGTCGTCCGCCGGAGGCACAACATGGATCGCCAGATGGGAACACGTCATGGGGAAAAAGGCGCTGCACTGGTTATCAGCATCTTGATCGCCACTTTGCTGCTCGCAGTTGCCGGAACGGTGATATTGACCAGCGGCATGTCTGCGACCACGTCGATCGACGCGACCGCGGAATTGCAGGCTTACTACGGCGCCGAGTCGGGATTGGAATCGGCTTTGAACGTGCTGCGCGGTCACAGAGCGCCCAACGGACTGCCGAACACGACGAAGATGGGATTTCGAACTGCTGTCGATCCAGACAAGTCGAATCACCCGAGCGACGACTCAACAACCGCGCGACTCTCGGCCTGGCTTAGTTACGGAACCGACTGGCGCGTGCGGCCGGCAGGCGCAAACTATTCCTATGAAGTCGTTGTTATGGATCCGGACGATCCCAACGGAGTTCAGCGAAATGCAGATGCCAACTACAGACCAAAACGGATCCAGGTACAGTCAACCGGGTATGGTCCAAAGGGTTCCGTCAAGCGGATGGAGATGATTGTCCAGAAGACTTTTTTTGACTTCGAACCTGACGCGATGCTCTTGATCAGAGGTGCTGACAACAATGCACCGGCGACGTTCGACATCGGAACCAGCGCGGCGAAGTTTTATTCAGGACACGATAATGCAAGTGTCGCGAATCTGCCGACGCTTGGCGTCACATCAGTTCCTGATGTGGCTGTGGTGAGTGATGCGATTACGAAAGGCGCAACGGTTGAAGCAGAACAGCTAAGACTGGTCGCTAACGGGGACCTGCCCTCATGGCTGCGAACCGCCGACGACGCGCGCACCTTTTTGAACGAGATGCAACTGGTTGCGAGGAGTATGGGACGTTACTTCACGACGTATTCCGGAAATGCCGGTACAACCGCAAGTCCGGCTTTCACTTTTGTAAACGGCGACCTTACGCTGGACGGCGGCGCAGGTCTGCTGATCGTTACGGGCGATCTGACGTTGAATGGAAATGCTACCTTCAACGGCACGGTCCTGGTCCTCGGCGACGGCACCATCACACGCGACGGTGGTGGTAACGGCACGATCCTCGGATCGATCTACATTGCAAAGTTCGCACGTTCGTGGCCGTCGAGTGAAAACGGGCAGCCACACAACTTTCTCCAGCCCGTCGTAAACATCGGCGGCGGCGGCACAGCCAACTTCATCTACGACTCAGATTGGGTCCAGAAGGCGAGGGACGCGCTGGGCGACATCGTGCGCGACGTGCGGGAGTATTAAGAATAGGACCTATAGGTCTTATAGGTCCTATAGGTCTTATAGGTCTTATACGACCTATACAAACCGCGCGGTCAGCGCCTGGGCCTTTTCAAAGTCCTTGACACCGTGCGCGCGAAAAATCGATCATTGCCCCAGTGGCCGATATCCTACTTGTCGAAGATAAAGACAGCCTCCGTCGCGTACTGCGACTAACTCTCGAAAACGCCGGATACACTGTAGCTGAAGCAGCCGATGCGCGGGCGGCGCTCAATGAGATCGCCACTTCGCGTCATCGCCTGGTCCTGACAGACCTGCGCATGCCCAACGGCTCCGGTCTCGACGTGCTGCGTGCTGCACGCGCTGCTGATGCAGACGTGCCTGTAATCGTCATGACCGCCTTCGGCTCGATCGACGAAGCCGTGCAGGCGATGAAAGACGGCGCGCACGACTTTCTTCAGAAGCCAGTCGACTCAAATCACCTGCTCCTGCTCGTCGAACGCGCGCTCGAACAGGCTCGCCTCCGGACCGAGAACATCCTGCTGCGCGAAGAATGGTCCCGTCGTTACGGCTTCCCGCGCATTCTCGGCGAGTCGGAAACTCTCAAACGCGCAGTCGGCGAAACTCAACGTGTCGCACAAACGGAAACGACCGTCCTGCTGCTGGGCGAATCAGGCACCGGCAAAGAACTCTTCGCGCGCGCGGTCCATCACCTCTCTCCTCGCCGCGACAAACCGTTCGTAGCAATCAACTGCGCCGCAATTCCCGAAACTCTGATCGAGAACGAACTCTTCGGTCACGAGCGCGGCGCGTTTACCGGTGCAAGCGATCGGCGCCAGGGAAAGTTTGAACTCGCCTCGGGCGGCACCGTATTTCTTGACGAGATTGGTGAACTGCCGCTCGGTGTTCAGGGGAAACTGTTGCGCGCCATTGAAGAGAAGGTCGTCGATCGTATCGGCGGACGTGCGCCCGTCGCGGTAGACGTTCGCGTCGTCGCTGCGACGAATAAAGATTTGAAAGCCGCCGTCGAGAATGGAGAGTTTCGCGGTGATCTGTTTTTCCGTTTGGCGGTGTTTCCGGTAGAAGTGCCGCCGCTACGCGATCGTGGTGATGACGTCGTATTGTTGGCCCAGCACTTCGCTTCCGAGATCGGACGCGAGTTGCGCGGGCGGGAAGCGCAACTGAGCGCCGAAGCCATTGAGGCAATCAAGCAACACCAGTGGCCTGGCAATGTTCGTGAACTCGAGAATGCGATCGAACGCGCCTGCATCCTGACCGACACGCTCGTGCTACAGCCGAAAGATCTCGGACTTGGACCAGCGGGCGCGACTGAGTCGGCGTCAGTCGAACAGTTCGATCTTTCAGGAACACTTTCCGAAGTGGCCCATCGCCTGCTTCGCGTGGTTGAGCGAAAGAAGATCCTGCGCGCACTGGAAGCCAACCACGGAAACAAGAGCAAGACCGCCGAAGATCTTGGCGTCAGTTACAAAACGCTTCTCAACAAGATTAAAGATTATTCTTTATGACATCGGTGCTTGACACTGGGGTGGCCAGGGACGGCCACCCCTACAACGGTGGCCTAGTTACGAAGAACGCCGGTACGAACGAACTGTAGGGGTGGCCCTCCGTGGCCACCCCTTTCCATGCCACCTATGACGAGAAGATGAAGGACGCCGACAACATCGCGGGCGAAACGCTGGAACAGGTCGGCGAAACCACGCCCGAACCCGCTCGCCCTGAGCCGAGCACCGGTCGTTCGGCTTTCTTCGTCGGCGCGGGCATCCTCATCAGTCGCATCGTTGGCCTCATCCGTCAACGAATCTTCGCACACTATTTCGGCAGCTCGGCGGAAGGCGACGCCTTCAGCGCCGCGTTCCGCATTCCAAACTTTCTTCAGAACGTGTTTGGCGAAGGCGCACTCTCCGCCTCATTCATTCCCGTGTACGCAAAACTCCTGGCCCGCGGCGATGAGAAAGAAGCCGCGCGCGTCGCGAATGCGATCTTCTCGATTCTCGCACTCGTCACTGCCCTTATCGTCCTCATCGGCGTACTCGCAACTCCCTACATCGTCACTGTGATCGCCGCGGGTTTCGAGGAAGAGCGACGCGTGTTGACGATAACGCTCGTGAGGATCTTTTTCCCGGGGGCCGCGTTGCTAGTGCTTTCCGCGTGGTGTCTGGGCGTGCTCAACAGTCATCACCGGTTTTTCATCTCTTACACGGCGCCGGTCGCATGGAATGCAGCGATCATTGCCGCGCTCGTATACTTCGGAAACCGCATGGACCTCTCCGAGCTTGCGGCGGCGACAGCGTGGGGATCCGTGATCGGCAGCGCGCTGCAGTTTGGTGTGCAACTGCCTTCGGTGTTGCGACTGATTCACCAGTTTCGTCCGGAGGTGACGATCGCGAACGCGCACGTGCGGCAAGTGCTGAAGAGTTTCTTTCCGGTGTTCATGAGTCGTGGCGTGGTCCAGATCAGCGCTTTTGTCGATGCGTTCCTCGCGAGTTTCCTGGGCCAGGGGGCCGTCGTGGCACTCACGTACGCACAGAGTCTCTACACGCTTCCGGTCAGTCTTTTCGGAATGTCGGTCTCGGCGGCCGAGTTGCCGGCGATGTCACGGGCGCTCGGCGCTACGGCCGTCGTTGCTGAGACACTGCGAAAGCGGCTCGACGAAGGTTTGAGAAGGATCAGCTTCTTCATCGTTCCGTCTGCAGTTGCGTTTCTTGCGCTTGGCGACGTGATTGCCGCAGTACTTTATCAAACCGGGCGCTTCTCGCGCGACGATTCGCTTTACGTTTGGGCCATCCTCGCGGGCTCGGCAGTCGGACTGCTCGCGTCGACTCTGGGCCGCCTCTACTCGTCGACGTACTACGCGTTGCAGGACACGCGAACGCCATTGCTCTATGCCGTGATGCGAGTTGTGACTGGAGGCATTCTTGGATACTTCTTCGCGATTCACCTGCCGGGTATGCTGGGAGTTGAATCGAGGCTCGGCGCGGCGGGGCTGACAGTCGCTTCGGGGCTGGCGGGCTGGGTCGAGTTTCTGTTCCTGAGAAGGAGTCTCAACCAGCGAATCGGCCACACGGGTCTGTCGCTTTCCTACTCGGCGAAGCTGTGGCTGGGCGCTTTGATTGGCGCGGGTGTCGGCTGGGCGCTGAAGCTGCTGGTGGCAGGGTGGCATCCGGTTCCCCTCGCCATCGTCGTGCTGGGCGGTTACGGCACTACGTATTTCGGCGTTGGCTATCTGCTGGGAGTTCCTGCCGCGCAGTCGATCATTCGCCGCATCCTGCGCATGGCTGGCCTCTGGAAGTCCTGACGGATTAAGATTTTCCAGTTTTTAGAGTAAACCACGAGGAGACAGATTCCCCCCATGTACACAAGGCCAATGATTTTCCCCTTCGAGTCGACCGGCCGGATCTACGTAGTTGAAGACGAAAAGGGCCAGGTGGTGGGCACCGGCTCGAGAGAAGTTTGCGAGACGCTGATGTACATCATCGCCGCCGGCCTCGCCCCCGCAAACGAGCCAAATCAGCCCAACGCCCGCACCAATATCCGCGCCGCGATTACGATTTAATTCTGGAAGAAAATATTCTCGCTTCCAGAATCTTTTTTCTGGAGACGCCTTCCCATTAGCTATTTACTTTAGACATCCTGGAAAAACGGACGGTTGGTGCAGCGGCGGGCGGCAAGGCGGGGCGGCCTCGGGCCGCTTTTTTCGTTCGTGTCATCCGTGCGATCTGTGGTTTATTATCCCAGCGTGCGTCCCGTACTCTCCGCCGAACAAATCCGCGAAATCGACCGTCTCACCGTCGAGAACTATCACACGTCATCGCTGCTCCTGATGGAAGCGGCCAGCACGGCTTGCCTCGACGCCATTCGCGCCCGTCTGGACGGCCACGTTCGCGACAAGAAAGCCCTAATTCTCTGCGGCAAAGGCAACAACGGCGGCGACGGCGCGGCCCTGGCACGCGCGATGTCGCGTGCAGGCATGCATTCGAGCGTGGTCCTGTTTGGCAAAGTCGCGGAAACCTCGGGCGATGCTCGCACCAATTTCGAGTCAGTCAGCAGGCTTGCCAGCTTTGAAGCGGGCTCGCATGAGTCGCCACCGCCGCTGACGTTCATCGAGTGCGACTCGGTTAGTGCCTGGGAGCAAATCGCAAAGCCTCGTAGCGCGTACGACGTGATCGTCGATGCTCTGTTTGGTACTGGACTGACTCGCCCTCTCGAAGGCGTTTATCTGAAGGTTATCGAACACCTGTCGATGCTCAGAGAGGCGCGCAATCGCGTGTCGGATGTACGCCCGTTGATGCTCTCGATCGACATACCTTCGGGTTTGAATGCTGACAAGGCCACGCCGATTGGTCCACACGTTGAAGCCGACCTGACGGTCACTTTCACAGCCGCGAAACGCGCAAACGTGTTGCCGCCCGCGTGCAACTTCGGCGGCGAACTGATCGTCGCCGACATCGGGTCTCCATCGTCATTAATAGAGGCAACGCGCCCGTGGTTGTTTCTTCCGGAAGCGAATGACGTTCGGCAGTGGCTGGTGAGCACGCGCTACACTCCCGACTCGTACAAGAACACGCACGGTCACGTTTTGATTGCCGCCGGTTCGCGCGGTTACTCAGGCGCGGCAGCACTCACCGGCAACGCCACGATGAGATCCGGCGCCGGGCTCGTCACGATCGCCTGTCCAGCTTCGGCACAAACGTCCGTGGCGAGTAGGGCAATGCCGGAAGTAATGACAACGGCACTCGCCGAAACGGATCGCGGCGCTGTAAGCGATGAGGCAGTCGAGCATTTTCTGAAGCTCGCGTCGAAGGCGACGGTGGTTGCAGTTGGACCAGGGTTGGCGTCCGACGACGAGCGTACACGAAGGTTTGTTCGTGCGGTTGTGGAGCGTCGTGCGACGCCTTGCGTGATCGACGCGGACGGCTTGAACTCGCTTGCGCCATGGTCAAACGAACTTCGCGGATCGGATCAGTTTCCGCTGGTGCTAACGCCGCATCCGGGCGAGATGCTGCGACTGATAGGTGCTGAGGATAAGTCGGCGCTTGACGATCGAGTGGCTGTGGCTCGTGAGTTTGCAGTTGCTCATCACGTGATTCTGGTGCTGAAAGGCTCGCGACCGCTTGTTGCTGCGCCGGATGGTCGTGTGTTTATTAACCCGACGGGGAACGCCGGACTCGGAACTGCTGGAGCAGGCGACACGCTCACCGGTCTGATTTCAGGTTTTGTTGCGCAGGCTTACGGTACGCTGGGATCAGGCGCGGATGCGGTCGCGGCCGTGGTTGCAGCGCTTTACGTCGGTGGACTCGCTGGCGATTTCGCGGCGAAGAAACTCGGAATGCGGACGATGGTCGCTTCAGACATTCGCGAACACTTCAGCGAAGCGATCCGTTTTCTCGATCCGCGTGGAGAACTGCCATAGCGACGCATCTTCCTACAGGCGAATTCACGAGTTCATCGCCGGAAGAGACTTTCAACTTCGGGCACCAGGTGGGCGCGCGTCTTGAAGGCGGCGAGATTCTCCTGCTCAGTGGTCCACTCGGCGCGGGCAAGACGATCTTCGTGAAGGGCATGTGCTCAGCGTTGGGCATCGACGAAGAAGACGTCACCAGCCCATCTTTCACTCTCGTCAATCCTTACTCCGGGCGTTTACAGCTCTATCACATCGATCTCTATCGTCTCGACGAAGGCGCGAGCGCCGCACACGCCGTCGACCTCGACGATCTTTTAAGTGACGAACAATCGGTCATCGTAATCGAGTGGGCAGAACGCATGGGCCCCTATCCCCTCCCGGGCAACGTCTGGCGCATCTCCCTCTCCGGCGACGGCGACTCCCCACGCCAAATCTCGATTCAAGCCGCTGGTTAGTAGCGAGTTCCAAGCTGTTTGCGCAAAGCAGTAATGCTCTTTACCCTCGGCTTTCTACCTTTTGCTCGCTGCATTGGGTTAGACGAGCTTTGCACGAATAGTCGCTTTCGCTTGTACATGATCATCGTGTAAATCATGTCCAATCGTGAAATCCTGTAAACGCCCAACTCGAAAGGCATGCTTCACAGAATTAACACGATTATCAGGATTGACATGATTTCGTGCAAAGCCGGTTTGACAGTATCTGTCGCCCGCATTCGGGGGCTTGAAGATTCGGCTTCTGCTCTTACTCTGACGATCTTTGCGCGTTGGCCGGAAAACTCTTAACATTCAAACAAATCAAAAGGAGCCATAATCAAATGCCATATCCTGAAATGTTAATTAAGCCGATGCGTGAGGACCTGACTCGACTCGGAGTCGAAGAACTTAAGACTGCGGAAGCAGTGGATGAAACGATTCGAAATAGTAAAGGGACGTTGATGGTGGTTGTGAATTCGATCTGCGGCTGTGCGGCGGGAAAAGCACGTCCCGGCGTGGCGCTCGCACTTCAACACGGCGTTAAGCCGGACAAAGTCGCCACTGTCTTTGCGGGCGCCGACATCGAAGCAACCGAACGAGCCCGCAGCTATTTCACCGGTTATGGACCATCATCACCATCAATCGCGCTATTGAAAGACGGCGAACTTGTCTACATGCTCGAGCGATATCAAATCGAAGGCCGCGACGCCCACCAGATCGCCGGCGAACTCACGCAGGCCTTCGAGCAGCACTGCGCGCCAAATTGATCTAAGCAGGGGCAGTAAGAACACGTCCCCACGCCCAACTTGAGCGCGTAAAGACCCGCGGGTTCCACCGAGTGTCGTGTAACCATGCTCGAGCTTTAGTGTAGTGTGCCGATGTTAAGCGCTATAAACCTTGACTTCGGTCCCAATCGGCGTATGCTGATTCAGCACGAATAAGCGTTGCGCGTCGCCCACGACTAAACACCTTTGCACCCGGAGGTTCCTCATGAACACCATAAATCTACGTCGGATTTTCCTCTACATAGCATTGGTATCGGCGATGCTGGTTTCAGCATTGACCCTGGAATTCCCAATGAAAACCCGAGCTGAGGGGGATTCCTGCTGCTCCGTTGGTCAAGACTGCAAGACCAAAGCTGCTCCCCGGTGTTGCCTGCCTGGACCGATGGAAGCAGATTGCTCACAGGGAAAACCCAACTACTGTCGCTCCTCTTCTTGTTGAAACCTCGCGCAGCGCTACTTGAGCCACACGCTTAAAGGCCGGGCAAACCACAAGAGAGGACACGATGAAAAATCTTTCCCGTAGCAAACTTTTTCTGTATGGACTCGTGTTGGCAGCCATGACGCTTTCAGGTTTACAGCTGGGCCAACCCGCTAAAGTCAGGGCCGAGGCAAGTTGCTGCACGTTTGGTGAAGAATGTACGACGAAAGCAGCACCGAAATGCTGTCTGCCATACGCCGAGGCTCCGTGTTCCGAAGCTCAACAGAACTACTGCAAAAAGAACTGTGTACCGTAATGCACAGCAATTCGTAACACCTGAACTGAGAGGATTCACTCACGCGGTGTTTCACCTTACGAAGAATTTCTCGAAAGTACGATGGGAGAAGTCCCACTCTTCGATTCTAACCGTTTTACTGATCTGTTCGGTGATATTGAATCTGTTGTTGGCGCGCAAGATCCGCGATGTGACTGAGACTTCGCGGCTTCTCCACCTGCAACTGAATTCTCCGGTTCTCGTACCTGGATCGAAAGCACCAGAATTCTTCGCAAGCACTCCTGACGGTAATAAAGAGTTTCTTAACTATGCGGATGCTCAGGTGCCTACGGTACTGTAC
>DASTQB010000140.1:0-10542 GCA_035761985.1 Pyrinomonadaceae bacterium
TGCCTCCGGTAAAACCGCTGAGGCCAAACAAATTCTTGATGATTTGCAACAGTTGCAGGGACAACGCTACGTCTCGCCATACACAGTTGCCGCAATTCATGCCGGACTCGGCGACCAGGACCAGGCGTTCAAGTGGCTGGAAGCAGCCGTCCAGGAACGTGACATCTGGTTGATGAACCTGAAAGTCGATCCGGTTTTCGCTAAGCTTCGCTCCCACCGTCGCTTCAACGATATCCTCGCTCGCATCCGCTTGAATCCGTAAATCCGCGGATCTTAACTGCTTACAAGGATCGGTTGATCAAAACGGCAGGTATGCGATAAAACATTGCGCGCTTTTTCCCCCGACATGATCCGACTAACGTCGGAAACATCCATTCAACATTGCATAGTTAATCTCACAGGGCAGACTCATTTTCACAGGAGACAACATGGCGGAACGAGTTAAGCGTGTAATTGAATTAATGCAGGGCGACCCCAGCCGCAATTTCACGCTTGGAAAAATGGCCGAGTCAGTTAACTTGTCAGCACCTTATTTTTGTTATCTCTTCAAAACGATCACGGGCGTGCCACCCGCGAAGTATTTGAAGTCACTCAGAATGCAACAGGCTGCGGTCCTTCTCACTACAACTTTCCTGAGTGTGAAAGAGATCGTGAGACGTGTTGGTCTAACTGACGAAAGTCACTTCGTGAGAGACTTCAAAAGGATCTACGGCGTGACGCCAAGCGAATATCGCAACGGTGCTTTTCTTTCTTCTGAACCGAAAACTACAGAAACACTCAAGCAGGAGATTGGCCAATGAATATTAAGATCGGCCAATGAATATTCCTTGCATGTTGAATGCGACTCGTCTAGTGTGTCGCCTGCAAACGCAACGTGGGTCACCTCGCTTTTGATGCCAGCCTTCAACGGAATCGCATCGCAAGTGAATCAGTAAGAGAGTCCCCGATTCATCATAACTAAATCCAGGAACGACTACGGCGGCTAGTAGTCTGTCTGTCTTCTTTTCGCAGGTGCTTCGGTGAAATTGTCACGTACTGAGGCATGGTCCAGATCTGCCTGGAACATGCTCCGCTTCATTCAAACAGTCAATTTAGTTTTTGTTTTGATGGTCCTAATCGGCGTCTGGCAAACGCCTGCGCGTGCAAACACCGCGGCTTCCGCACACGTTGCAGGCACGGTGACGGACCAGACGGGCGCAACCATCGACGGCGCGTGGGTTGTATTGATCGGCACCGCGGGCCTCGAAGCGCAACGCGTCCTGACAGATCAGCGCGGACGTTTCACACTCGATAAAGTGATCGCTACTGATTACGTTGTCAGCGTGCAAAAAAGCGGGTTTCGCGAAGTCAGACGCGTGCTGCACCTGGCACCGGGCGCGAATTTGAACCTGGAGTTTAAGCTCAGCATTGCCTCGATTTTCGAGAATGTCACCGTTACTCCCGGGCGCGGGCAGCCGCAGGCGTTGTTTGACGTTCCGCAATCGCCTGACGTGATTACCAGCACCGAAATCGCGCAGCGTCCGGCGACGATCCTGCCCCACGCGTTACGCGACGTTCCCGGCGTTCACATTCAGCAAACTACTTCCGGCCAGGGTTCTCCATTCATCCGCGGATTAACCGGACAACAGGTTCTCAATCTCGTCAACGGCGTTCGTTTCAACAACGCCACCTTCCGTCCAGGCGCCAATCAATACACAGCTTTGATCGAACACGACTTCGCAGATCGGATCGAAGTTGTGCGTGGTCCAGGCTCGACGCAGTACGGATCTGATTCGTTAGGCGGCACAGTCAACGTTCTAACTCGTGCGCCGATCGTTTCCGACACGTTCGCGGTGCAGGGAAACGTCAACACCTTTTTCGCAAGCGCCGATCTCTCCGCGGGTGTTTCGACAACCATCAGTGGCGGCACGAACAACTGGGGTTTTGTCGCCGGTGCTTCCGGCCGTCGCGCGCAGGATCTGCGAGCGGGCGGAGGTCTCGATTCACACTCGGTTGTGACTCGCCTGCTGGGAATCTCTTCGAAGTTTCTCGGCGATCGATTGCAGGATACTGCTTACGGCCAGTACAACGCGGATGCGAAGTTTCAGTTCAAGCTGAGTGAAGCTGATGTTGTATCGCTTGAATACCTGAGAGGAACACAACTCGGCCTGCGTCGTTACGATCAGTTGAACGGCGGTATCGGAAACCTGCTGAACAGTTTTGATCCGCAAGTGCTCGACTTCTTTACCGCTCGCTACGATCGACTCGGCGCTGGTCCATTCGATTCGATCTCGTCAATCTTCTCTTACAACGGGCAGCGCGACGACCGTCGCTCGCAGAGTATCAACAACGCGCAGGGCCTGCGTTCGCGCATCAGCGACGAGTTTAATCTGACGCGCTCGTTTGGTTATCAGGCGCAGGCGGGTATGCGTGTGAGGCGCAACCATTCGCTAACGTTTGGTGCTGAGTTTTACGACGAGCACATCACGTCGCGTAAGCAGGATTTCAGTTTCAGTAACGCGACACTCGGTTTCACGACAGTCGCCGACGTTCGCGCGCGCTTCCCGAACGGATCGAGGTACCGGACGCTCGGAGTCTTCGCGCAGGACATCGCGACACTCGTTCCGCAGCGACTGACCGCGCATCTCGGAGTTCGTTATAGTCTCTTTAAGTTCAGCCAGTCGTCTGCCGACAATCCGCTCGACGCGGCTGGACGGCCGACAGTGCCGGATCTCAAAGAGAGTTTCGACGACGTAACTTTCAACACGGGCGTTACGTTCACGATCAACCCGCATCTGAACCTCACCGCCAACGTCAGTCGCGGATTTCGCGCGCCGAACGTGAATGACTTTGCCGCAACTGGTCTTTCCGGTTTGGGTTTTGAAGTTTCACCGGATGAAGGTGTTCGACTCGGCGGTTCCACAGGCTTGCTCGATAGTTCGCGGCGTTTGACTGATACGCACCCACTCCAGCCGATCAGGGCAGAACAACTTTACAGCTACGAAGTGGCGTTGCGTTTTCTCGGAAAGCGGTTCAGCGGAAGTTTTGCTGCGTTTGATTCAGAGATCTCGAATCTCATCGAACGACGCACGCTGCTGCTTCCGCAGGGTGCAGGCGGACAAATCATCGGCGGCCAGCCGATCATTCGCCAAGACAACACGGGCGCGGTTTTTACGTCGCTTTCAAACTCACCGATCTTTGTTCGCACAAACGCGGTGAAGGTCCGCCTGCGCGGAGTCGAGGGAAGCATGGCGTTGAAACTGCGCCGCGATCTCGCGTTCAACGCAAACGCCTTTTACGTACGTGGCACAGACCTCCGCACCGGCGCGCCACCGTCGCTTGAAAACGGCATCCCGCCGGCTACCGGTTTTGCCGGTTTGAAGTGGGAGCGCTCGGGATCTCCGCTATGGCTCGAGGTCTACACGAATTTTGCCGCGGCCCAGCGTCGTTTCTCAGACAACGACATTTCGCAGGCACGCATTGGCGGATTGCGAACGCGCGAAGAGATCGCAGGCTTTTTCAACGGCGGCGCCGTCCCGCGCGGTCTAGTGCGAAACGGCATTCTCCTGCCGACGGGCGAAACCTTGGCCCAGGTGCAGTTGCGCGTGCTTGGACCAGGGCTGCAACCGAACACGCTCTTCAACAAGAATCCCGGATTCGCGCTGTTGAATGTGAGAGGCGGATTCCGCCTCGGCGAGCGTTCGACGTTCACGTTAATGCTCGAAAATATTTTTGATAAGAACTACCGCACGATGGGCTCGGGTATCGACGGCGCCGGTGTAAATGCCGCCGTCCGATATTCCTATAGCTTCTGAAACGGTGTTAAGCTCTGCGATACTCGAAAGACCCCTCGCAGATCAGTTAAGGAGTAAAAGAACATGAAAACCCTAATCCTGGCTTTAGCTTCATTAGCGTTCGCGATTGCGCTCTCAACGGCGACTTACAACGGCACGTTGAAGGGCTCGCAAACAGCAGCGGAGTCCGGAAAAATCGTACTCAATCTGAATGCGAGCGGCGACCTGCCGGGAATGATTAAGCTGCACGTCGAGCGTGATGGTCAGAACGTCGTCGGCGGAACGTGGCGCATGACCGTCCTGCCGCAGAATGCCGACGCGGCGTCAAGTGAACGAGGTCAACTGGTGGGAACCATAACCGGTGGCTCGTTGGCGCTCAACTCAGAAGGCACGATCGCTTCAGTGAATTCCGTCACTGTAGTTTTCCAGGGCGGCACCGGTGAATTCGACAGTGTAACCACCGGCAATGCCACCATGAATGTCTCGGCTGACACAGAGAACCCCTCGCAATTAAGTGGGAGCATAGTACTCAACTTCTAAACGCACGATTAATCACAACTTCCCGACATAACCAGCTGCTCAAAACCCCCTGTTGAGCTTACAGGAGAGATCTGTCCATGTTCCGAAGAATGACCCCCTCGAACTCTATCAACCCGCGGCGTGTACGAATGATGGTGGCGCGCCTTCTGATTTTCTGTCTCGTATTGGAAGTAATTACGCCGCCCGCGATGGCCGCGCAACGTGGTCCATCGCCGATCGTCGCGGCGATCAACAACGCGCCGGGCCGTTTGTTCACAACGCTCGCATCCGTCGAACACAGCTTGATGGTGTTTTTGCGCGCGACGTTTGCGCCGCAGGAACAGTGGAACGTTGTGCTGACGCCAGTGACGACAGAGTTCAAAGACTATGCGGGACTGGACTATCACCACTCGAGCCGCAAGCTGTTGCTATCGGCGAATGCGCCGGGAGGACAGCCCAACAACTTTGAAGCAATAGCAGCGGACGGAAGCCGCGCTGCGTTCTCGAACGTGGCCGGGCTGAGCGGCGAGCTGCTGATCGCAACGAGCCGTGACGAAGGGCAGGGGATGAGTCGCGGCGGGTTTGCCGCGGGTGAGTTATTCACTAGCACGGGCGTGCCGGGCGTGATCGCACGCGTGAATGCGTCGGGTGCGACGGTGCAGAACCCGTGGGTGACGTTGCCGCAAGAGACGGGTGCAATTGGTGGTTTAGCACTCGACCGCACGGGCGTGTATGGCGGTGATCTGATCGTAGTGACTGCGATCGGCAGTGTGTGGCGCGTAAACGCCGCGGCGGAAGCGACGAAGATCGCGAGCTTGAATACGCGGCTGGCCGGTGTCGCTACGTTGCCGGAAGATCCCGATCGATATGGACCATGGTCCGGCAAGATCCTGGCGGGCGCGAAAGATCAGTCTTCAGTTTACGTCATCAATGGCGCGGGTGAGTTCAGCACGCTGCAAGTGAACATCCAGCCGCAGGACATCGACGTGATCCCTGCGCAGGAAAACTTCTATGCGATCGACGGTGTGGGCCAGAAGCTATGGGGCGCGAGCGACGGCGCGTTTGCGGGAATCATCGGCGACATCCTGATCACGCAGCAGTCGCCGGGCGCGATCAAGCGTTTGCGCTGGAACGGGCTGGAGTTTGTGATTTCGGATCTGGCGACGGCGGCAGAGTTCAAGCAGGTGGCGTTTGGTCCGGCGGGCATCAATCCGATTCCGGGTGTGAAGCAGTTGCTGGAGAAGCTCGCGGTCGTGCGTCACAGCGTTGGGATACTGAACAGCGGTCGTGTCGAGGGTTCCTTGTGGCAGTTGCTGCCGGAATCGGTGACGCTCGACGGCACTGACACGATCACGACAGACCTGCTCGTTCCCGGCTCGCCGGCGGTGTTGCACAGCCATCCGGCAACGTACGCTGGCACGCTGGTCGGAACAGAGAACGCGGAACCGTCTGACTACTCGATCACGATCAAGGGCAGTTCGCACCTGCGACATGTGGTCGCGCGCACAAACCC
The DNA here is from genome assembly GCA_035761985.1 of Pyrinomonadaceae bacterium. Lineage (GTDB taxonomy): Bacteria > Acidobacteriota > Blastocatellia > Pyrinomonadales > Pyrinomonadaceae > PSRF01. Next base: position 5,806 of record DASTQB010000140.1, read on the forward strand.
GATCGAGCTCGAGAACGTCGCGCCTCCGCCTGCGCCTGCGGGCACGCGTGACGTCGAGATCAATCGCGCGGGTGAAGTGATCGGCGATCCGGCGACGCTGCGAAATCTCACGATCAGCGGTAGTGCGGGCGTTATTGCAGTGCCGCCCGGCACGTACGGAAAGTTCGCCGCGAGTGGTCGCAACGTGCTGGTGCTTGGCACCGCCGGTTCCGACACGCCAACGATTTACAACCTCGAAGAACTGACGCTGACGGGCAGCAGCGAGTTGCGACTTGCTGGTCCAATCGTGTTGACGGTGAAGAACCGCGTAACGCTCGTTGGCTCGACTCTCGGCGCGGCTGACAATCCGAAGCGCTTGTTGCTGAAGATAGCCACGCCGATGACCGACGCGGAAGACGCGTTGAAGGTGAGCGGCAGTGCCGTGCTTTACGGACTCGTGCGCGCGCCGCAGGGCACGATCACGATCGAGGGTAGCGGCCGAGTGCGCGGTACAGTTTCCTGCAACTACCTCTTCATCAACGGCAACGGCGTGTTGCAGATCACCGAAAGCGATTTGCCGCCGCCCCCGGTGAACCGTCCTCCGATCGTGGACGCAGGCGGCGATCAGTCGATCACTCTGCCTACGGACACAGTGAGCTTGAACGGTACGGCGAGCGACGATGGTTTGCCGCAGGGCAGCGTGCTGTCGTTGCAGTGGAGTGTTGTTAGTGGACCTGGACCAGTAGTGTTCAGCGATCCTACGAAGGCAATCAGCAACGCGACTTTCACGACGCCGGGCGAGTATGTGTTGCAACTCACCGCGACAGACGGGCAGTTGAGTGCGAACGACACGTTGACAGTGACGGTTGTGCCGCGCAATCAGCCGCCGACCGTCGACGCCGGGCCCGATCAGGAGATTGAACTGCCGGATCCCGCGCTGCTGAAGGGCGTGATTACTGACGACGGTTTACCCGCCGGCAGCACGGTGACATCGACGTGGAGTCTGGTGAGTGGGCCGGGATCGGTGGTGTTTGCCAATCCAAATGCGCCGGTCACGACGGCTTCGTTTGAAAATCCCGGTCTTTACACGCTCCGGTTATCGGCGAACGACACTGAATTCACCGTCTCGGATGAGATGCAGGTGAGAGTGTTGCTGAACCAGCCGCCGGTGGCGAATGCGGGTCCGGATCAGGAGATCATTCTGCCCGGTTCGTCGCAGCTCAACGGCACCGCGACTGACGACGGCCTGCCGCGTGGCTCGACGCTGGAGACGTTCTGGAGCTTTGTGAGTGGCCCGGGTCCCGTCGTGTTCCCGGATGCGACGCTGCTGAACGCAGTGGCGATCTTCACAGTGCCCGGCACGTACGTCCTGCGATTGACGGCTTCTGATGGAAAGCTCAGTGCGAGTGACGAGCTCACGATCGTAGTGAAGCCGAAGCCGTTTACTGAGCGCACCTACACCCTCGACGCAGACTTCGACGAAGGGAACCAGTTCAACATCATTCACGACGTGGCGAACCAGTTACAACTGGACCACACGGCGCGTGAGTTTGACTTCCTTTGGGTAGCCGTGTCTTCGAAGGGCACGATCGTCAAGATCAATACCAAGACAGGAGCGGTGATCGGCGAGTACTTCACTTCGCCGAGCGGCCAGCCGAAAGATCCATCGCGCACGACGGTTGACCTGAACGGCAACGTTTGGGCGACAAACCGCGACGGCAACAGCGTGGTCCACATCGGTCTCGTGGAGAACGGCCAGTGTGTCGATCGCAACGGTAACGGTTTGATCGACACGTCAACCGGCTTCAACGACATCCGCGCGTGGCCCAACACGGGCGGCGCCAACACGAACGGCGGCGTCTCGCTCGCGGCAGACGAGTGCATCATCCACTACACGAAGGTCAACTCGTTTGGAACGCGACACGTGTCGGTGAACAAGGACAACGACATCTGGGTGAGCGGCACGAATGGCCGTCGCTTCGATCTCGTTGACGGCATCACCGGACAGATCAAACGCGCGGAGCCGACCGTTGGCTTTGGCGGTTACGGCGGTTTGATCGACAGGCTCGGCGTGATCTGGTCGTCCAATCCGATGTTGCGCTGGGACACGAGCAAACCGTTGACAGGCGCAAACGGCGGCAACTGGCGCGGCTTTAATCACCCGAGCTACGGACTGTGTATCGACAGTGGAGGCAACGTCTGGAACACGTCGTTTGGCAACGGGCAGATCAGGAAGTTTGCACCTGACGGCACGTTGCTGGGCACGTTCAACCAGGGCGACGCGTTTGCGCAAGGCTGCGTTGTGGACAAGAACGACCACGTGTGGGTCGCGCACTCGCTGAACCGCAGCACGGTCGGTCACTTGAAGAACGACGGCAGTTTAGTCGGGAACATTACGGTCGGTAGTGGTCCAACGGGCGTGGCGGTCGATGGCTCCGGAAAGATCTGGGCCACGAACCATAACAGCCGCACGGTCTCGCGTATCAACCCCGCCCTCGGCCCGCTTGGACCGGATGGTGTGACACGCGTCGGCGCGGTCGAATTTACCACCATCAACCTCGGCGGCAGTCTCTACAACTACAGCGACATGACGGGCAGCACGTTGTCCGGCATCCCGAACAATGGCACGTGGTCCACAGTGTTCGACAGCCAGATCGCCGGCGCTGAGTGGGGCCGCATCGGCTGGACCGCGCGCGTCTGTGGCGATGCGACGCTGACAGTGTCCGTAGCGAGCAGCACAAACGGCACGACGTTTGGTCCGGCGCAAGTCGTGACGAACGGCGCCGATCCGAGTGTTGCAAACGGCCGTTTCCTGCGCATTGTGGTGAACTTCAAGCGCTCGTCGAGCGGCGAGTCGCCGATCCTATTCGACCTCAGTGTGGGTACGAACGGCTTCACGTTGCCGGTCGTCGCGAACGAAGCTCCGAGCGCGTTTGCAGGTGCGGATCAAACAGTGACGTTGCCGGATCAGGCGAAACTGAGCGGCAACGCGTGTGACGACGGTTTCCCGCGCGGCGCGAGCCTCGCGCTCAACTGGTCCAAGGTTGACGGGCCCGGCGATGTTGCGTTCACGAAACCCAACTCACCGGTGACTGAAGCCAGTTTCACTGTCGCGGGCACGTACACCCTCCGGCTCACGTCAAATGATTCTGAGTTCTCAGCCAGCGACGATGTAGTCGTAACCGTACTGCCTGCGAACCAGGCGCCGATCGTCAATGCCGGACCAAACCAGACGATTACGTTGCCGAACACGGCACAGTTGAGCGGCACCGTGGCTGACGACGGCTTCCCGGCTAACGCAACGGTGAATACGTTCTGGAGCCAGTTGAGTGGACCAGGTCCGGTCCAGTTCAACGAAATCAACAATCCTGTAACGCGAGCGATGTTCCCGGTCGCGGGCACGTACGTTTTGCGTCTCAACGCAAACGACACGCATCGCATCGGTACCGACGACATTCAGATCGTCGTCAATGCTTCGCCGGCACTCGCAGGCGCAACGTTACAACTCGCGCCGGTAGCTGCTGGTCCATATGTGACCGGAACATTGCAATCCGTGCGTGCAACGCTGCGCAACTCAGCCGGCAACCCGCTGGCCAACTTCGGCGTGGAGTTCACGGTCAACGGTCCGAACGCAGGCGCGGGCAGTGCAAGCACGAACGCTTCCGGCATTGCGACGTTCAGTTACGCAGGCACGAACCCCGGCACTGATACAGTCACAGCCCTCGTCCGCAGCACCGCGACTGCAAACGTCAACGGCACGCCACCAGTCTCGATGGTGTGGACGTTGACGCCGCAATCACCGCCAGTGGTCCAGGGCGCGATCGGCGGCCCGCTCAACGGCGCTTCATTGACCGGAACTATTCCGATTACCGTCGGCGCCGGTCAGACGCTTACTGACGCGAAGGTCGAATACTGGCCCGCGTCGAATCCAGCCGGAGTCACCACTCTCGTCGAAGGTGCATCAGGTGGACCAGGCGCCATCCTTGCTACTCTCGACACGACAACGATAGCCAACGGCAATTACGTCATCCGTGTCACTGGCACCGACGCCAACGGAAACGTTCTTGTCAGCCAGGTAACGATCACTGTCACAGGTGAAAACAAACCCGGAAGAATCACTCTTTCGTTCACTGATTTGACAGTGCCGGTAACCGGTATTCCGATCACGATCCAGCGTAACTACGACAGTCTCGAACGCAATCAGATCGGCGACTTCGGTTACGGCTGGTCGCTGGATATGGCTGGACCACGTCTTGAAGTGAGTCCGGACAACGACGTGACGATTACGGATCCTGTGTCTGGCCGTCGCGTTACGTTCCAGTTCACGCCAACTTCCTTCGGCTTCCCATTCAGTTTCCTTTTCCAACCCGTCTACACGCCTGAGCCCGGAGTGTTCGGCAAACTCCAGTCGGACGGTTGCGGGTTGCTCATCAGATCGAATGGCGGAGTTGCCTGTTTCCTTTCGCTGGACATCAACTATCGTCCTTCGACATACGCTTACACAGATCCGTACGGGCGTGTTTACACGATGACCGCGGACGGCAAACTGATCTCCATCAAGAATGTTGACGGGAACGTTCTGACATTCGGAGCGGGAGGAATCACGAGCTCTGCGGGTAACCTGACGGTTCCGTTTGTGCGCGACGCGCAGGGACGCATCGAGCAGATAACGGATCCGACCGGCAAGCTATATCGCTACACGTACGACTCGATAGGCGATCTGAGGTCCGTGCAGTTGGCGGATCTCGGTGTTCCAAT
>DASTQB010000141.1:0-6419 GCA_035761985.1 Pyrinomonadaceae bacterium
GTGTGAAATAGCTGCATGAAAATCTTTCCGCCGCGAGCATGGACCGCCTGCGTCACCGGCCTCCAGCTTTCGATCTGCGCTTCAGTGTAGATGCCGGGTGTGCGGACATAGCCCTTCGCCATGGGCGAGATGTTTGTGGCCTCCGTGATAATCAGCCCGGCCGAAGCGCGTTGCGTGTAATAAGTCGCGACGTACGGCGGTTGAATCCCTTCATCGTCGGCGCGGCTGCGCGTCATGGGAGCCATGATGATGCGGTTATCGAGTTCTATGTTTCCGACCCTCAGAGGATCGAACAGTGTTGGCATGTTATCTCCTTCCAGTCGTTATACGCATGCTTTCTGGAACACTTGTTCCAGAAAGAGTCAAAAAAAAATTAATCGAGCACCGAGAGCGTCACTTTGACAACGTCTTCGAGAGCCTTGCGATCCTGTGTTGCTTTCGCCGTTAGCACCAATCCCTGAAAACTGTTGTAGAGAAAACGTGCGACTGCGCGGGGATCGCGGAGTTCCTTCAACTCACCTTCCTTCTTACCGCGCAACAGGGCCCGGTAAAACGCTTCTTCTAGGGCTGCCATGTTGTGGCGAGTCTTCTCGGCAGTTGCTTTGCAGCGCCCGGCCAGTTCCGACATCGCATTGTTCATCAGACAACCGCGACGCTCTCCCTCACAACCTTCGATCACGCCAGTAAACAGTTTCCTCAGCGCTTTCTTTACGGAGCCCGGCTTCTCCAGCAACTCGAAGAGCCTGCGCGACTCCACTTCCTGATAGCGGTCGAGCGCTTCGAGGTAAAGCGAGTGCTTGTCGCCGAAAGTGTCGTAGAGACTCTGCCGGTTGATGCCCATGTGTTCGACGAGATTCTGCATGGAAGTGGCTTCGTAGCCGCGAGTCCAGAAGACTTCCATCGCCTTCTGTAACGCCTCGTCTCGCTCAAACTCTTTGTGCCGCGCCATGCGAGTCGTCCTGCCTCCGGGAGTCTTTATACTCTTTCTGGAACGATTAGTCAAGAATTGTCAGTTCGAGGGACTTGGCGGTTGTAGGGGTGCCCTCCGTGGCCACCCCAGTGTCGAACTCCACGCTGGGGTGGCCACGGAGGGCCACCCCTACAATGTCTGTTCCGAGGCGTACTGTACTTGGCGGCGCGCGTATAGTAGATATTCTTCTATGTTAGAGAATGTGGGCTCACTCAGCGCGCTGGCCGTCCTGGGTATTGGTTTGTTGTTTGGCTTGAAACACGCCACGGAAGTGGATCACGTCGTCGCGGTGTCGACGATCGTGAGCCAGCACAAGAATGTTTTGCATTCAGCATTTGTCGGTGCGCTCTGGGGTGCGGGACATACTGCGTCGCTGCTCCTTATTGCGGCGATCGTTTTGACGTTGCGAATCGCGATTCCGGAGACAGTCAGCGGCTGGTTGGAGCTCGGCGTTGCGATCATGATCATTGGTCTGGGCATCAGCGCGCTGAGGCGGGCGTTGCGCAAGAACGCCGAAGTTCACGTGCATAAACACAGTCACGACGGCCTTGCACACACGCACGTTCACTTTCACGAAAACGAAACGAGGCATGAACCGGCTGCGCATGCGCAGCACTCACACGTGGTGTCGCGTCTCGGATGGAAGCCTGTTTTGATTGGCATGATGCACGGATTGGCAGGATCGGGGGCGTTGACACTGCTGGTGCTCACGCAAATTGCTTCACCGTGGATTGGGTTTCTGTATGTTGCGACTTTTGGCGTCGGCTCGATTGCGGGAATGCTTTTGATGTCGGGATTGATCGGTCTGCCATTCGCGCTGACCTCCCGAAACCTGACTAATGCACACCAGGGACTCCAAACCGTGGCCGCAGTCCTCAGCATCTGTTTCGGCATCTGGTACGCCTACAACGCCGGCCCGATCGCGAGCTTGTTTTAGCTGCAGGCGCGAATTCGTTTTTAGTTGCATGATCACCCATGAGCGAAGTGCTCCGGAGGAGCACAATGTTTATAGCTTTTGTCCTAAAACAGCTGTGGCGCTCCAGCGGAGCGCAATGTTCGCCCGCGTTACATGCCGCTCCTGACGGAGCGGGGTAAATCAGAACTCGGGAGCTATAAACATGTTGCTCCTCCGGAGCAACGAAACATGTAGCTCCGTCGGGAGTAAGAGCAACAAGTAGCTCCGTCCGGAGCAGGAAAAACTTCCATCCGCATATGTCCAGTTGGTAGTGAGAGATGAAGTTGGGGCCAAAATGCAGAGGCCGCTTTTCAGCGGCCTCGCGCCCTACTCCCGAAGAAGTAAGGGGTGTATACTGGCGGCATTATAGATATTGCAGACCACGTGATCAAGCAAGTGCTCTTCGCGTGACTGCATTTTAGCGGTTCTGCACCTCACAAAATACGTGAAAACCAATATATACGTTGACGGCTTCAACCTGTATTTTCGCTGTCTACAAGGAACGCCTTGTAAGTGGCTGGACATTGCGAAGATGTGCCACTTGCTCTTGCCTCACAATGTGATTAACGAAATTAAGTACTTCACCGCGAACGTAACAGCCCGTCCAGGTGATCCGGGCCAGCCGCTACGACAGCAAATCTACTTGCGAGCCTTACAGACGATCCCGAACCTCTCGATCATCCGCGGCACGTTTCTCACAAGTCAGGTAAGAATGCTCAGGGTCGGCTATCCTCCAGAGAAGGACAGTTCGTACGTCAAGGTCATAAAAACAGAAGAAAAAGGTTCCGACGTTAACCTGGCAACACATCTTCTCTATGACGCCTGCATGGGTAACTTTGAATGCGCTGCCGTGGTGTCGAAAGACTCTGATCTTCTGGAACCGATCAGGATTGTGCGCGAGAAACTCGGACTGCCCGTCGGGTTACTGAACCCGGGTAAGAAGAAGAGCCTCGCCCTGATTCCGCATGTAGACTTTATAAAAGAGATACGGCGAGGCGTGTTAGAGGCCAGCCAGTTTCCCGATGAACTGGAGGATATAAACGGGACGTTCTACAAACCCGGCCGTTGGTAACCCAGGTGAACCCGGCGGCGGAAGCGGTTTACTTTTGGTTAATTGTTGATTCTCCTTTAGAATAGCCCTCCCCCGTCAGACCCTTACGATCCCCTTCGGTGGTGGAGTCTGTTCACTCCGAGAGAATTTCCCTGAAATAAATGCCGGACGATACCAAGACGAACAATATTCTAGTGGTCGATGATTCGCCCACGATGCGGCGCATGGTGATCACGTCGCTGGGCATTTTGCGAACGGTTAAGTCTACCCAGGCGGGCAGCGGCCTCGAGGCTATCGAACGGCTTGCGATCGAACCCGTCGACCTGATGGTTCTCGATCTGAATATGCCGGACATGCACGGCATGGAAGTCATCGACTTCGTCAGAAGTCATCAGGCTTATCGCCACATTCCGATCGTCGTGCTGACGACCAAGGGCGAAGAGTCGAGCCGCAAAGAAGCCCTGGCCGCAGGCGCAAATCGCTACCTGACGAAACCTTTTGATCCGCGGCAGTTGGCCGACGTGGTGGGCTCATTGCTAAGAGCGAGTTGATGGATACCCCAAATCCGGAACATCACGGTGAGTTTTTCGACCAGTTCCTCGACGACTATTACGCCGAGTGTGACGAGCACCTCGTGTTGATTCGTCGCTCATTAGTCGCGCTTGAAGATGAAGTCGACACGGGCGCCGTCGATCGCACACTACTCGACAATCTCTTCCGCAGCTTCCACACGCTCAAAGGCATCTCCGGCATGGTCGGCCTGAGCGCCGCGGAACAACTGGCCCATCATCTCGAAAGTTATCTTCGCGAGCTGCGTGAGGGAACGGTGATTCTAAGCAAGCCAGGTTTTGACGCGCTTGTCGACGGTGTTTCTCTACTCGAAAACGTAATCAACGCACGTCGCAACGATCAGCAAATTCCGTCGATCGACGAGATTGCGCATCTAGTGCAAGCCGTTTCTTCCCGGCCGGCGACGAGCAAGAAAACGCCGTCGCAAACTCCGCCAGAGAGTGAAACAGCGGAACACGAGTCAACGACCACGCGTTGGCGAGTGGAGTTTACGCCCACCGCCGAACTCGCCGCGCGCGGGGTTAACGTGAACAGCGTGCGTTCGCGGCTGCAGGAAATTGGACAGTTGGGCCCGGGAAAACCGGTGGTGAAAAGCGCCGGCGAGATTGCGTTTCAGTTTATAGTTGCGACAAACGCCGATAAGACAGCACTTCAAAGCCTCGAAGCCGATGGCTTGACGTTCACGCCGTTTGAAGTTGAGCCGGCGCTGCGCGCGCGGGAAAGCCAACCTGTCACGACGATCGCGCCGGCGAGCGTTGTGCGCGTGGATCTCGATCGTCTCGATGAGTTGATGCGCATCATCGGCGAACTCGTGATCAGCCGTACGCGTCTCGAAGACCAACTAAAGGATCTGAAACAAACGGCGCCCGCTCCACTCTGGCGCTCGCTCCAGGAAACAAGCCTGAGCATGGGAAGGCAGTTGAGAGACTTGCGCGAGAGCGTGATGCGTGTGCGCATGGTCCAGCTCGGCGAGATCTTCGAGCGAATGACGTTTGTCGTCCGCGACCTGACGCGTGAGAGCGGCAAAAAGATTCTCGTGCAGTTCAGCGGCGGCGAAACCGAGATCGACAAGTTTCTGGTGGAACGGATGATGGATCCGCTCATGCACCTCGTGCGCAATGCCGTGAGTCATGGCATCGAAACTGTTGACGAGCGCGAAGCACAGGGAAAGCGAACGGAGGGTTTGTTGTCTCTGAGCGCGTCAACCGCCGGCGAAAGAATCATTATCAAAATCTCCGACGACGGTCGCGGCATCAACCGAAATCTCGTGCTCGCAAGGGCAAAGGCTAGCGGTCTCAGCAACGCCAGCGCGCACATCGATGAGCAGACTCTACTCGATCTGATCTGCACTCCAGGACTTTCAACACGCAGCGAAGCCGATCGCGAGAGCGGACGCGGTGTGGGAATGGACGTAGTTAAAAAAGCTACGGAAGAACTCGGCGGGCGAATATCACTGGCAACAAAACTCGGCGAAGGGACCACTTTCACGATCGAGTTGCCGTTGACACTCGCGATTGCAGAAGCGCTGATCGTCAGTGTGAATAATCAAAGGTTTGCAGTGCCACAGTCGGCGGTGAGGGAAGTGCTGGAGGTCGAGTCAGCGTCGACCAAAATACTCGAGAACAACGAAATCATTCCGTATCGCGGAAAAGTTCTTCCGCTGCTTCGCCTCGCCCGTGTTTTTGACATGACGCAGGAGCGTGGTCCCAGCTTTCATGTGCTCGTGATTGGCGACGAAACGAGTGCAGTCGGCCTCGCGGTCGATCGAATAATCGGCCAGCAAGAGATCGTAGTGCGCGCGATAAAAGATCCGCTCGCGCAGTCGAAAGGTATCGCGGGCGCGACCGAACTCGGCGATCAGCGCGTGGTGCTCATTTTAGACATCACGGCGTTGCGGCAGTTGGCGGTGACGTCAAGACATTAGCCGCGGAGTAACGCAAATGGAACCATTCATACTTTTTGAACTGTCAGGAACGACGTACGGCGTCCGTAGTCAGTTTGTGCAACAGATCGACATGATCGACGACGTTGCGTCTGTTCCAAATGCGCATCCGGCAGTCGAAGGAGTGGTCCTGGTCCGCGGGCAGGTGATTCCCGCGCTGAATCTACGCACACGTTTTGGGTTCGAAAGGATCGAACGCGATCTGCGATCCCGGCTCGTTGTTATCAACACGGGAACGAGAGTGGTTGGGCTCGTCGTCGACACGGCGCGCGAGTTTCTCAAGATGTCGCCCGACTCGATCGAGCCGCCCCCGGAAGCGCTTACCGGATTGAGTGGTCGCTACCTTGAAGGCGTCGCCGCCATCGGCGAACGTCTCATTCTGATTTTGGATTTAGACGCCGTGCTCGATCTCGAATACGAAGTCGAAGCAGCAGCGGTGGAACATACCTGATTGGAGACAACACTATGGCTCAGGTACTAGAGAGCTCAGGCAACAATCTTAAGAGAGATATCGGACTCGTCCGGCAGCAAGCGGTGCAGGTTGCGGAATCCGCCAGTCACATCACTGCGACTGCCAACGAAGTGGCTGAAGGCGCGGAAGTCCAGCTACGCGTGCTCGAAAGAACGGTCGCGATCGCGAATGAGATGACTGCGGCCATGGGCGAGACCACGACGCAACTCGAATCCATTGCTACTTCAGCGGAAGAACTCGCGTCGTCAGTCAACGAGAGTGCCGCATCGATCGAAGAGGTCACAAAGAATGCCGAGTCTCTCTCCACTTCGATCGCGCAGATCTCATCTGCAATCGAGCAGAACGCGCGTTCCGTTGAGACTGTCAGCAGTTCCACCCAAAACATGGCCACATCGGCTGAAGAAGTTACCGGCGCGATGCAAGAGATTGCCAGTTCCATTCAAGCCGTAAGCGCAGACA
>DASTQB010000142.1:0-6686 GCA_035761985.1 Pyrinomonadaceae bacterium
ATCAGCGCTTACGCTGGAGTTGGTTATGAAGTGTGAAGTTTGTTTAGAGCGTTTGGAAGAATATCTGGACGGCGAACTCGCGGCTACCGATCGCGAGCAAGTTGCCGCGCACCTGATCGCGTGTGGTGAGTGCTCGGCGGAGTTCGACTTGCTCGGTGAGGAGCAGGAACTCTTCGCGCGTTACGATCGCGGTGTTGAGGTGCCGCCGTTTCTGTGGACGAGGATTGCGGCGCGATTGCCGGTGGCGCGTCAGCGCCTGTGGTTTGATCTGGTTGCGGTGAGGATCGGCGCTATGGCGATCGTTCTGATTGCGATCGTGATTTTAACCACGGATAAAACGGATAAAAAGACGGATCAAAAACAGGATCAGGGAGCGAAGCAGGTTGCGGTCGCAACGACACCGCCGAAGCAGCCGGAGGTGAGCCCTGCGAAGCCGGAGCCGAAACGGAAGCAGCGGACTGTGGTTACACGAGTGGTTAAGCCGCGTGTTGCCGAGCAGTCGGACGTTTGGTCCACCGAGTTCCTGGCGCTCGACATGGATGAACGTGATACTGCACGTCACATTGAGCAAACGGAGATGCTGTTGCGGTCTATCAGGAATTTTCCTGTACCGGATAGCGATGAAGAAGTTGATGTTAGTTACGACAAGGAGCTCTCGCGCCGGCTGCTGAACGAAAATGTCGTGTTGCGTCGCGAGGCTGAGATGAAGGCAAAGTTTCCGACCAAGACGTTGCTCGCCGATCTCGAACCACTGTTACTCGATATTGCTAACCTGCCCGATCGCGCGCGGCCTGAAGAAGTGCGCGCGATCAAAGAGCGCGTGCAGAAAACCCAGATCGTCGCAGCGCTCATGGATTTTCAGGACCGAGGAATTGAATGATGTTTAATCTCAACAGAAAATCACGGACCGCGATGTTGATCGTCGCCCTCATAATTACATTCACAGGATCGATAGCCGCTCAACAGCCGCGGCCCGCACAGCAGTCACCAAAAGACGCAGCGACTGCCTTTCGCAATGCGCGTGACTTCATCACCGACGGCGAGTGGGCGAAGGCCCAGGAAATGTTCAGTCAGTACGTCTCGAAGTATCCAAACGAGAAGAACATTGACGCAGCGCTTTACTGGCTCGCGTACTCACAACACAAACTCGGTTGGAACGACCGGTGTCGCGCGACGATCGACCGTCTGCTTCAGAACTATCCGCAAACGAGTTGGAAAGATGATGCGCGTGTGCTGCTGGCGCAGTTGGGCATGTACGTTGTCGCGACGGTGGACCAACCCGGTGTTACCGCGGTAACCCCGATGGCGCTCCCCGCCGCTCCTCCGGCCCTGAACACGTACGTTTACACGCCTGAACCGGCCGAGGCGGTCGCAATAGCGCAAACGACGCTTGAAAATGTGTCGGCGGCCCTGGTCGCACTCGACACGAACTTAGCCTCGGGATCTGACGACGATCCATGTGAATTCAAGATCGTCGTGCTGCAGGCACTGTTTCAAACCGATCTGCAACGCGGAATCGTCGCCGCCACCGATTGGCTTAAACCGGGCTCGAACCAAACTGCACGTTGCAAGAGTGCGGCGTTGACGTTGCTTGGGCGGAGTGGTGGAAAAGCGGCGACGCCGGTGATACTCGGATTCGCGAAAAACGAACCGGATCTCAAGCTGCGTGCACGCGCGATCTCCGCGCTTGGATCAACCGACGACGACAGTGTGATCGATCCGTTGCGCGACTTCGCACTCAACGGGCAGCAGACGGACATCATTGAAGCCGCCGTGTACGCACTGAGCAGGCATACGGGCGAGCGCGCGATCAACGTGCTGAGTGAGATCGCAACGAGCGGCAAGGTGTTCGCGCACCGGAAACTGGCGATCGCGAGCATCGCAAGCCGTGCAGGTGAACCGGCAGTGGATGCGTTGTTCAGGATTTACGATGCGGACCAGAGCGTTGAGATTCGCAAGGCTGTGATTTCAGGGTTTGCAAATCGTAAGAGCGAGCGCGTGGGAGCGAGGCTGTTTGACATCGCACGCAGCTCTGAGAATGTCGAACTTCGGAGGGCGGCGGTTAGTTCGATCTCGAGACGCGGTGGCGACAAGGCGATCGAGTTTCTGCTCAGCTTGTACGATAGCGAGAAGAGTGAAGACGTGAAGGATCAGATCATCAACTCGCTGGGGTCGGGCGCTAATTTCTATTTCGACGGAGCGTCGGGGCTTGAGACGGGCCAACACGCGTTCGCTACAAGCAGGATGAACGACCAGCGCGTGATACGGAAGCTGATTGAGATCGCCAGGAACCCGCAGGCGCCGATGGAGCGGCGGAAGCGTGCGATTGGGTGGTTGAGCAGGAGTAAAGATCCCGAGGTGCTGAAGTTTCTCGAAGAGCTACTGAAATAAAACGTTGGTTAGACCATGATTACAGGATTTTCATGATTAACAAGATGTATTACTCAGCGGGAACAAAATCTTGTTAATCTTGAAAATCCTGTAATCCTGTCTAACTTGCGTTAACGCATACGTATCCTAGTCTTATTTGTGGTCTTTCCTCTCAAACTCACGCTTACAAGCAGCGACTGGTTCGTGGGCATGTTGTCCGGCAATCTCACGTTAATCTGCGTCAGCCAATCAAACCCCGGAACCTTCCCAACAAACTCAACCGTCAACGGAAACACATTCAACCCCGCATCTTCCGCACGCGCAGTCACCGCCGAGATCGTCTCACCCGGCAACAAGTTCAGGTTCATCCCAAACAACATCACCCTCGTCCGGTGATCGCCACTGAAGTTGAAAAGATTCGTTAACGGAAACGGATCGCGCATCAAGATCGCCGAGTCAAACGCAATTGCACTGTCCGTATTCGGCTCCGGAATCAACACCGGCTCGGTAAACTGAACACGAAACAGCGACGACGCTCCGATCGACAGGTAATAAAGACTCCCATCAGCCCCGACTTTCAAATCCACCGGCTGCGAAATGTTACTCGCAAAACTCGAAGCCGTACCGCTAGCAGGATCAAACACTCGTATCCACCCACTACACAGATCCGCAAAGAAATACTTGCCAACGAAGTTTGGCGGAAACTGCACCGTCGCCGGATTGTAAAAAGCGCCACCCGCAATTGCGCATCCTGTCGTCGCACTGAACCCATGGTTGTAAGCAAACAAGGGCGCACGGAAACTCGGGTTGTTCGTTGGTCCTTCCGTGTTGGGCCAACCGTAGTTTGACCCGCCGATGCCTTCGTTGATTTCTTCAAACGTGCTCTGTCCCACGTCGTTGATAAACATGCGGCCGGTACCTGGTTGAAACGCAAACGTGAAAGGATTGCGCAACCCAACCGCCCAGATGGATTGATTGGCTCCCGTCGTGAGGCTTGCAAACGGATTGTCAGCCGGGATCGAACCATCGGAGTTGATCCGCAAAACTTTGCCAAACCTGTTCGTGAGCTGCTGAGCAAACGAAGGCACCGCATTCTCACCAACAGCAACGTACAACTTTCCGTCAGGTCCGAAATGGATCGCACCGCCGTTGTGGTTAGTCGCGGCAGTCAGATCGTCGAGCCTCAGGATCAAAACTTCACTGCCCGGGACGACGACGTCGCCATTCGCTGTAAATCGACTGACGCGGTTGTGCTTCGGGTTCGTTGCGACTGTGTAATAGAGATAGAGAAAGTTGTTGGTGGCGAAGTTTGGATCGAAAGCGATGCCGAGCAGTCCACGCTCGCCCGCCGGATCGACATTCAACGTCAGAAACGGCGTGGGCAGCAACGCGCCGTTCTTGATCACTCGGAGGCTTCCACCCTGAAGACAAACGAAGATGCGCCCATCAGGAGCGATTTCCATCGCGGTCGGACTAGTCAACCCCGAGATTTGTGTTTCAGTGAAACCCGGGGGCAGAGTCGCCGCAGACACTGCAGACACGGCCAGCAGCAGAAAAACGATCGCGATAAAGCGTGTGATGTGCATTTGAGATTACCCGAGGGGGAGGTTCGGGCGGATCATAGCACACGGATTACGCGGATAGCTCAGCCACGATTTCGCGCACGGCCTTGCGAGCCTCTTCAACTTCTTCCGGCTTGAACGAGATCGCGCCTACCACTGCATGACCGCCACCGCCGTAGCGTTCGCAGATCTTCGCGATGTTGTGACGACGCGGCACAGGCGCCCATGGATTCGAGCCGACTGAGATCTTCGTGCGTTGTGGCGCACGCGTGAGTGCGACCGAGTAAGTCGTTTCAGGATGCAGGTAGTAGGGAATGAACTTGTTAAAGCCCTCGTAACCTTCGTCGATGAGATCAAACTGCACGACTCCGTCCGCACTCGTCGCTTTTCTTCTCACAGCTTCGAGCGTTTCGAGATGCTGTTGCAGGATCGGCTGAAAACGTCGCTGCACTTCAGCGCCGGTCGCGACTTCCTCGAGCGAATGCGTCGTGAGATCACGGATGATCCGCTCGATAAACAGATCGTCCGGATCGGCTTCGATCACCTGCATCAACTGCAACGCCGGCTCTTTCAACTCCACGCACTGCGCCGGCGACTCATAAAGTGCGCCGTCAATAACGTGCGCCCAGTGGACCAGCGACTTGATCGGTTCAGGATTGAATCCAAACTTCTCACTCGCAACGTCGGCAATAAACTCCGTACACGACTTCCTCGTCGCATCGAGGAACTTCCTTCCCGACCTGTCTGCACGAAAATGCGCCTCGTCTTCGGGCGTGAGGAACGCCGACTCGTGGTGATCGAACCACCACGTCAGTTTCTCAGAAGCCGCGTATTTGAAATCGACGATAGCGTTTTCGTCTGAGTCAAACATCGTGAGGTCAAACAAGTTGCCGGGCCGGTGCAGCAGGCCGGTGTAATTGACTTCAGCTTCGGGATGGATGCGTTCTTTATAGAAGCGCGTGAAAGTCGCTGCGGAAGCGACACCGTCGAAGCAGTGGCCGTGATACAGGACGCGAAGGTTCACCATTAACAGTTTTTACACGGCTGGATCACGCCAGCAGCCACCGCCCCCACTTTCGACGCTATGAATTTATCAACTTCTTCTTCGATCAACTCGCCATTCACAACCCACGCCTTCTCCGCGAGCAGGTCGCCGGTGGCGTTGAGCTTGTCGGGCTCGAGAAAGATATTCCACGGCGAACCCCAGTTGCGCTTGTCGCCGGTGAGTTGCCGGTATTCGTAGTGTGGCGTGTTCTGCTTGTCCTGCCGCGACTCTGATTCAGTCACAACGGGATAAGGTGGACCATCCGGGCCGAAGAAGTTGCGCACGTCTGCGCGCGATGCATACTCGCTGACGCCGATCACCTGGAATCCCTGGTCCTTGTACTTCTCGTAAAGCTTCGCAGCGATCGGAGCTTCATACTTCCAGTTTCCACACCACGGCGCGAAGTAGACGATCATCACGAGCTTCTTGCCTTCCATCAGCTTGCGCAAATTTTCCGGCTCGTTGGTCTTGATGTTCGGGAGCGTCCAGTTTTTGTAGTTCACGGTCTTCTCCGCGAGGGGTGAATACTCGTGAGCCTGCTGCGCGTTTGCGATAGCGGGCAAAAGCAGCAATGCGAGAATGGAGACGATCGAATACTTCTTCATGGTATTACTCCTCGAAACGCTCAACCGTTAATTTGCGGCACTCGCAGTCGCCGGCGTTTCCGCGAGCAACGGCTTGACCACGGCTTCCCATCCGGCCTTGTCTCGGGCGCCGATAATCTTCTGGCGAATACGTCCCTGACGATCGATCAGGTAAGTTGTCGGCAACACTGACTGCTCAAACTTTACTTTCAGACCACTGTCGCCAACCAGCACCTGGTAATCAAACTTCGCAACCTCCTGCTGGTAGGCGTTTACACCGTCGATGCTATCTTCGAGTGACGCGCCCACGATCCGCAGGCCCTGTGCTTGCAGTTCGTTCTGCAAAGCGTTCAGCTCCGGTATCTCTTCACGACACGGGAGACACCAGGTGGCCCAGAAATTCAGCAGCACAACCTGGCCTTCGAGCTCTTTCAGTCGAAACGGCTGGCCTGCGAGTGTTTGAAACTCAACGTCGGGCGCGGGTTCGAAGTTGGCATTTGCAGGTGCGGGCGCCGCGGCCGGCGGCGAAGCCGTTGCACCAAAACTCACGAGGTTTTCCAGGTTCGGAATCCATGCGATGAAACGTGAGCTTGCAAGTGCCGTTGATTGCCCGGTCATCACCAGCAGTCCGACGAAGATCAGCACGACACCTGAGACGACCTCGACCTTGTGCAGGTGCCGTCGGAAGTTTCGATAGAAACCGAGAAACTGATTGATGGCCAGGCCCGTGATGAGAAACGGCACCGCAAGTCCGGCTGAATAAAACGCGGAGAGTACGAGACCACTGCGCCAGCCACCGCTCGTCGCAGCAAGACCGATGATGCCGCCGAGGATTGGACCAATGCACGGCGTCCAACCGGCGGCGAAAGCGATGCCCAACGTCGCGGAGCCGAGCAGGCCGCGCGGTTTATCGCTGGAGAAGACGCGTGTGTCTTTGTAAAGCGCGCCGATCTTCAGCAGGCCGATCAACTGCAAACCAAAAAGGATGATAACGACTCCGCCGATGATGCGAACCCACGGATTGCTCGTGATTGCGGCGCCGACGAGTCCGGCCGTTGTGCCGAGGATCAGAAAGATCACTGACAGGCCCGCGTTGAAGGCGAGCGAGTTGAGAATCACTGCGCG
>DASTQB010000143.1:0-7456 GCA_035761985.1 Pyrinomonadaceae bacterium
CATCCTGGCGCTGAACGTTTATCGAGGACTGGCCCATCCCAATCGTGATCAGAGTAACCGGATGGAGATGCTGGCCGAGCGACTGCAACTGACGGAAGATCAAAAAGCGAAAGTTCAGGAGATCTTCAGCGACACGCGCGAGCAGGTACGTGCGTTGCGGCGGGAGTCGGAGCCGAAGATGGACGAGATTCGCCGGCAGGCGGATGGACGTTTGCAAACGGTGCTGACGCCGGAGCAGTGGCAGAAGTTTCAGACGGTGCGTGAAGAGTTCAGGCCACGGCGCGGCGGCCGCGGCGGCCCGCGAGGGGATCGCGAGCGGCCTTAGCTGATTAGGTCCTATATGTCCTATAGGTCCTATATGTCCTATAGGTCTTATATGTCCTATAGGTCTTATAGGACCTATGGTCTTATCAGCGCTTTCAAAACCCTTCCCTCAGCAACATCACTCAACGCTTCATTAGCCTGCTCTAATCCATACGAATCCAGCTTCATCCGCGACCACAGCTCCGGTCTGTGCGCGACGAGCTGTGCGCTGCGATAGAAGTGGTTAAATTCAGATCCCCAGCACCCACGCACGTCGAGATGTTTCTTATTTAAATCCAGATGCGGATTGAATGACGTGAGCCCGTGGTCCGTGTACTGCCCGACAACAACCACCACACCCGCATCACGAGTGAATCGCATTGCCTGGACCACCGCATCGGGCGCGCCGGTCGCTTCGAGCGTAACGTCCGCACCACGTCCGTTCGTCTGTTCGAGCACCCACTCGCGTCGCCGCTCCTCGTCATGCGTTTCGATATTCAAAACCTCCACAGCCCCGGCATCGCGCGCAGCATCGAGCCGGATTTGCGGTGCACCGATACACAACACACGCATTGCGCCACGCAGCAGCGATAGCACTACAGCATTGATCCCCACCGGACCGGATCCGAGCACGAGCACCGTGTCGCCGATCTTTATATCTCCACGTTCGACAGCATGTAGCGACGTCGGCAACGCACAACCACCGGCCATAAAAGTTTCCGGCACCGCGTCGAGCCGAATCACGCGTGTGCCGGGTTTGAGGTAGACGTGAGTGGCCCATCCGCCACACAGTCCATCATCAAAACCGTAAGTGATCCCATAAACCTTACGTTGTGGGCATCGTGTTCCTGCTTTCGCAACCAAACAATACCAGCAGGCATTACACGTGCGATGAACGTCGAGAAACGTGACGCGTTCGCCTTCGCTGAAACGTTTGCCGTCGACGTCAAAGATCTCACCGCGGATCTTCTGCAAACGTCCGGCTGAGACGTGTCCGGGAATTAACGGGTACGGCACACCTTCGAGCCGTCCTTGTTGCAGGTGAACATCGGTTCCACAAACTTCAGATAGTTCGACTTCAAGCAGCGCGGAGTTGGGTTCGAGATCCGGCTCTCGAACTTCACGAACTTCAACTGCTGTTTTCGGTTTTGGAATTACGGCGACGAGTGGCATGTGCGGAAGAATAGAACCACACATTACCGTGGAGCAACACGTGCGCGCTTGAATCCCGCGGCGAATGTTTTGTATAAAGCCCCCCGTGCCTGTAAGCAGAAACCGAAAAGTCAACCGCGCCAGGAAACGACCACGGGTTCCGCATTCGACAACAGCCGGTGCCGCACCCGCAAACCCTCGTACCGACCGGAATCTCAGAATCGGCGCGGCAATCGTGATGGTCCTGCTCGCCGGATTCGTCGTCTATTATCTGGTAACGCGCAACAACACGGACGTCACCCCGACGGCGGAACTGAAGATCGAGGATCTCAGGGTTGGCGACGGCGAGAGTCCTAAGCCGGGACAGACTATCAGCGTCAATTATGTCGGCACTCTCGAAGACGGAACTGAGTTTGACAACTCCTATAAAAAGGGTGGTCCAGTCGATTTCCGCATCGGCGTCGGCCAAGTTATCAAAGGCTGGGACGAAGGTCTGATGGGAATGAAGGTCGGCGGGAAACGCAGGCTCTTTATTCCGAGCAAATTAGGCTACGGCGCCGTACCTCGCCCCAAAATTCCACCCAACTCCAACCTGCTCTTCGAGATCGAACTGCTCGACGTCAAGTAGCCTGCCCGCAGAAGCATTGCATGACGAATGCAAGGTTACAGGACCACTGATTTCTGTTAGTCTAGTCAGTGCGTTTTACTCTCTCCTCTTGTCCCCCTCGCGTAATTCCATATAAGGAGGCTTGCAACATGAGCAAGTTAATTCGAAAAGGAACTTATACGGGCCTTTTGTGCCTGCTGGCATTGGTCCTCGCGACCGACGCTTTCGCACAGGGCAAAGGACGAGGAGGAGGTCAGGGTGGCGGTCGCGGCGGCGGCGGAAGCAGCAGTCGTGGTGGTCCACCAACTGGCACCGGCGTGGATCGTGGGCTTGGCAACTCATCAGAGCGTTCCGGCGGGCGTTCCGATGACGGACGCAGCAACGCATCGACGAAGTCGAATGGTCGTTCTGACGACGGCATCGAACGTGCTCGACGAGCGAGTTCAAACTTACGCCGCGCCGATGACGATCTGCGCAATCATCCGCGACTTCCCAAAGCGCTGCACACAAACGCGAACGACCTGCGCGCCGGTTACCAGGCCGCCTTGGCAACAAATCCGGATCTGACGTTCGGCAACTACGTTTCGGCAACGAGGTTGAGCCAGAATCTGGGTTCGCGATTTCCCAACGTGACGCGTGATGCGATCCTCGGCGGTTTGGCGTCGGGCAGAAGCCTGGGCCAGACGTTGCAGGATCTTGGTTTGAACGAGCGCGAATCGAAGGAAGCCCGCAAACGCGCAGACGCGGAGATCAAAGCTGCTCGAAAGAACAACTAAGCACTTCCAAACACATACACGCAAGACACAACGGTCAGAATGTCCTGACTTTTGTGTCTTAGTGTTTTTGTGAGTAAAGTCTCTGATGGAGATTGCGAGAAATGAGCGAAAACACACTGACCATCACTGACAACCGCACCGGCAAGCAATACACACTGCCAATTGAACACGGAACGATCAAGGCCATGGATCTGCGCCAGATCAAGACCGCTGACGACGACTTCGGCCTGATGACCTACGATCCCGCGTTCATGAACACAGCTTCGTGCAAGAGTCGCATCACGTTCATCGACGGCGACAAAGGCATACTCGAGTATCGTGGCTATCCGATCGAACAACTCGCGGAGAAGAGCAGCTATCTCGAAGTCGCGTACCTGTTGCTTTACGGCGAGCTGCCTAATGCCTCACAACTCGAAGCGTGGACCAGGAACATCACCTATCACACGTTCATCAACGAAAACATCAAGAAGGTGATGGACGGTTTTCACTACAACGCACATCCGATGGGCATGTTTCTAGCTACGCTCGGTGCCCTCTCCACGTTCTATCCGGACGCGAAAGACATCTTCAACGTCGAGCTGCGCTGGAAACAGATCTATCGACTGATAGCGAAGGTCCCGACCATCGCGGCGTTTGCTTTTCGACATCGCATCGGAATGCAGTATTCGTATCCGGATAACGATCTGAGTTACGAGGGCAACTTCCTCAACATGATGTTCAAGACGACGGAGTTGAAGTACAAGCCCAACCCGGTGCTCGAAAGGGCGTTAACGGTGCTTTACATACTTCACGCGGATCACGAGCAGAATTGCAGCACGAACGCGATGCGAAGTATCGGCAGTGCGCATACGGATCCGTTCTCGTCGCTCGCCGGCGCAGCCGCGGCGCTTTATGGTCCACTGCACGGCGGCGCAAACGAGCAGGTGTTGCGGATGTTGAAGGAGATTGGCTCAGTTGCGAACGTGCCCGACTACATCAAACGCGTGAAGGCGGGAGAGTTTCGTCTGATGGGTTTCGGTCATCGCGTTTACAAGAATTACGATCCACGCGCGCGCATCATCAAGCAGGTTGCGTACGAAGTGTTTGAAGTGACTGGCAAAGATCCGTTGCTCGACATCGCTCTCGAACTCGAACGTATCGCGCTTGAAGATGAATACTTTGTGAAGCGACGCCTGTATCCAAACGTCGACTTTTACTCCGGGATCATTTACCAGGCGATGCGTTTTCCGGTGGACATGTTTCCGGTGATGTTTGCGATACCGAGAACGTCAGGATGGCTGGCGCAGTGGGTCGAGATGCTTGAGGATCCGGATCAGAAGATCGCGCGGCCCCGGCAAATCTACCTCGGCCACCCGACACGCGACTACGTCCCGATAGACGCGAGATAAACCCTTTACATGATTAACATGATTTCATGTAAATCTTGAAAATCGTGTAAATCCTGTCTAAGGCCTTACCCGGCAATCATGCGCGCAGCGATCTCTTTCAACAGCTTCGCGCAAACAGTGCCCGTGATGTGCAACGGATCCATCCGCGGATTGAATTCGACGATGTCCGCCCCCACTACTCGTCCCTTCAACCGTTGAATCAAATCGATCGCCTGCCGCGTCGATAACCCACCCGGTTCGCGGTGCGACACGCCCGGCGCAAACGCGGGATCGAGCGCATCGATATCGAATGAGATGTAAACAGGCGAGTCAAACTCGAGCTCCAGGTTCGGCGTCATACTGTGCATCTCGATCGACTCGACCCCAAACTTTTTCACCTGCTCGCGCTGGTGAGCCGTAAACGTCCTGATGCCCACCTGGACCAGTCGCTTCGCCAGTTTATGCTCCATGATGCGCGCAAACGGCGATGCGTGCGAATAACGATTTCCCTGGTAGTTGTCGTAAAGATCGGGATGCGCGTCGAAGTGCAGGATGCTCAGGTCTTTGTACTTCCGCGCAAACGCCCGCACGATCGGGTACGTGATCGAGTGATCGCCACCGAGCGAAATAGGCGACAGACCGTCGGCAATCAACGTGTAGATCGAGTTCTCGATCAACGTCGACATATCGCTGCCCGGCACCGGCTCGATATCGCCGGCGTCGAAGAAAATCGACTCACCGGAAAGATCGGTCCCATTTTCACTGGTCAGGTTCCACGCGTCAGAACGCAACGCAGCGCGAATCTGCGGTGGTGCATCGGCAGCACCTTTTGTGAACGACGAGTTCTCGTCGTAACGAATTCCGATGAGTGCGAGTTTGGCCCGTTGTTCAGACATGCGTGATTCCTTGGATTAAGAAATTATCGGAGGGAGAAATAAACGACGAATGCGAAATAAACTGCGAGCATGATCGGGGCCCAGTACTCCATACGAATCGAGTAAAGCGTGTGTCTCGGTCGGAGCACCTTCACCGGACCGGTTTTCTCATAAATCGTGTCTTCGATCATGTTGCGGTTGAAGTACCGGCCCAGCACGAAGGTGAGCACGGCTCCCAGGATGATAAGTGAATGAAGCGGCCACCGCGACCTGGCGCTCAAAACATCGAAACCCAAGCCCCAATTTAGTAACGACCCGATTATGATGAAAGGGGCGATGAAAAAAGCCAGAGCAAGATATCCGTGACCTGAGTAGAAAATCATGACCAGATTCTCACACTATCTCAACGTTTTGCGCACTCGCCATTTCACAACGTTCGTGAATCATGCCTGCCAGAGTCTGCCGATCGACGTCGAGACCGTTTGTAAAAATCGCGAAGGAACTCATGCCAAACACGCGCTGCACCTGGGAAAGCAGTTTTAGCCAAACCGGTCTTCGAGATTCATATTTCCCCGTGTCGTGCAGGTGTAAGGAGATGTACTCCGCGCTATAAATCGAATGCGAGGCGATCCGGCGAATATCCTCCCACTCGATGACCCCGACTTTTAATCTTTTATCGAATATGCCTTGTTCGTCGAGGGTGATAACAGGATTGACCGTATCCTGTCCACGCACGAGTCTAATGAGGATAAACGGAGCGGTGACAATGAGTAGCACCCAGACAATTCGGGGCAGGTAACCGAGTTGGAAATAAAGGAGACCTACCGCGGCAACGACAAGGAGTAGCGCTCGCCATACATGATTCGGGCGTAGTCTGATTTCAATGGGAGACATTGTGGGAGTAGGTTTAGGTTGTAAAAAGATCTGGTGCACCCGGCAGGGCTCGAACCTGCGACCTTCTGATTCGAAGTCAGACGCTCTATCCAACTGAGCTACGAGTGCACGCGACAGATGGTAAATCGTTCGGGAGGGAATGGCAAAGTGCCGAGTGCTATTTCCCCTGAAACTCTTTGCGAACGAACCGCACCAGCTCCGTGATCTCCGTGGCGCTGAGTTTCTCTTTGAAGGCGGGCATCGCTTCTTCGCCGTTCGTGACGATGTTTATGAGTTCATCGTCCGGGTGCTTCAACGCGTGGTCGGCTTTGAGCGAAGGGACCTTGATCTGTTTGTCTCGTACTTTCACCAGTCCGCCCTCGCCTGTTGGACCATGACATCCTTCACAATTCTTCGCGTAGTTGGCGCGAGCGGTAGCAAGCGGATCTCCCGGCGCTGCGGGCGCAGCGGGTGACGCCGCTGTCGCCGGTGGTGATGTGTTACTTGGGGTGTTGGTTGGCGTTGTCGTTTCAGTGCAGGCAATTGCGAGTAGTGCGATGGCGATACAGGTCAGAGCAAGCGCGATAAGTTTCATCTGAAAAGTTTCTCCGGTTATGTTTTTACTGGATTTTCAGGACCCGCAGGATTTTCATGTAAATCATGTTAATCGTGCAATCCTGTCAGCTCTTCCGTGGTTGCATTCAGAACTGAGACTGGGCAGAATAACTTTGCATCGTCGAATCTTCCAAGGTCAGTGCGCGTGCGCGCGCAAGTCTTAGCAGTTCTGAGGTATACCAAAATGAGTAGCGATAAGGATGCAACCCGCGGTTCCCTTCGCCTCGCCCCTGCTCACCACGAGGTAGAGACAGAAAAGGCAAAGCTTCCGAGGCAGTTCGTCAATTTCACTTTTTATCACGCGCGTCCCGAATGGCGTCTGCTCTCCGACGCCGACAAAAAGAAATGCCGCGACGAGTTTGTTAAAACCGTCGACGAATTCCGCTCTTCATTACTCATTCATTCATATTCGACCGTAGGGCTCCGCACGAATGTCGACTTCATGATCTGGCGCATCGGTTACGAACTCGAACCGATTCAGGAGATGACCGCGCGTTTGAACAAAACCGAGATGGCCAAGTACATCGAGCCATCGCAATCGTTTCTCTCGATGACGAAGCGATCGATGTACATCGACAAAGACAATCCCGAGCACGTCGAAGATCGGCTGCACATCGTTCCCGGTAAGTCGCAGTATCTTTTCGTTTACCCGTTTGTGAAAACTCGCGAGTGGTATTCGCGAACGGCGGAACAGCGACAGGAGATGATGGACGAGCACATCCGCATCGGCTCGAAGTATCGCTCGGTAAAACTTCACACCACTTACTCGTTCGGACTCGACGATCAGGAGTTTGTCGTCGCATTTGAGACTGACTATCCGGCTGACTTTCTCGACCTCGTCCAGGAGCTGCGCGAAACTAAAGCCAGCTCTTACACACTTCGCGATAC
>DASTQB010000144.1:0-13194 GCA_035761985.1 Pyrinomonadaceae bacterium
TGGTTTTCATCCATCCCGAGACTGATATCTTCATCAGAACCGGCAGTGAGTTTAGTTAATTCGGCGAGGGTCTTTCGCGGAATCAAAGTGTCGATAGTTTCGCGCGCACCATTTCTAGCGATGCCTTTCTTTTCAACATACGCGAGACGATGACCGTCAGTCGTAACCATGCGCGCACCTGATTCATCCAGAACAAACTTCGCGCCTGAAAGTGTGTATCGTGATTCTTCCTGCGTGATGGCGAAAATCGTGCGGTCGATGAACGTCTTGATCACGCCGGCAGGAAGCTTTGTCGGCGCTGACTTGAATGACGGAACTTCAGGAAACGCGTCTCTCGCCACGCCAACCATCTTGAAGCGCGCGCGATCACATTTCACCGTCACCCATTCGTTATCTTCCTTTTTGAAATTCACCGGCGCATCCGGAAGCAGTCGCGCGATTTCGAAAAGCTTCCTTGCTTGAACACACATCGAACCTGGCGTCGTGATCTCTTCAGCATCCATCTCGCAGCGAATCGTCACGTCGAGATCCGTGCCTGTAATTCTGATCGTGCTTTCACCTACCGATTCGATCAATATGTTTGAAAGCACCGGTATCGTGTTTTTCTTTTCGACGACACCTTGAACGAAGCCGAGTTCTTTTTGCAGGTTCTGTTTGCTGACTACGAATTGCATTGCCATCACTCCTTGAAATCCACAAACGCACCGCGTGATTCTTCTACCACCAGAATTAAAAACTTATAAAAAGATCTAGTAGTAGTAGTAGGTGCCTGTGGATCTGTGAATAATCTCTGAAACCAAACTCACGAAAGTACTTACGACGCTAACTGCCCTGTGGAAGCCTGTTGAAAGTTCCAGTCGCAGTTTCGGAAAAGTTTGAAGACGTGAACATTAACATATTTTCCACAAAACGTTCTCTGTGGAAGCTGTGAAAAACTCTCGCTGTGAACTATTTTTGTAAAGACTCAGAGAGCTCGCTGATGAGTCTTTGCAGCGTTTCATCGGTCGCGACGAGCGACTCAATTTTTTCCACAGAGTGCATCACCGTCGTGTGATGTTTCCCTCCAAACGCACGACCGATCTCCGGGTAACTATGTTTCGTTAAGTGCTTGCAAAGATACATTGCGATCTGTCGAGGATGTGAGATTTGCCGGGCGTTGTTTTTGGAAATCAATTCTTCAATCGTCAACTTGTAGGTCGACGCAACTTGTTTCTGAATCTGCTGAATCGTAACGACTCCGGATTCTTCTTCCTTCGTGAAATTCCTGATCGCGTTTTGCGCCAGGCTTTTCGAAATCGGTTCTCCGCGCAGGGAGGAGATTGCGATAAGCCGAACGAGTGACCCCTCGAGCTCGCGAATGTTGCTCTTCACTCGACTGGCGATAAACATCGCTACATCGTCAGGAATTGAAACTTTCATGAGATCAGCTTTTCGCTTGAGGATCGCGATCTTCGTTTCGAGATCCGGTGGCTCGATGTCGGCGATCAATCCCCATTCAAAACGCGAGTGCAGGCGTTCTTCGAGAGTCGGGATTTCCCTGGGTGGACAGTCCGAGCTGATCACGATCTGTTTCTGCTGATCGTAGAGCGCGTTGAACGTGTGGAAAAACTCTTCCTGCGTGCGCTCCTTGCCGGCCATGAATTGCACGTCGTCGATCAACAGCACATCAACCGATCGATACTTCTCGCGAAAGCTTTGCGTTTTGTCGTAGCGAATCGCGTTGATCAGATCGTTCATGAAACGCTCTGACGAGATGTAACAGAGTTTAAGATGTTGATTGCGAGTTTTGATCGCGTGACCGCACGCGTGCATCAGGTGGGTCTTGCCGAGTCCCACACCGCCGTAGAGATAAAGCGGGTTGTAAGTTCTTCCTGGAGCTTCGGCGACAGCAAGCGAAGCTGCGTGTGCAAACTGGTTGCATGATCCGACGACGAAACTCTCGTACGTATACTTTGCACTGAGCGAAGGCTCAGCCTGCGACAACGGTTCGTTGACAGTAGTTACAGCGGGAACGTCGTTGGACGAAGAGGTCTCGAGGTTTGGATCTTCGACGACAACAGATTCAGACGGCGGCGCCAGGTTGAGCTGCTCAGGGACCCAATCGGAAACTTTTCCCACGACCCATCCGACTGAGTAGCCCGACAAGCGAAGTTCGCTCAGCGACTCAGCCAGAACATTTCCGTAGTTGGAAACGACCCAGTCTTTGACTACCTGGTTAGGAGCGCGAAGGTGGATGACGTGTTGAGAGCTATCGAGGCTTTCAAACTGGATCGGACTAAACCATTTGTCTACTGTTTGCTGATTGAGTCGGCCTTTGAGTGAATGAAGAATCCTGCCCCAAACATTAGTCTCAACAGAAGTATTCATCGAAGAGCGCTGAGGGAAGGCGTCAATTTGACTAAGGCCGCGTAATAGAACCGTACGTGTTAATCACAGGATCTATCGTTCGAACTCTGGTCTATTCCTATCCCGTTAATCCTTATCTGAGTTACCTGAAAGACGCCCCGGGATGCTTTTCCACAACGTTTTCCACAGCTAGTGGAAAAAACGGAGAGTGTTAAAGTGTTGCTTTAAAGTCTTGTGTTATCAACTATTTACGGGGCAGCTACTTTCAAGGCGAGCGGAGACTAACATAGAACTTTCGGATCAATCAAGCGATGTTTGGTGAATAAAACAAGAAATGTTATTACTCTGTTAAACACCGGAGATTGCCGAACGTGAGTACCATTTTAGTTCGCATTATCGTTTTACAGCCGTGTAGATCCGTGTAGATCCTGATCAGCTACAAAGAAGCGGCGCCGTCTTCAAATCCGCGGCTCGTTTCTTGACATAAACACAGGGCGCGATTAGTCTTAGGGTTTTCTTTATAAGGAGAATTCATTTCTATGTCGAAGCGCACCTTTCAACCTAACAACAGACGCCGCGCCAAGACACATGGCTTCCGCGCCAGAATGGCCAGCAAAAACGGACGCCTCGTGCTCAAGCGACGCCGCGCAAAAGGAAGAAAGCGGTTGACCCCTGCTCACTATTGAGATGTTTAGCCGGCCGTAAACATGCGGAAGTATTTGCGGGATACTGCAGAATTCCAGCACGTCTACCGGAACGGCAAACGGTATGAAGGCGTATTCATCTCCGTATTTGTTATTGAAAATCAGGAAGAGAACCATCGCCTGGGAGTGACTGCTTCGCGCAAAGCTCTCGGCAAAGCGGTTAACCGAAACCGCGCGAAACGTTTACTTCGCGAAACTTTCCGGTCGAACGAAGCTCGACTATGCGAGCTCGCTAAAAACTACGATTGGGTTTTGAATGCGAAGACGGCAGTGTTGAGTCAAAAACTCGAGGCGCCGTGCCGGGAGTTGAAGGGAATAATTGAAAAGGTTGGAAGGTTGGAAACGCGCGAGTCTTTTGAACAAGCGATGGATGTGTGAAGAGCGTTCTAATCTCATTACTCAAGTTTTATAAGTTGGCGATTTCACCGCTTCTACCCCCTTCGTGCAGATTCATTCCCACATGCTCGGAATATGCTCGTGACGCGATCTCCCGCTACGGCGCTCTGCGCGGCAGCGGCATGGCGGTGCGGCGAGTGCTCCGATGTCACCCATTCCATCCGGGTGGATACGATCCGGTTAAGTAGACGGAGGTTGGTTACGACCTCTAGCAACAGATGCAACAGAAACGACTTTTACTCGCATTACTACTCTCCTCAGCCATATTAATCCTGTGGAATATTCTCTTCCCGATTCCTCCAGCGCCGGAACAAAATCCGGCAGCAACACCTTCGCCTTCAGCGACAGCTACAGCAACTCCAGCAACAGGTTCAAATGCGCAGGCCGCACCTGCAGCTCCACTGCCGGTGCCCAACGTCACATCCGCGCCGCAGCGAACGATTACAGTCCGCACTCCGCTGTACGACGTAAAGTTCGACACGCTTGGTGCAGAGCCGACCAGTTGGATAATTAAGAAGAACAAGAACAGCGGCGCCGAGATATTTTCAGTCGCCGGCCACAAGAAGGATCGAATCCCGCTCGAGTTGATCGCGCCGGAAGGCTTGAAGCGTCAGCCTCGCATGGTCCCGCTCCAATTGCAGACCGGTGATAGTGCGCTCGATTCGGTGCTGAGTTCGTCGACGTACAAAGTTGAAGGTGTCGATCAGGCAGAAGGCGACGTCGATCTGAGTCTTGGACCAGGTCAACAGAAGGAACTCACCTTTGTTCTCGAAGACGCAAGCGGGATCCAACTGCGCAAGCGGATCGTCTTCGACGCGGATCGTTATCAAACAGATGTTTCGCTTTTCTTAAAACGTGGGGAAGAGACGATTCCGCGGGTGAAGGTGACGATCGGTCCGAGCATCGGCGATCAGGGAGTTGAATATCACACGTTTTATTCAGTCGCTCCGGAGGCAGTTGCATTTGTCAACAACACTCTCGAACGTCACCTTGCCGCAGCGATCAACGGCAACGGCACGGATCGTATTACTTTGAATGGTCCAATCGACTGGGCGGGAGTTGCCGACACGTATTTCGCGATGGTCGCGATACCGGCGAGTAAAACCGAAGGCCTCGAATTCAGAACTGTCGCATACGAACACAAGCACGGTGACGGCACTCCGGAAAAGCGAATCCTGGTGACCGCCCTCGTGCCGATCCTCTCGGATGGTTCACGAAACATCATCTATACAGGTCCGAAGGACCACTACCTGCTGACGGACAGCAGCGAGGAAATCACTGCAACGATTCAAAGACCAATCGATCTGGACGGGTTGATCGACTACGGATTTCTCGCCTGGCTCTCGAGGCCTCTGGCCGTTCCGATCCTTCAGGCGATCACATATCTCTACAACGTGACCGGCAGTTACGGTGTCGCGATCATTCTCTTCACGATCGTGATCTACTCGCTCTTCTTTCCGCTGAAGTGGCGCTCTTCGAAGGCGATGAAGAAAGCGCAGAAGCTCGCGCCGAAGATGAAGGAACTGCAAGAGAAGATCAAAGGGTTGAAGCAGAACGATCCGCGTCTGAAAGAGTTGCAGATGGACCAGCTGCGGTTGATGAAGGAAGGCAATCCGCTCGGCGGATGTTTACCTTTGCTCATCCAGATGCCGTTTCTGTTTGCACTCTATCGAGCGATAACGATCTCGCTGGATTTCCGTCAGGCAAGTTTTCTGTGGATACCGGATCTCTCCGCGGCCGAACCGTACCTGATTCACATTCTGCCGATCCTGATGACCGGCACGATGGTGATACTGCAACTCGTCACGCCTGCGCCTTCCGCAGATCCGCTGCAACGAAAAATGATGGCGATCGGTATGCCGCTCTTCATGCTTTACATCTTGTGGAGCGCGCCGTCGGGCTTAGTTTTATATTGGCTTGTTGGTAATATCGTCGGGTTCTCGCAACAGTTTCTAATCAACCATTGGACCAAAGGGGACGATGAGGAAGTTGCGACACCACCGCCGCCGGCGAAGGGGCCGCCGGGACGCAAAAAAAAAGTTGACGCAACGGCGTCTAGTTAGTGAAGGATCAAGTCGATGACGACAGAGGTTACTCAACAAGCGGCGGAGTTTCTCGAGAACGTCTTTGAACAGACAGGGCTCCAACTGCGCGTTGCTGTGAAGCAGGGCATCACGGGCGAAGTGCTTGATATCGAGGGGCCGGACGCGGAGTTGTTGCAGGCGCAAACGGGTGAGTTGCTCGAAGCACTGCAGCATCTGATCAATCAGGTTTTCGGACGAAGCCTCGGGCCCGGGCAGCGACTCGTTTGCGATGTGAACGGGTTTCGCGCCACGCGCGAAGCGGAACTTCAGGCGATGGCGAATCTCGCTGCCAACCGAGTGCGACAGACGGGCTTGGCTTTTACGTTTGAACCGATGAGCGCAAATGAACGACGCATCATTCACCTGACGCTCGCAGACAGTACCGATCTTTACACCGAGTCGATCGGCGAAGGCTCGGATCGCAAGTTGAGAATTGCCCGCAAGACTTAATCCTCCCCGCACGCAGATTCAATTCATGTAATCTGTGGTTCCGAATGAACACGATCGTCGCACTATCTACACCCAGAGGTCGCGGAGCTCTTGCCGTGATCCGGTTGAGTGGTCCAGAGGCAATCGCGATCGCGCAACGTCTCGGTGGATTGGAAGAAGTCGATCCACGACGCGCGATACTCACGCAACTAAGACGTCCGTCTGACAATGAGCTCCTGGACCAGGTATTGTTGACTTGTTTTCCGTCTCCTCACTCTCTGACGGGAGAAGACGTCGTCGAGATCAGTTGTCATGGATCGCCGGCGGTTGTTAGGAACATTATCGATACGACGCTCGCATTGGGCGCCGTGCTTGCAGGTCCTGGAGAGTTCACGCTGCGCGCGCTGTCGAATGGAAAGATCAACCTGGCCCAGGCTGAAGCAATTCGTGATCTCATCGCGGCGCAGACTGATGCGGCAGTCAAACAAGCATCGCGACAGTTGAATGGAGAGCTGTCCAACGCGCTCGCTCCGTTGAAAGAGAGGCTGCTGGAAGTCATCGTGTTGTTGGAGTCGGCGGTTGAGTTTGTCGAGGAAGATATTCCAGCAGTGAAGGCGGATGAGATTGAAAGCGAGCTGGGCGAGGTTGGTGCAGGCATTGCAAAACTGAGCGAGAGTTACAGTGCCGGACGGCTGCTGCAGGAAGGAATACGTGTAACGATTTCGGGTCGTCCAAATGTGGGTAAGTCCAGTCTTTTCAACAGTTTAGTTCGGCGCGAGCGGGCAATCGTTACTGATATTCCGGGCACCACGCGCGACACGTTGAGTGAGACGATCGACCTTGAAGGCATACCTGTAATTCTCACCGACACCGCAGGCCTGCGCGAAACAACGGAACACATCGAAACGCTCGGCATCGAACGTACACGACGTGCATTGGGCGATTCGGATCTGGTGCTCGTCGTGCTCGATGGTTCGAGTGAGCCTGGACCAGCGGATCGAGATCTCCTGGATCAGACGTCAGATGCACGCCGGCTGATCGTCTTGAACAAAAGTGATCTGCCGAGTTTCAATGGCGCCGCTTGTTGTGGAGAGCTTGAAGCGATTAATGTATCGGCGAGAACTGGTGAGGGGCTTCCATCGCTGCGCGCGGCAATCCTTGCGACGATGAATAGCAAAGGAATGGAAGACGGGAGCTTGCTGATCACCAACGCGAGGCATTATGAGTTGTTGTGCAGAGCAGAGCGCGAGATCGGAGTGGCGCAAAACGCTCTTCGGGATCGACACAGCGAGGAGCTTGTGTTGGCGCCGTTGCATAATGCGTTAAGGTTGTTGGGCCAGATTACCGGCGAGACGACGACGGAAGATATTCTGTCGGAGATATTCGCGACGTTTTGTATTGGGAAGTAATCGATGTCGTTTGACGAGAGATTTGATGTGATCGTGATCGGTGCCGGGCACGCGGGCTGTGAGGCCGCGTCGGCGGCGGCACGCCTTGGTGCCGAGACTGGATTGATCACGTTGAACCTGGATCTCGTCGGGCAGATGTCGTGCAATCCCGCGATTGGTGGAATCGCCAAGGGGCATCTCGTCCGGGAGATCGACGCGCTCGGCGGCATCATGGGTCGCGTGATTGATCGGACGGGAATTCAGTTCCGCCTGTTGAATCGTTCGCGCGGACCGGCGGTGCAGTCGCCGCGTGCGCAGGCGGATCGCATGAAATATCGCGCGGAGATGCGACGCACGCTCGAGGCTACGTCTAATCTGCATCTGCGGCAGGGGAAAGTCGTCGATTTTGTTCTCGACCGCGGAACGATGGCGGGTGTCGTGCTTGAGGATGGCCGGCAGTTTGGCGCGCAGGCGGTAGTCGTTGCGACCGGAACGTTTCTGAATGGATTGATTCACACCGGCCGGCGAACATATTCGGGTGGACGCGCCGGTGAACCAGCGGCGATTGAGCTTTCAGAGACTTTGAAACGCCTCGGCTTTCCTGTCGGAAGACTGAAGACTGGAACACCGCCGAGATTGGATGGGCGGACGATCGACTGGAACGCGTTTGAGCCTCAGCCTGGTGATCGAGTGCCAGTGCCGTTTTCGTTTTCGACCGACGCGCTCGAGCAGAAGCAGATCCATTGTTTTATCGGCTACACGACGACCCAGGTACACGATGCGATCCGGCAGAACATCACGGAGTCACCGCTTTATTCCGGGAAGATCCGAGGTGTCGGCCCGCGTTATTGTCCTTCTATAGAAGACAAGGTTGTTAAGTTCTCAGACAAGTCGCGGCATCAGCTCTTTCTTGAGCCGGAAGGTCACGACACGAACGAAGTTTATCTGAACGGGTTTTCGACGTCGCTGCCGGCTGAGTTGCAGCAGGATCTCGTCAGGATGATCCCGGGAATGGAAGAAGCGAAGATCATTCGACCGGGTTATGCGATCGAGTACGATTTTGTCGATCCGCGGGAGTTGGGACCCGACTTGCAGACCGCGCGTGTGCCGGGACTTTTTCATGCGGGGCAAATTAACGGAACGACGGGTTACGAAGAGGCCGCCTGCCAGGGATTGCTGGCAGGTATAAACGCGGCGCTCTACACGCAGCAGCGGGAGTCTGTCCGGCTGCGACGCGAGGAGTCGTACATCGGCGTACTCGTAGAGGATCTGATAAAGCAAGGTGTGGACGAGCCTTACCGCATCTTCACGTCGCGTGCCGAGTACCGGCTGGCGCTTCGTTATGACAATGCGGATGAGCGGTTGGAGCGTTACGGCAGGGAACTCGGGCTGGTCGGCGATTCCGATTGGGAGAGATTCAATTCGCGGCAGGAGCGGCTGGCGAAATTGCGGACGGCACTCGATGAGATTCGACTTCGACGTTCCGACGCTCAGCACGCGGCAGTCTCAGCGCTGATTGGCGCGGATCTTGGGGATTCGATCTCACTATCGCAACTCGCGAAGCGTCCGAAGGTTACCGCGGAGCTGATCATGTCGCTGCTGCCTTCAGAGCTAAAGCCCGTCACGGAGTCGGACCTAAACTCCGTCCTGGCTGACTCGCTTTACGCCGGCTATCTCGAATCGCAGAAAGCGACGATCGCGCGGCTGTACCAGCACGACGCACTAAGAATCCCACGCGGGATGGCCTTCCGGGGTATTAGCGGCCTTTCGAATGAAATCGTTGAGCGCCTCGATCGAGCGCAGCCGCAGACTTTCGGCGAGGCCCGGCGTCTTCCCGGCTTAACCCCTGGCGCTCTGTCAACGCTCCTCGTCTATTTATCCGCCCAACAAAATCAGCGTAAATCCGTGTAACGGGACACGTGAAACATTGTTCGGCGGCTTTTTATAGGACCTATAGGTCCCCTGCGACCTATAGGCCATATCCTTGTCTCGTGGGTTTCACGTGAAACATCTCTTTTGTGGCCCGCGAGGGGCGGAGTGTGTTAGGTTAGGGCGCCTAAAAATAGATCTAGTGGAAAGCTAATCCGCTTATAAATGGCTAAATCTGTAGCCGTCGCAAACCAAAAAGGCGGGGTTGGGAAAACCACCACCGCCGTAAACCTCGCAGCCATCATCGCCAAGTGGGGCCATCGTGTCCTTCTCGTCGACGCAGATCCGCAGGGAAATGCGACCTCGGGAATCGGCATTCAGCGAGGCAGTTTCAGGAGAGGCCTGTATCACAGCGTTGTTCTCGACGAGCCGCTCTCGGGAATAATCCTGCCCACGCCCATCGAGTCGCTCAGCGTGGTTCCGTCCAATAAAGATCTGGCGGGCGCGGAAGTGGAGTTGGTCGAAATCGAGCACCGCGAGTTTCGGCTGAAGCGCGCGCTCGAGAGTGTCGAATCGGAATACGACTACGTCATCATCGACTGCCCGCCATCGCTCGGGCTCCTGACGTTGAACGCTCTCACGGCTGCGAAGTCGCTGCTGGTTCCGATTCAATGTGAGTACTACGCGCTCGAAGGTGTGACTGAGTTATTCGACACGCTCGCACGCATAAGACGGCTCCACAATCCCGGTCTCATGATCGAAGGGCTGTTGCTCACGATGTACGACGAGCGCACTAATCTATCGGCCGCTGTCGCTGCCGACCTTCGCGATTTTTACGGGCTGCAGGTATTTCAGACCGTGATTCCCCGAAACGTGAGGCTTGCCGAGGCGCCCAGTTACGGCAAGCCGATAATCAGTTATGACGCGCACTCCAAGGGGGCTGAAGCATACTCACAACTAGCCAGGGAGATTATTCATGAATCGAAAAGCGCTCGGTCGGGGGCTGGGAGCTCTCCTGTCCTCTGACCGTACGATCGACTTGGAATCTGAGCCATCGGAAGTTGAGATTGACTCGATCGTGCCGGGGCCGCAGCAGCCGCGTACGCATTTTGACGAAGCAAGCCTGGAAGGTTTGGCGGAGTCGATAAGGAGTCATGGCGTCGTGCAGCCGCTCCTCGTGAGGCGACGTGACGGCGGTTACGAGTTGATCGCAGGCGAGCGACGTTGGCGCGCGGCTAAACTGGCGGGACTGTCGCGGGTTCCAGTGGTGGTGAAAGAAGTCCCGGACGAGAGTCTCCTGGAGATCGCGTTGATCGAAAACATTCAACGCGAAAACCTGAACCCGATCGAAGAGGCGCAGGCATATAAGAAGCTGATCGAAACTGTGGGGCTGACTCAGGAAGCCCTTGCGTCGCGAGTTGGGCGCGATCGGTCGTACATCACGAACTACTTACGCCTGCTCCGTCTCCCAGAAGATCTTCAGCAGCTCGTGATCGACGGACGTCTCTCGACCGGCCACGCGCGCACCTTGCTCGCTTTGAGTCATGTGGATCTTCAACGACGCATGGCCAGGCGAATCCTGGACGATGGGCTTTCGGTTCGCGCCCTGGAGCAGATGGTTCACAAAGCGACTGAGGAGAAGCCTGCGAAGGGGTCGCCGTCGCCGCGCGCCGAAGATCCAAACATCCGGGCCGCAGAGAACAAGCTCCGCCGCGCACTCGGCACCCAAGTGAAGATTCACATGTCTGAAGCAGGTCGCGGGCGCGTGGAGATCAGCTTCTTCAACTCACAGGACTTGGATCGGATCTACAACCTCCTGATGAGCCAAGCGCAAGTGTAGAATTTAAAATGGGATGAGAGGGAATAGGTCTTTATAGGACGTATAGGACCTATAAGACCGATAGGACCTATAACACGGCAAGCTCGGTGCGATGTAGAAGGTAAAACTGGCGCGAGTCAGGCCCCGATTTGAAATCATGTAAATCCTGATCCATCTTGTGAATCATGTCGCAAGTTGACCAGCCACAGCTCGCAATGTTATGCTCGCGCGCTTTTCGGCAGCCACAACTTTCACACAGTAGAGTTTCGAATGGTTCTCGCAGAGAATTCAATCCAACTGGTTCCTGACGGTACGTTACTGCTCCACCTCTTTATGGTGGCGCTTATGGTCTTCATCCTTAACCGGACCTTGCTGAAGCCGATCAACCAGATTTTGAGTGAGCGCGAGAAACAGATCACCGGGAGGCGTCGCGAAGCACGAGCACTCGCTGCCGAAACCGACGAAAAGCTCCGGAGATATCACGACGCTTTGCACGAAGCCAGGGTCGACGGCTACAAGCTCTTAGAAAAGGAGCGTGCGGAAGGATTAAAGGAGAAGGACGAAAAGGTTCGGGTCTATCGCGAACGAGTATCGCAACAAGTTGCGACTGAAATCGAGAACATCCGGCGGCAGGAGCAGTCGGTCAAGGGTGAACTCGACTCGCAGGCGGCTGCGATCGGCAGCCTGATCAGTTCGCAAGTCCTGCGCCGACCGCCTCAATAGACAAACCCATGTTGTTGTTAATCGCTTCTGAAGGTGCGGGAGGATGGGAGTGGATGAACTATCCTGGCCTTGAGGCCTGGAAGTTCTTCAATCTCGCCCTGTTCACAGTCGCAGCAATCCTGATCCTGCGAAAGAAAATCAACGAAGCCCTGCTCTCACGTCGCGAAGCAATTCAGAAAGAACTGCTCGACGCCCAGGCTGAACGCGAGCGTGCACTAGCGCGTATTGCTGAAGCAGACAGCATGTTGGGACGGCTCGACGACGACGTAAAAACAATTCACGAGCAGGCGAGACAGGAAGCGCAGGCGGAGCGAAAGCGCCTGGCAGCCGCGACTGAGCGCGAGATTGAAAAGCTCAATCAGCAGGCGCAGCGGGAATTGGAAACAGCACAGAAACTTTCGCGAAGAGAGCTCCGCAAATATCTCGCGAATAGAAGCGTCGAGCTCGCGCGCAATTCGATTCGAAGCCAGATGCGCCCTGAAGACGATACATTTTTGATTCAGGAGAGCATTGGTGAGTTGAGGAGGACCACGGTTTGAGTTTGCAGACTGTTGCACGGCGCTACGCTGCGGCCCTCGCCGATGTGGCTGTTGATCGACGTGAAGAACGGGAAGTCCAGGCGGAGTTAGACAGTTGGGCTTCAATGATCGAAAGCAATCCGCAGTTAAAAGAAGTCTTTGCTAATCCCACCGTCGCTTACGATCAAAAACGGAACGTACTCGAAGATCTGATCTCGCGCACGCGTGTGAGAGAAACCACTTCGAGCTTTCTGCGTGTGTTGTTGAAAAATCAGCGCCTCGCTCAGTTGCGAGACATCGCCGAGCGGTTCGGTCAGGTACTTGACGAGCGTAGTGGAGTGGTTGCTGCTGAAGTAACAACGGCGCGTCCGATTCCGGAAGAGTTGAAGACGGCACTACACGATACGCTCGCGGCTGCGACGGGAATGAAAGTTCGTCTTAGTTTTAATACTGATGAGGCGATCATCGGCGGTGTGGTTGCGCGCATCGGCTCAACGATTTTCGACGGCTCGGTGCAAAACCACCTGGAGCGATTGTCTGAAGGATTGGTAGGTCAGTAAAACCTGCCGAAGTTTGTAGAGGAATTATGGAACCAATAAGAGCGAGCGAAATCAACGAGATTATTCGCAAACAGATCGAAAACTTCGAAACCGGCGTCACGGTTACGGAAGTCGGAACCGTCATCAAGATCGGCGACGGCATCGCGGAGCTGCACGGCCTCGAGAAGGTCATGGCCGGCGAGCTGCTCGAGTTTCCGCATGACGTTCGCGGCCTTGCACTCAACCTTGAAGAAGACAAGGTCGGTGCGGTGTTGTTCGGCGAGTTTCAGTCGATTCGCGAAGGCGATCTGGTGAAGCGCACCGGACGCATCATGCAGGTGCCCGTCGGTGATGCGATGATCGGTCGCGTGGTCGACGT